>NZ_JBIWFT010000010.1:0-234487 GCF_044763205.1 Kitasatospora sp. NPDC096204
GACCTGATCCAACTCCCCAGGTGTCACACACCATCAACGCGCAAAGCCTCGTCGAGACACGCCACCAGCGCGTACACCTGACCAAGCCCTACTAGTGAGCTGGTCCGGAGATTCTTGAGCAGTAGCGGCAGATTCGGTCGATGATCTGGTCGGCGGTCTTGGTCCACTTGAATGGGTGGGCGCTGTCGTTCCAGTTCTTGGTCCAGTCCTCGAGCGTGGTCCTCAGGTCGTCGAGCGAGCAGAACACTCCACGCTCGAGGCAGCGCCGTTCCAGCTCCGCGAACCACCGCTCGACCTGGTTGATCCAGGACGAGTACGTCGGTGTGAAGTGCAGCTGGACGCGGGGATGCGCGACCAGCCAGCGGTGCACCACGGGTGACTTGTGGGTGGACAGGTTGTCGCAGATCACGTGGACCGCCAGGTCCGGCTCGGTCTGGCGGTCGATCTCGTCGAGGAAGTCCCGGAAGTCGACGGAGCGATGCTGGTCGGACACTCGGCTGATGACCTTGCCGGTGGCGACGTTCAGCGCGGCGAACAGATCCACGGTGCCGTGGCGGACGTAGTCGAAGCTGCGGCGTTCGGGGACCCCGGGCAACATCGGCAGCACCGGCGCGGTCCGTTCCAGGGCCTGGATCTGCGGCTTCTCGTCCACCGCGAAGACCACCGCGTTCGCCGGCGGGGCCAGGTAGAGGCCGACCACGTCCCGGATCTTGTCGATCAGCAGTGGGTCCGGAGAGACCTTGAAGGTCTCCGTCCGCCAGGGCTGCAGCCCGAAGGCCCGCCAGATTCGCAGCACGCTCGACGGTGAGATGCCGACCTTCGCGGCCAGCTCCCGCTTGGACCAGTGGGTGGAGCCCTCCGGCGTCTCCTCCAGCGTGCGCACCACTACCTCTTCCACCTGGGCGTCGGTGATGGTGCGCGGGACTCCGGGCCGCGGTTCGTCGGCCAGACCGTCCAGACGCTCGTGCAGGAACCGGGCCCGCCACCGGTTGACGGTGCCCCGGTTGACCCCTAACCGGGCGGCCACCGCGATGTTGCTGCCGCCCTCCGCGCAAGCCAGCACGATTCGCGCCCGCATCGCGAGCCCTTGGGCGGTCCTGCGTCGGGTCGCCCATCCCTGCAAGGTCAGCCGCTCCGATTCCGACAGGATTAGCGGCCGCAGTCTGCTGTCACCCATACGGACAGCAGACTGCAGGGCTGACGCCATGTCACCACCCGGAGCGCGGAGAACACCGGAACTGTGACGCGAAGCGCCTCACGTGGCGACCGCAGATCTCAAGACCAGCTCACTAGTAGGGCTTGGTCAGGTGTACGCGCTGGTGGCGTGTCCTGGGTCGTGTCCCATGAAGTGGTGTAGTGGTCGTACGCCAACGGTCAGGAAGTGGGCGGGAGTTCGTTGCGGTCGGGCCTGGTGGGGTAGATCTTCTCCATGCTGGCCTCGGGCAGGTAGCGGCGGGGGAAGGCGATCCATTCGTCGTGCATCTCGAAGAGCACGGCGGTGACCAGTCGCAGGAGCGCGTCGTCGTTGGGGAAGACCTGGACGACGTCGGTGCGGTGTTTGATTTCGCGGTTGATCCGTTCCAGCGGGTTGGTGGACTGGATCTTCTTCCAATGTCGTTCGGGGAAGGCGGCGAAGGCGGTCAGGTCGTCCTTGGCCTCCAGCAGCATCTGGCTGACCTTGGGGAACTGCTTGCCGAGCATGTCGGCGACGGTGTCCAGCTGGGCCCGGACCGCGGCTTCGGCGGGCTGGGCGAAGATCGTCCTGATCGTCGCGGCGACCGTCTCGCCGGCCTCCTTCGGGATGACCGCGAAGGTGTTGCGCATCGAAGTGGACGCGGCAGCGCTGGTAGGCGGCGCCGAGCATGACCTTGCGGATCGCCTTGACCAGGCCGCTGTGGTGGTCGCCGATGACCAGCCGAACCCCTGTCAGACCGCGTTCGCGCAGAGAGCGCAGGAACTCGGCCCAGAACAGCTCGGTCTCGCTGTCGCCGACCATCAGCCCAAGCACTTCGCGGCCGCCGTCCTCGGTGATGCCGGTGGCGACGACCACGGCTCGGGAGACGATCTGGTGGTTCACCCTCGCCTTGCAGTAGGTCGCGTCCAGGTAGACGTAGGGGAAGCGGGTGTGGTCGAGCGGCCGTTCCCGAAAGGCGGTCAACTGGTCGTCCAAGTCCGCGCAGATCCGCGAGACCTCGCTCTTGGAGATGCCGGTGTCCGCGCCGAGGGCTTTGACCAGGTCGTCGACCGATCGGGTGGACACGCCCAGCACGTAGGCTTCCATGATGACCGCATAGAGGGCTTGGTCGATGCGGCGCCGGCGCTCCAGCAGGCTGGGGAAGAAGCTGCCGGAGCGGACCTTGGGGATGGCCAGTTCCAGGTCGCCAGCCTGTGTGGTCAGGGTCTTGTCGCGGTGGCCGTTGCGCCAGGTGGTGCGGGCGTCGGTGTGCTCACCGGGCTCGGCGCCGATCCGAGCGGTGGCCTCGGCCTCGATCAGCTCCTGCAGGAGCCGCTGGGCCAGGGTCCTGATCAACTCGATTCCGTCTGCCGTACGCAGTGACTCCATGAGGCGGAGTAGGTCAGACTGGGACAAGGCCATCGCGCACCTCTCACTCAACGAGCATGCCTACTCGGAGAGTTGCGCGATGGCTCCTTTATGACCAGGGGTCACGTCAAGATCCCTGCTACACCACTCAGCGGGACACCATCGGGCGAGCTCGAGGAGTGCGTTCAGCCGGTGGCCGCCGGTGGCAATGAGGAACTGACGGGCCTCGGCGGTGGTGAGGGGTTCGAAGCGGCGGGGCCGGGATGTGCCCACGCGGACTCTCGTATCCGTCGCCGCCCAGCTGGACATGGCCGCCGCACAGGGCCGTCGGCCCGGTTGCGAGCTGGACGACCTCATCGAGTACGACGAGGAGATCGGTCCGCTGGAAGAGGCTGTCGGGCGGCCTGGCAGGCACTGGAGGCCGCGCCCGACAAGGAGCGGCGGAACTCCGAGCTCCAAAAGCTCAGGGCCGCACTGGAGGCCGCCGTGGAGGGCGTCGCGAATTTCGCCCGTCGGCGGGGTGTCGCGGTGGAGCTCCACCGGTTCGGTGATCCTCAGGTCCAGGCCTGAGGAGGTCCGGTTCGAGTGTCAGGGGCCCGGTTCGGTTGTTCCGAACCGGGCCCTTCGTCGTGTCCGGAGCGGTTGACGCTGTGTCGCGCTGGGTGATCGAGGCGTCACGCGGGTAGGACTGTGGCTGTCCTGACCGGGCGTTGCCGAGACATCGCAGGAGCCGCGAGTGGCCGCTTACCACGACAGTGACGGAGCCGAGCAGGTGCCGGCGCAGGATGCCCCGCCGCCGCCCGCCGAACTGGTGGCGCTGGCGCAGGCGTACGGGGTGGACACCCGGTATCCGGGGCCGGGTGGGCAGGCGGTGGGGGCGCGGACGCTGGTGGCGGTGCTGGGGGCGATGGGGGTGGCGGCCGGGTCGCCGCAGGAGGTGGGGGAGGCGCTGGAGCGTCACCGGGCCGAGCAGCGGGGCCGGTTGCTGCCGCCCTGCGTGGTGGTGCGACAGGGGCGGCGCACCGCGCTGGACCTGCCGGCCGACGCCCGGCTGCTCGTGGAGCTGGAGGACGGCGGGAGTTGGGAGCTGCCGCGCGGGCACTCGCACTGGGTGCCGGGGGACCTCCCGCTGGGCCGCCACGTGCTCACGGCGGAGACCACCACGGGGACCGCCAGGGCCGCGCTGATCGTCGCCCCCGAACGGCTGCCGCAACTCCCGGGCCGCGGCTGGGGGTTCCTCGCCCAGCTGTACTCCGTGCTGTCCGAGCGCTCCTGGGGCATGGGCGACCTCGGCGACCTCGTCGAGCTGGCCCGGTGGGCGGGGGCCGGGCTCGGCGCGGGCTTCGTGCAGATCAATCCGCTGCACCAGGCCCTTCCCGGCACCCCCTCCGACCCCTCCCCGTACCGTCCGTCCTCGCGCCGCTTCGCCGACCCGGTGCACCTGCGGATCGAGGCCGTCCCCGAGTACGCCTACCTGGACGGCGACCGGCGCGACCACGCCGAGGAGCTGACCCGCCGCGCGGCCCGGTTGCGCGAGGAGGTCCTCGGCCACGACGCCCTGATCGACCGGGACGCCGTCTGGCGGCTCAAGCGCGAGGCGCTGGAGCTGTTGCACGAGGTGCCGCGCGGCCCCGGGCGGCAGGCCGAGTACGAGGCGTACCGGCGCCGCGAGGGGGAGTGGCTGCGCCGGCACGCGCTGTGGAACGCCCTGGCCGAGGAGCACGGACCGGTGTGGCACCACTGGCCGAAGGGCCTGCGTCACCCGGACGGCCCCCAGGTGGAGCGGGCGGAGAAGGAGCTGGCGGAGCGGGTCGAGTTCCACCGCTGGCTCGCCTGGCAGGTCGACCAGCAGCTCGCCCACGCCCAGCGCGCGGCCCGCGAGGCGGGCATGCCGGTCGGGCTGATCCACGACCTGGCGGTCGGCGTCCATCCGGACGGCGCGGACGCCTGGGCGCTGCAGGACGTGCTGGCCGGCGGCATCTCGGTCGGCGCCCCGCCGGACGCCTTCAACGCCCACGGCCAGGACTGGGGCCTGCCGCCGTGGCGCCCGGACGCGCTCGCCGAGGCCGGCTACGTCCCGTTCGCGGAGCTGCTGCGGGCCACCGCCCGGCACGCCGGGGCGGTGCGGATCGACCATGTGATGGGCCTGTTCCGGCTCTGGTGGGTGCCGAACGGTCACCCGCCGACCGAGGGCGTGTACGTGCGCTACGACGCGGAGGCGATGCTCGGCGTGCTGGCGCTGGAGGCGCACCGGGCCGGTACGGCGGTGATCGGCGAGGACCTCGGCACGGTGGAGCCGGGTGTGCGGGAGGAGCTGGCGGCGCGTGGGGTGCTCGGCACCTCGGTGCTCTGGTTCGAGCGGGACTGGCAGGCCGACGGCGCGATCCTGGACCCGGACCGCTGGCGGCCGGGCTGCCTGGCCACCCTCACCACTCACGACCTGCCGAGCACCGCGGCCCGGCTCTCCGGCGAGCACGTCGAGCTGCGGCACCGGCTGGGCCTGCTGGCCAGGCCGCTGGGGGAGGAGCAGGAGCGGGCGGCGGCGGAGCTGGCGGACTGGCGGGCCGAGCTGGCCCGGCTGGGGCTGATCGGCCCGGACGAGCCGCTGTCGATGCCGGTGCTGTACCGCTTCCTGCGGGCCACCCCGGCGGAGCTGGTCGGGGTCTGGCTGCCGGACCTGATCGACGACCCGCGCCCGCAGAACCTGCCCGGTACCTGGGACCAGTACCCGAACTGGCGCCTCCCGGTCGCCGACGGCGCCGGCGACCCGGTCACCCTCGAACGCCTCGCCGCCGCCCCCGCAGCCGGCCTGCTCGCGCAGCTCCTCGCCCTGCCCGACTCCGTCAGGCGGACCCCGACGCGCGCCCTCCCATAAGCAGCGAGTAAGTTGGAAACGTGGACAAGAGGAACGCTTTGCGAGCCGGCGCGGTTTGCGCAACGGTCACGCTGATGATGCTGCTGTCGTCGCCCGCCATGGCCTTCACCCGGGACGACGGTGACGACCCCGGTTCCGGCCTGAGCGTCGGCCAGACCCTCGGCCTGTTCGTGTTCCTCCCGCTCGTCGCCTTCGCGGTGATCGCCGGTCTGGCCGGCCTGCCCTACGGCAAGGGCAAGAAGAAGTAACTCCGCGTAGAGGCGACCGCGGCGTCCGCCACGGACGCACGCGCCCGCCACGGAAGCACGCGTTCGCCACGGACCACGCGTCCACCGCGAACACACGCCTCCGCTGCGGACACACGCCTCCGCCACGGACACACGCGTCCACCAAAACCCGTACGCGTCCACCCAGGGCCCGCACCAACCCCGAAGGGGCGCCGGACGATCCCGTCCGGCGCCCCTTCGGGCTATCCGCGCACCGTCAGCGGGCCCCCGCCGCACGGTCGACCGCCTGGGCCTTGAGCGCGCGCTCGACGCCCGCCCGCGACTCGACGACCTGGCGCCGCAGGGCCGGCGCCGGCTCGGCCGAGGCCAGCCACGCGTCGGTCGTGTCCAGCGTCCCCTGCGTGACCTCCAGGGCCGGGTACAGCCCGACGATGATCTGCTGCGAGATCTCGTGGCTGCGGGTCTCCCAGATGCCCTTCACCGCCGCGAAGTACTTGGCCGCGTACGGCGCGAGCAGCTCGCGCTGGTCGGACTGCTGGAAGCCCGCGATGACCGCTTCTTGCACATAGTTCGTCAGCTTGTCGGACTCCACCACCGACGCCCAGGCCTGCGCCTTGGCCTCGGCGGTCGGCCGGGCGGCGCGGCAGGTGGCCGCGTGCTCCTGGCCGGCCGCGGTGTTGTCCCGCTCCAGCTCGGCGGCGATGGCGGCCTCGTCGGCCCGCCCGGTGGCCGCGAGGCGCACCAGCAGCGTCCAGCGCAGCTCGGTGTCCACGGCGAGGCCCTTGACCTCGACCGAGCCGTCCAGCAGCCCGGCGAGCAGGTCCAGCTGACCGTCCGTACGGGCCACCGAGGCGAGGGCGCGGGCCCAGGCCAGCTGGTGGTCGCTGCCGGGCTCGGCGGCGCGCAGGTGCTCCTCCGCGGCGGCGGCCCAGCGCTCGAGGCCCTGCTCGCGCCACTGCGGGTCGGCGTAGGCGTCGAGGGCGAGCTTGACCTGGCGGTGTACGGACTGCACCACGCCGATGTCGCTCTCGCGGCCGATGCCGGACAGCGCCAGCGACAGGTAGTCGCGGGCGGCCAGCTCGCCGTCGCGGGTCATGTCCCAGGCGGAGGCCCAGCACAGCGCGCGCGGCAGCGAGTCGGCGAAGCCGCCGAGGTGTTCGGTGACGACGGCCAACGAGTCCTCGTCCAGCCGGATCTTGGCGTAGGAGAGGTCGTCGTCGTTCAGCAGCACGACGGCCGGGCGGTGGCGGCCGACCAGCTCGGGCACCTCGGTGCGCGGGCCGTCGACGTCCAGCTCGATCCGGTCGGTGCGCACCAGCGCGTCGCCGTTCAGCTCGTACAGGCCGATCGCGATGCGGTGCGGGCGCAGCACGGCCTCGCCCTTGGCGCCGGCGGGCAGCGCGGGGGCCTCCTGGAGCACCGCGAAGGACTCGATCTCACCGTCGGTGTTGACGGTGACGGCGGGCCGCAGCACGTTGATGCCGGCGGTCTCCAGCCAGGCCTTGGACCAGGCCTTGAGGTCGCGGCCGCTGGCCTCCTCCAGGGCGCCGAGCAGGTCGCTGAGCCGGGTGTTGCCCCAGGCGTGGCGCTTGAAGTACGCCTGCACGCCCTGGAAGAACGCGTCCTGGCCGACGTACGCCACCAGCTGCTTGAGCACCGAGGCGCCCTTGGCGTAGGTGATGCCGTCGAAGTTGACCTGGACGTCCTCCAGGTCGTTGATGTCCGCCATGATCGGGTGGGTGGACGGCAGCTGGTCCTGCCGGTACGCCCAGGTCTTCATCTGGTTGGCGAAGGTGGTCCAGGAGTGCGGCCACCTGGAGCCGGGGGCCTCGGCCTGGCAGACCGCCTCGGCGTAGGTCGCGAAGGACTCGTTGAGCCAGAGGTCGTTCCACCACTCCATGGTGACGAGGTCGCCGAACCACATGTGGGCGAGCTCGTGCAGGATCGTCGCGGCGCGGGCCTCGTACGCGGCGTCGGTGACCTTGGAGCGGAACACGTACTGGTCGCGCAGGGTGACGGCGCCCGCGTTCTCCATCGCGCCGGCGTTGAACTCCGGGACGAAGAGCTGGTCGTACTTGGCGAACGGGTACGGGAAGTCGAACTTCTCCTGGAAGTAGTCGAAGCCCTGCTTGGTGACCTCGAAGACGGCCTCCGGGTCCAGGTACTCGCGCAGCGAGGGCCGGCAGTAGACGCCCAGCGGCACCTTCTGCTCGCCGTTCTCGTAGGTGTCGAAGACCCCGACGTACGGGCCGGCGACGAGCGCGGTGATGTAGCTGGAGATCCGGCCGGTGGGCTCGAAGGTCCAGACCCGGGTGTCGCCCTCGCCGACCGGCTCCGGGGTCGGCGAGTTGGAGACCACGACCCAGCCCGCGGGCGCGGTCACGGTGAACGCGAACGCGGCCTTCAGGTCGGGCTGCTCGAAGTTGGCGAAGACCCGGCGGGCGTCCGGCACCTCGAACTGGGTGTACAGGTAGGTCTCGCCGTCGACCGGGTCGACGAACCGGTGCAGGCCCTCACCGGTGTTGGTGTACTCGCAGTTCGCGACGACCCGCAGCTCGTTCTCGGCCGCCAGGCCCGGCAGCGGGATCCGGCTGTCGGCGAAGCTCGCCGGGTCGAGCCGCACGCCGTTGAGGGTGATCTCCTCGACGCTCGGGGCGACGAGGTCGATGAAGGTCTCCGCGCCGGGGGTGGTGGCGGTGAACCGGACCACGGTGGTGGACCGGAAGGTGCCGCCCTCGCGGGCCGAACCGAGGTCGAGCTCGATGTCGTACGCGTCCACGTGGAGGAGGTCGGCCCGGGTGCGGGCCTCCTCACGGGTCAGGTTTGTGCCGGGCACTCGCTGCACTCCTTTGTCAGACTGATGGTCCGAATCCTCGCACGTCCAACGTACGGGGCGACCGGAAAATCACGGCGGGGCGGGACCGGGCGCTCTGCCCGTTCCCGCCCCGCCGGGTCGGTCACGACGTGGGGTCATGCCCCCGGGGTCACCCCGGCGTCACTTCTTCCACTTGGTCAGCGGACCGTCGCTGGAGCTGAGGCGGCGGAAGGCGTAGATCGCGGCGCCGTCCTCCGAGATCATGTACTCGTTGCTGCTGCTGCCGATGTTCATGCTGCTCGGCATGGTCATGGTGCCGAGGTCGGTCATCGAGCCGTCGGTCGGCGAGAGCGTCACCAGCCGGGCCGGCTTGTTGTAGCCCTGGTCGACGATCGCGCGGACCTTGCCGTCCTTGTCCGTCCCGGCGACCAGGCGCATGTCGTTGCTCGTCGAGCCGGAGTTGGCCGACCACAGCCTCTTGCCGGTGGTCAGGTCGTAGGCGTTGATGCCCGCCTTGCTGCCGCTGACCTGGACGTACAGCGTGGTGCCGCTGACCACGTTGTGGGTGACGGCCTCGTCCTGGCCGGAGAGCCGCAGGCTGTCCGAGCCGGGCTCCTTGACGGACATCTGGTTGCCCGGCTTGTTGTCCTTGTCGAACGGCAGGATGTAGTCGCCCTGCGGGCCGCTGGACATCAGCAGGACCAGCGGCTTGTCCTGGACGACCGAGTCGACCTGCTCGATGTTGCCGGTGAGGGTGACCGGGGTGCTGGCCGGCTTGCCGGTCTCGGCGTTGACGATGACCAGCTGCGACTTCGGGCCGCTGTTGCCGTAGCAGCGGTCACTGACCGCGATCTGGGCGCCGGCCGCCTTGCCGCGCAGGACGCAGTCCTTGTCGCGCGGCTGGTACTGCCAGGCCGGCTGGCCGTTGGCGATGTTCAGGGCGCCGACGGCGTTGCCGCCGACGGCGACGACGTTGTCGGTGACGCTGAGGGTCGGCGAGGACATCCGGTCGGCCGAGACCTTGACGCTCCAGAGCAGCTTGCCCTGGGCCAGGTCGACGGCGCCGACGGTGGAGCAGTCGCTGTCACCGGTGTTGAAGGAGACGGCGGCGACGCCCTTGGAGTTGGCGCCGTACGAGGCGGTGCACACCTCCTTGCTGCCGCTCGGGACGGGGATGGTCCACACCTCCTTGCCGTCGGCCAGGGTGTAGGCCTTGATGCCGGAACTGTCGACGCGCACGGCGAGCTTGTCGGTGCCCCAGATGCCGAGCATCTGGGGCGAGCCGTCCGCACCGGCCGGCTTGGGGGCGCTCCAGGCGACGTTGAAGGTGCCGCCCTTGGGGAGAGGGGTGGGGCCGGTCCCGCCGTCGCCGGTGCCGCCGGTGTCGCCGCCGGCGACCGGGCCCGGGGTCGGGTCGGTGTCGTGCTTGGGGTCCTTGAGCAGGACGACCAGGGCGATCACGATCGAGATCGCCAGCACGCCGCCGATGATCCCGCCCCACAGCAGCACGGGGTTGCGCTGCTTGGGCGCGACGGGTGCGACGGGCGCGACGGGGTAGCTGTAGCCGGGCTGCTGCTGGTAGTTGTAGCCGCCCGCGTTGTAGGCCTGCCCGGAGTCCGGGGCGCCGTACGCACCGGGGACCGGGTCGTACGGGCCGACCGGTGCGGCGCCGGGCGGCGGCGGGGCCTGGGTGGGGAACCCGGTCGCGGTCGGCGCGTACGCCGCGTACTCCGGGCTGCCGACGGGCGGTTGTGCCGGCGGCTGCGCGGGCGGCGCCGGTGGCTGGGCGGGCGGCGGGCCCGCGGGCGCGGCCGGGCCGGGGACGGCCGCGCCGTCGAGCTGCGTCATCTGGTCCGCGACGGCGGCCGGATCCACACCGCCGCCCGGCGGGCGCCCGAACGAGACGCCCCGGTTGTCCTGCGGACCGCTGCCGGGCGTTTCGGCTGCCCCCGGCGTAGGGTGATCCCCTGCCATCTGATTCCCCGTCATGTCTGGAAGCGTCCCCCGCCGGCGCCGTCCACGGCTCCGGTGGGACGGTGAGAAGTGGGCACCATGCTAGTGGTGTGTGCTTTTCGGCCGCCGCCAGGACCGCGGTTCCCCGTCCCCGCAGGTCCAGGCCGTGCAACACCTTCACCCCCCGATCACCGTGCCCCCACGCCGGCGCCCGCTGTCCCGGCCCGCGCCGTCCCGCCGCCCTCCGCGCTCCCTTCCACTCCGGTGCCTTCCGGCCGGGATCCCCGGCCCGGCCCCCGGGCCGTACCCTTCAGGAGTTGAAGGGGACACCCGGCGGAGGGGTCCCCGCCCTGGGAGGGTGGATCATGTCGACGGACACACCGGGCTCGCAGTCGTCACTGCACCGGGCGAACCTGGAGCGGGTGCTCCGCGCGGTGCGGATGGCCGGGTCGCTCACCCAGGCCGAGATCGCCCGCGGCACCGGCCTGTCCGCGGCCACCGTCTCCAACATCGTGCGGGAGTTGAAGGAGAGCGGCACCGTCGTGGTCGCCGACACCTCCTCCGGCGGCCGCCGCGCCCGCAGCGTCTCGCTCAGCGGGGACGCCGGCATCGTGGTCGGCATCGACTTCGGCCACACCCACCTGCGCGTCGCGGTCGGCAACCTGGCCCACCGGGTGCTGGCCGAGGAGAGCGCCCCGATCGACGTGGACGTCTCCGCCCAGCAGGGCTTCGACCGTGCCGAGGCGATGGTCGAGCGGTTGCTGGCGCAGGCCGGGTTCCGCTCGGACAAGGTGATCGGCGTCGGCCTCGGCGTGCCCGGCCCGATCGACGTGGAGACCGGCGCGCTCGGCTCCACCGCGATCCTGCCCGGCTGGACGGGCATCGCCCCGGGCCGGGAGCTGGCCGAGCGGCTCGGCATGCCGGTGCACGTGGACAACGACGCCAACCTGGGCGCGCTCGGCGAGCTGGTCTGGGGCGCCGGGCGCGGGCTGAGCGACCTCGCCTACATCAAGGTCGCCAGCGGTGTCGGCGCCGGGCTGGTGGTGAACGGCCAGATCTACCGGGGTCCCGGTGGCACCGCGGGCGAGATCGGGCACATCACCCTGGACGAGGCCGGGCCGGTCTGCCGCTGCGGCAACCGCGGCTGCCTGGAGACCTTCGTCGGTTCCCGCTACCTGCTCTCGCTGCTGGTCTCCACCCTCGGCCCTGACCTCAGCCTGCCCCGGGTGGTCGAGCTGGCTCAGCAGGGCGACCTCGGCTGCCGCCGGGTGATCGCCGACGCGGGCCGGCAGATCGGCACCGGCGTCGCCACCCTGTGCAACCTGCTCAACCCCCGCCGGGTCATCCTCGGCGGCGACCTCGCCGAGGCCGGCGAGCTGGTGCTCGCCCCGATCCGGGACTCGGTGGCCCGCTACGCGATCCCGAGCGCCGCCCGTCAGCTCTCGGTCGTCCCCGGCACCCTCGGCGGCCGGGCCGAGGTGCTCGGCGCGCTGGCCCTGGTGATGAGCGAGATGGGGGAGTCCGGCGCGCTCGGCCGCGCGTGACGGCGCCGGCCGGGGCGGCCGAGTGGCGGCCTCCGGACGGTCGGTCCCGAGCGACCGCATAAAGACGCTCGAACGCATGTGCGTCAATCTGAGATGACCCGCCTCCCTGCCCGACCTCCCGGAACGGCACGACCGAACAGTGGTGCCGGGCGCGCCGCTCGGTGTTCGGCAGGCGGACATTAGACTCGACCGGTCGGCACCGCCCGGGACCGTCGGCGTGCCACCGGACCGGGCAGCGACGCCCGTCGGACCGTCCGTGGTCCGCGAACACTGAACGAGGAGGAACGGGTGGCCCTGCTGACCCGCATTCGGGGACCGCGCGATCTCGACCGGCTCACGCCCGGACAGCTGGCCGCGCTGGCCCAGGAGATCCGGACCTTCCTGGTGACCGAGGTCTCCAAGACGGGCGGCCACCTCGGCCCCAACCTCGGCGTGGTGGAGCTCACCATCGCGCTGCACCGGGTCTTCGACTCACCGCGTGACCGCATCCTCTTCGACACCGGCCACCAGAGCTACGTCCACAAGCTGCTCACCGGCCGCCAGGACTTCTCCCGGCTGCGGATGAAGGGCGGCCTGTCCGGCTACCCGTCCCGCGCCGAGTCCGAGCACGACGTGATCGAGAACTCGCACGCCTCCACCGTCCTGTCGTACGCCGACGGCCTGGCCAAGGCCAACCAGCTGCTGGGCAGGAACGACCCGGTCGTCGCCGTGATCGGCGACGGCGCGCTCACCGGCGGCATGGCCTGGGAGGCGCTCAACAACATCGCCGACGCCAAGGACCGTCCGCTGGTCATCGTCGTCAACGACAACGAGCGCTCGTACTCGCCGACCATCGGCGGCCTGGCCAACCACCTCGCCACCCTGCGCACCACCCAGGGCTACGAGCGCTTCCTGTCCTGGGGCAAGGACGCGCTCCAGCGCACCCCGGTGGTCGGCCAGCAGCTGTTCGAGACGCTGCACGGCGCCAAGAAGGGCCTCAAGGACTTCATCGCCCCGCAGGGCATGTTCGAGGACCTCGGCCTCAAGTACATCGGCCCGATCGACGGCCACGACCTGACCGCCCTGGAGTCCGCGCTGACCAAGGCGCGCGGCTTCGGCGGCCCGGTGATCGTGCACTGCCTCACCGAGAAGGGCCGCGGCTACCACGCCGCCGAGAACAACGACGAGGACCGCTTCCACGCGGTCGGCAAGATCCACCCGGAGACCGGCCTGCCGATCCAGAGCGGCGGCGGGCAGAGCTGGACCTCGGTCTTCGCGGAGGAGATGGTCGCGCTCGGCCACGAGCGCGAGGACATCGTCGGCATCACCGCCGCCATGCTCCACCCGGTGGGCCTGGCCCCGTTCGCCGAGGCCTTCCCGGACCGCATCTTCGACGTCGGCATCGCCGAGCAGCACGCCGTCACCAGCGCGGCCGGCCTGGCCACCAACGGCCTGCACCCGGTGTTCGCGGTCTACGCGACCTTCCTGAACCGGGCCTTCGACCAGGTCCTGATGGACGTCGCCCTGCACAAGCTGGGCGTCACCTTCGTCCTGGACCGGGCCGGCGTCACCGGTGACGACGGCGCCTCGCACAACGGCATGTGGGACATGTCGATGCTGCAGATCATCCCGACCCTGCGGCTGGCCGCCCCGCGCGACGCCGACCAGGTCCGCGCCCAGCTGCGCGAGGCCGTCGAGGTCAAGGACGCCCCGACCGTGGTCCGCTACTCCAAGGGCACGGTCGGCCCGGCCGTCCCCGCGGTCGGCCGGGTCGGCGGCATGGACGTGCTGCGCGCCGCCGAGGAGCCCTCCGGCGCCCACCGCGCCGACGTGCTGATCGTCTCGGTCGGTGCGATGGCCCCCACCAGCCTGGAGGTGGCCGACCTGCTGGCCGCCCAGGGCGTCACCGCCACCGTGGTGGACCCGCGCTGGGTCAAGCCGGTGGACCCGGCCCTGCCGGGCCTGGCCGCCGAGCACCGGGTGGTCGTCACCATCGAGGACAACGGCCGGGTGGGCGGCGTCGGCGCGGCCGTGGCGCAGGCGCTGCGGGACGCGGACGTGGACCTGCCGGTGCGCGACTTCGGCATCCCGCAGGAGTTCCTGGACCACGCCAGCCGGGCCGAGATCCTGGCCGAGATCGGCCTGAACGCCCCGGACATCGCCCGGAAGGTGACGGCGCTGGTCGCCAAGCTGGACGCCGCGCCGGTCAAGGCCTGACCGGGGGCGGTCCCCGCGGGCCGCTCTCCGTTCCACCGGCGACCATTTGTCGTAACTCCGTAACAGTTCGTCGCCAGACAAGCTGACAATCGCACCGAAAGGCGGGACCGGCGCCATCGGCACCGGTCCCGCCCGGTAGGTTGTCACCCGTGTCGACCCCCACCCGCCCCCGCCTCACCGGACTGGCCGAGCGCCTGCCCGAGCGCGTCCGTACCCGTGTGCTGAGCGGGTACTGGACCAGGCTGGTGCCGGTGCTCGCGCTGGTCGCCCTGCTCACCCACATCCCCTCCTTCGCCCGGCCCGTCTGGAGCCCGGACGAGGGCTTCCTGGCCACCCAGGCCCGGATGCTGGCGGACGGCGGGGTGCTGTACGACACCGTGGTCGACCGCAAGCCGCCGCTGCTGCCCTGGCTCTACCAGGCCTGCTTCGCGGTCTTCGGCTCCGCCTCGCTCTGGCCGCTGCGCACCCTGGCGGTGGTGGCCCACCTGGTCACCGCGATCCTGCTGGCCTCGATCGCCCGCGGCCGCTGGGGCAACCGGGCCGGGGCCGGGGCCGGACTGCTCTACCTGCTGGTCTCCATCGGGCTCTCCCCGGAGGACACCCAGGCGGCGACCTTCGAGGTCTTCATGCTGCCCGCCATGGTGGCCGCCTTCCGGTACGCCGAACGGCGCCGCTGGCTGGCCGCGGGCATCGCCGTCGCCCTGTGCTCACTGACCAAGCAGACCGGCGGCGCGGTGCTGCTGCCGGTGCTCTGGATGCTGTTCCAGGACGCCCGCCGACGCGGGGTGCGCTGGCCGCCCGCGCTGTTCAAGATCGGGTTCGGCTTCACCCTGCCGATAGCGCTGGTCGCGGTGATCCTCACCAAACCCAAGGGCTTCCTGTTCTGGGTGGTCACCGGCAGCGGCGACTACGCCTCCTTCGGCGGTGCCTGGCTCCAGATGCTCGGCCGGGCGTTCGGCAACTCGGCCATCCTGGCCGTGGCCGGCCTGGGCTTCCTGCTTCCGGTCGGGCGACGGCTCTGGCTCAAGTACCGCCACCGCCCGTTGCCGGTGGCCGGCGAGGAGCACGGCTCGACCACCGATCTGTGGGTCTGGCTGCTCTCCTCGGTCGTCGCGGTCAGCGTGGGCTTCCACTTCTTCGGTCACTACTACCTCCAGCTGATGCCGCCGCTGGTCCTGCTCGGCACCGGGGCGGTCGCCACCTCGGCGATCCGCTGGAAGCCCGTTCTGCTCTACACCACGGTCGCCGCCACGGTGTTCTGGTGTCTGGCACTGGCCTGGCCGGGGGAGCGGCTCAACCGCACCACCGAGGTGGCCACCGCCGTCGCCGCCCAGACCACCCCCAAGGACACCGTGCTGGTCTGGGGCATGCACCCCGAGCTCTACTGGCTGGCCGACCGCAAGCCCGCCACCCGCTACCTGACCGCCGGCTTCCTGACCAACTACAGCGGCGGCAAGGACGGCAACCAGAACGTCGGCGAGCAGTTCAGCGTCTCCAACGCCTGGCAGACCTTCGACAAGGAGCTCGCCAACGGCCTGCCCGAGGTCGTGGTCGACGACTCCGGCATCGCCCCGTACCAGCCGGTCATGGTCCCCAGGATCGAGAACCTGCTGGACACCCACTACGAGATGGTCGGCGTCTTCGCCGACACCGTGGTCTACCGCCTCAAGCACTGAGAGCCCAGAGAGCCCAGAGAGCCCAGAGAGCCCAGAGAGCACTGACAGCACCGATAGCACCGAGACCCGCGTACACGGAGCAGGTGCCCGACAACCCCGTGCACAACACATCGGGCGAGAACCCCGTACACACCGAGGAGCCCCGGTGACCAGCAGGTCACCGGGGCTCCTCCGTGTTCCGGTACGGGCCTCGCCTAGGCGGGCACCGAGGCCACACCGACGGCGAGGAACGGCTTGCCGTTCACCCGCTCGGAGATGCCCTCACGGTCCAGGTACGGGGTGATCCCGCCCAGGTGGAAGGGCCAGCCGGCACCGGTGATCATGCAGAGGTCGATGTCCTGCGCCTCGGCGACGACACCCTCCTCCAGCATCAGGCCGATCTCCTGCGCCACGGCCTCCAGGGCGCGGGCGCGGACCTGCTCCTCGGTGAGCACCGAGTCGCCGAAGGACAGCAGCTCCAGCACCTCGGGGTCGAGGACCTGCTGGCCGTCCGTCCAGGTGTAGAAGCCGCGCTTGCCGGCCTTGACCACCTTGGCGAGGTTCTCGGAGACGGTGAACCGCTCCGGGAAGGCGCCGTGCAGGGTCTCCGAGACGTGCAGGGCGATGGCCGGGCCGACCAGCTCCAGCAGCACGATCGGGGACATCGGCAGGCCGAGCGGCTCGACGGCCTTCTCGACGTCGGCGATCGGGGTGCCCTCGTCGATGATGTTCTGGATCTCGCCCATGAAGCGGGTCAGGATCCGGTTCACCACGAACGCCGGGCGGTCCTTGCACAGGACCGAGGTCTTCTTCAGCTTCTTGGACACCGCGAAGGCGGTGGCCAGCGAGGCGTCGTCGGTGCTGTCGCCGCGGACGATCTCCAGCAGCGGCAGGATCGCGACGGGGTTGAAGAAGTGGAAGCCGACGACCCGCTCGGGGTGCTGCAGCTTCGAGGCCATCTCGGTGACCGACAGCGAGGAGGTGTTGGTCGCCAGCACGCAGGTCGGCGAGACGACCTTCTCCAGGTCCGCGAAGACGGTCTGCTTGACGCCCATCTCCTCGAACACGGCCTCGATGACGAAGTCCGCGTCGCCGAAGGCGGCGGCCTTGTCCAGCGAGCCGGAGACCAGGCCCTTGAGGCGGTTGGCCTTGTCCGGGCTGATCCGGCCCTTGCCGAGCAGCTTGTCGATCTCGGCGTGGACGTAGCCGACGCCCTTGTCGACGCGCTCCTGGTCGATGTCGGTGAGGACCACCGGCACCTCCAGACGGCGGGCGAACAGCAGCGCCAGCTGCGAGGCCATCAGACCGGCGCCGACGACGCCGACCTTGGTGACCGGGCGGGCCAGCGACTTGTCCGGCGCGCCGACCGGGCGCTTGGCCCGGCGCTGCACCAGGTTGAAGGCGTAGATGCCGCTGCGCAGCTCGCCGCTCATGATGAGGTCGGCCAGGGCCGCGTCCTCGGCGTCGAAGCCGGCCTGCAGGCTCGCCTTGTCCGCCAGGTCGAAGTCCTTGGCGGCGGCGATGATGTCCAGCGCCTTGTAGGCGGCCGGAGCGGCGCCGTGCACCTTGCCGTCGGCGACCATGCGGCCCCAGAGGACGGCGTCGTCCCAGGCCTTGCCGCGGTCGATCGCCTCGCGCTCGACGACGACGTCGCCCTTGACGACCTTGGCGGCCCAGAGCAGCGACTGCTCCAGGAAGTCGGCCGGCTCGAAGATCGCGTCGGCGATCCCCAGCTCGAACACGTCCTTGCCCTTGAGCTGCTTGTTCTGGTTCATCGAGTTCTCGACGATGACCTTGACGGCCTTACCGGCACCCACCAGGTTCGGCAGGATGGTGCAGCCGCCCCAGCCGGGGACGAGGCCGAGGAAGACCTCGGGCAGCGAGAAGGCCGGGACGCCCGCCGACACCGTGCGGTAGTCGCAGTGCAGGCCGACCTCGACGCCGCCGCCCATCGCCGCGCCGTTGTAGAAGGCGAAGGTGGGGACGGGCAGCGAGGCGATCCGCTTGAAGACGTCGTGGCCGCCCTTGCCGATGGCCAGCGCGTCCGCGTGCTCCTTGAGCAGCTCGACGCCCTTGAGGTCGGCGCCGACCGCGAAGATGAACGGCTTGCCGGTGATCGCGGCACCGACGATCCTGCCCTCGGCGGCCTCGGCCTCGACCTGGTCCAGCGCCGCGTTCAGCTTGAGCAGCGAGCCCGGGCCGAAGGTGGTCGGCTTGGTGTGGTCGAAGCCGTTGTCCAGGGTGATCAGGGCCAGCTTGCCGGCCTGCAGCGGCAGGTCGAGGTGGCGGACGTGCGCGGTCGTGACGACCTCGCCCGGGAAGAGCTCGGCGCCGCGGGTGAGCAGCTCAGTGGTGTCGGCCATGGTCACATACCACCCTCGAGCTCGGTGTTCCGGGTCTCTCCGCTCCAGTGGGGGTTCTCCCAGATGATGGTGCCGCCCATGCCGAAGCCGATGCACATCGTGGTCAGGCCGTAGCGGACGTCCGGGCGCTGCTCGAAGCGGCGGGCCAGCTGGTTCATCAGGCGCACGCCGGAGGAGGCCAGCGGGTGCCCGAAGGCGATCGCACCGCCGTACGGGTTGACCCGCTCGTCGTCGTCCGCGATGCCGAAGTGGTCCAGGAAGGCCAGCACCTGGACGGCGAAGGCCTCGTTGACCTCGAAGGCCTGGATGTCGTCGATGGTCAGACCGGCCTTGGCCAGCGCCTTCTCGGTGGCCGGCACCGGGCCGACACCCATGACCTCGGGCTCGACGCCCGCGAAGGCGAAGGAGACCAGGCGCATCTTGACCGGGAGGCCGAGCTCCTCGGCGACGTCCTCGGCGGCCAGCAGCGAGGCGGTGGCACCGTCGTTCAGACCGGCCGAGTTGCCCGCGGTGATGTTGCCGTGCGGGCGGAACGGGGTCTTGAGGCCCGCCAGGTTCTCCATCGTGGTGCCCGGGCGCATCGGCTCGTCCACGGTGGCCAGGCCCCAGCCGGTCTCGCCGACCTCGGGGTTGGTGTTGCGGATCGAGATCGGCACCAGGTCGGGCTGGATGTCGCCGTTGGCGTACGCCTTGGCGGCCTTCTCCTGGGAGCGCACGGCGAAGGCGTCGCAGCGCTCCTTGGTCAGGTGCGGGAAGCGGTCGTGCAGGTTCTCCGCGGTCATGCCCATGAACAGGGCGGACTCGTCGACCAGCTTCTCGGAGACGAAGCGCGGGTTCGGGTCGACGCCCTCGCCCATCGGGTGGCGGCCCATGTGCTCGACGCCGCCGGCCACGACCACGTCGTACGCGCCGAAGGCGATGCCGCCGGCGGTGGTGGTCACGGCGGTCAGCGCGCCGGCGCACATGCGGTCGATCGCGTAGCCCGGGACGGACTTCGGCAGGCCGGCCAGCAGGGCGGCGGTGCGCCCGATGGTCAGACCCTGGTCGCCGATCTGCGTGGTGGCCGCGACGGCGACCTCGTCGATGCGCTCGACGGGCAGGTTCGGGTTACGGCGCACGAGCTCCCGGATGCACTTGACGACCAGGTCGTCGGCGCGCGTCTCGTGGTAGATGCCCTTCGGGCCGGCCTTGCCGAACGGGGTGCGGACGCCATCGACGAAGACGACGTCCCTCGCGGTACGAGGCACGGGGGCTCTCCTCCCAGGGACCAACATTTCGAGGTGAGCAGGCTGCCGCCGTCGAAGACCCGAGCGGCGCCGCATCACGGTCATGCTACCCGCCGGTAACCAACCTGCCCAGGCCCCTCGGAGGGATCGGACCATGTGTCCCCCGACACGTTCCCCGCCCCGTCCGACCAGGAGCGTCCGTCCGGGTGCGACGAAGGGGATGTCGCCCGTACGGACGACATCCCCTTCCACGGGTTGCCGGATCGAGTCGCGGACAGGCCCGCGCCGCGATCAGCTCTGGGTCGCGGTCGCGGTCGCGGCCGCGGCGAACGCGGCGGCCACCGCCGGCGCCACCAGGTCCACCTGCCACTGCCGGGCGCCGAGCCCGCGCAGTGCGGCGGCCACGTGCTCCGGGTCCGGCTCGGCCGGCGGCTGCCAGGAGACCCGCCGGACCAGGTCCGGGGTGATCAGGTTCTCGGCCGGCACGTGGTACCGCTCGGCCAGCTCGGCGATCGCGCCGCGCGCGCCGGTGAGCCGGGCGGCGGCCACCGGGTCCTTCTCGGCCCAGGCCCGCGGCGGCGGCGGTCCGTCGTGTGGCGCGGTGGCCGGCGGCAGCAGGTTCTCCGGGATCTCCCGGGCGCGCTGCACGGCCGCCAGCCACTGCTCCAGCTGGCGCCGGTGCACCCGGGGGCCGAAGCCCTGGACGGCCTGCAGGGAGGCGATGTTCAGCGGCATGGCCAGCGCGGCGTTGACGATCGCGGCGTCCGCCAGCACCCGGCCGGGAGAGACGTCGCGCTCCTGGGCCATCCGGTCGCGGACCAGCCACAGCTCGCGCACCACGGCCAGCTGACGGCGGCGGCGGATCTTGTGCAGCTGCGAGGTGCGGCGCCACGGGTCGGTGCGCGGGGCCGGGCGGGGCGCGGCGGCGATCGAGGCGAACTCCTCCATCGCCCAGTCGAGCTTGCCCTGGGCGTCCAGCTCCCGTTCGAGTGCGTTGCGCAGCTCGACCAGCACCTCGACGTCCAGAGCGGCGTAGCGCAGCCACGGCTCGGGCAGCGGGCGGGTGGACCAGTCGACCGCGGAGTGCTCCTTGGCCAGGCTCAGCCCGAGGATGTTCTCGGTCATCGGCCCGAGGCCGACCCGGGCGAAGCCGGCGATCCGCCCGGCCAGCTCGGTGTCGAACAGGCGCCGGGGTCTCATGCCGACCTCGGACAGGCAGGGCAGGTCCTGGCTGGCCGCGTGGACGACCCACTCGGCGTCCTCGACGGCCCGGCCGAGCGCGCTGAGGTCCGGGCAGGCGATCGGGTCGATCAGGGCGGAGCCGGAACCCTCGCGGCGCAGCTGGATGAGGTAGGCGCGCTGCCCGTAGCGGTAGCCGGAGGCCCGTTCGGCGTCGATGGCCACCGGTCCGGTGCCCGAGGCGAAGGCGGCGACGATGTCGGCCAGCGTGTGCTCGTCCGCCACCACGGGCGGGATCCCCTCCCTCGGTTCGAGGAGCGGGACCGGGGCTGCTTCTTCTGGGATGGCTGCTACGGCGTCGGTCACCCCCCAAGGGTACGACGGTCCTCGCGGCCGGGAGTGTTGTCGGACTGGTCAGACTGTTGATCGCCCGCTCACTCGGGAGGGCGACCGGGTCGGTGGCCGGGCCGTGCCGGGACCGTGCCCGGGGCGCCGCCGGGGCCGGGACGGCGCACCGGCGGCCGAGGGGGAGACAGCTTGGCGGCGGCCGAGGAGGAAACGTTCCTCCTCGGCCGCCGCAGCGGTCCGGAGTGCCCGGCTCAGTGGATGATGCCGGTGCGCAGCGCGACCGCGACCATGCCGGCGCGGTCGCCGGTGCCCAGCTTCCGGGCGATCCGGGCGAGGTGGCTCTTGACGGTGAGCGCCGACAGGCCCATCGCCACGCCGATCGCCTTGTTGGACTGCCCCTCGGCGACCAGTCGCAGCACCTCGACCTCGCGACCGGAGAGCTCGCGGTACGCGGCCTGCTGCGCGCCCGGCGCACCCGGCGCTCCGGGGGCGCCCGGAGCACCGCCCGCGCCTGGCATGCCCGGCATCCCGGGGCGGCGCATCCGGCCGGCCAGCCCGGCGGCACCGAGCGGCAGGCCCGGGCGGCCCGGCATCGCGACGTTCGTCCGGGTACCGGTCACTACGTAGCCCTTGACGCCGCCGGCCAGCGCGCTGCGGACCGCGCCGATGTCGTCGGCGGCGGACAGTGCCAGGCCGTTGGGCCAGCCCGCGGCGCGGGTCTCGGCGAGGATGGTCAGTCCGGAGCCGTCGGGAAGGTGCACGTCGGCGACGCAGATGTCGCGCGGTGTGGAGACCCTGGGGCGGGCCTCGGCGATGGACGACACCTCGATCACGTCCCGGACGCCGAGTGCCCACAGGTGGCGGGTGACGGTGTTACGGACGCGGGGATCGGCGATGACCACCATGGCGGTGGGCTTGGTCGGCCGGTAGGCGACCACGTTTGCGGGGTGCTCAAGAAGGACCGACACCAGGCCTCCTGCGGGGAGTGGCGGACGGAACCCCGATGGGGGCGGTCGGAGTGTTCCGCGTTCGGAAAGGGTCACAGTCTGCTTCGGCAGCAACCGTGCCCGGCTTTAGCGAAAGATCACGATCTAGTGAGTAACAATACGGACAAATCGCGCAAATGATTGATGCGACATGCCTGCTATTCGCACAAAATCGATCAGATTCGATGCCGATCGGTCGGTATCGACCGGTGAATTGACGCAGAGCGGGTCCGAAGTCACACTCCGTCAGCCCTGGGGGTGGCGTCCGGCCCCGGAGCGGCGCCGGGGCCCCGCACCACCCGTCAGTGCGACCGGGGGCGTCGCCGGGCGGGCATCGGGACCACCCCACCGAGTGAAGGAACCTCGGCGGGGCCCTGCCCGGAGGGGGCGGCCGGCGGCAGACCGGCGCTGATGCACAGCAGGTCGCCCCAGGCCGCCAGGTGCCGCTCGAAGCGGCCGTCGGCCGGCGTCCAGGAGGCCCGGATCTCGACCTCGGTCGAGGACGGGCGGTCCGCCAGACCGCCGAAGTACTGGGAGGACGCCAGGGTCACCGTGCCGGACGGCTCCGCGTACCCGGCGCCGTGCGCCTGCAGGGCGTCCAGCAGCCAGGCCCAGCCGACCTCGGAGAGCATCGGGTCGCCGGCCATCTCCGGCTCCAGCTCCGCCCGGGTCATCGTGACCACCCGGAACTCCCCGTTCCAGGCCTCCTGCCCGGCCGGGTCGTACAGCAGCACCAGCCGGCCGTCCGCCAGCTCCTCGCCGTCGACCTCGACCGAGGCGGTCACCGCGAAGGAGTACGGAGCCAGCCGGCGCGGCGCCGGCGCGGGGGAGAGCTGCACCTCGGGCCGCAACCGGGCCCCGTCCAGAGCCGCCACCGCCGCCCTGAACTCGCCCGGCGCCCCCTCGCGACCCGCTCCGCCACCTGCTCCGCCACCCTGCGCGGGGTGCCCTCCGACCGCTGCCATGCCCCGAAGACTAGGTCGAAGAACGGGGTTATCGCCGCAACTTCTCTCCCAGCGGCGTGCCGGAACGGCAAACCCGGACAGATCTTGGAGGAACCGACGAGACCGGCCGGGAAACCGGGCGCCGCACGCGTGCGAAGATTTGACCCGTGAGCGAGACTACGGCAGACACCACGGCGGCCACCCACGACGGCCCGAGCACCCCCGGGCGCCGCGGCGCCGCGTACGACTCCGCGTTCCTGCGCGCCTGCCGGCACGAGCCCGTGCCGCACACCCCGGTGTGGTTCATGCGCCAGGCCGGCCGCTCGCTGCCCGAGTACCTGAAGGTCCGCGAGGGCATCCCCATGCTGGAGTCCTGCATGCGGCCCGAGCTGGTCAAGGAGATCACCCTCCAGCCGGTGCGCCGGCACAAGGTGGACGCGGCGATCTTCTTCAGCGACATCGTGGTGCCGCTCAAGGCCGTCGGCATCGACGTCGACATCAAGCCCGGCATCGGCCCGGTCATCGCCGACCCGATCCGCACCTTCGAGGACCTGAAGCGGCTGCGCCCGCTGGAGCCGGACGACGTCCCCTACATCACCGAGGCCGTCGGCCTGCTGGTGGACGAACTCGGCGGGACCCCGCTGATCGGCTTCGCCGGAGCGCCGTACACGCTGGCCAGCTACCTGATCGAGGGCGGCCCGTCCAAGAACCACGAGAACACCAAGGCCATGATGTACGGGCAGCCCGAGCTGTGGGCCGCCCTGGTGGACCGGCTCGCGGACATCACCTCGGCCTTCCTCAAGGTGCAGATCGAGGCCGGCGCCTCGGCGGTCCAGCTGTTCGACTCCTGGGTCGGCGCGCTCGCGCCGGACGACTACCGCCGCTCGGTGATGCCGTCCAGCACCAAGGTCTTCGACGCCGTCGCCGAGTACGGCGTGCCGCGGATCCACTTCGGCGTCGGCACCGGCGAGCTGCTCGGCCTGATGGGCCAGGCCGGCGCCGACATCGTCGGCGTCGACTGGCGGGTGCCGCTGAACGTCGCCGCCGAGCGGGTCGGCCAGGGCAAGGGCCTCCAGGGCAACCTCGACCCGGCCGTGCTGTTCGCGCCCACCAAGGTCGTGGAGACCAAGGCCCGCGAGGTGCTGCACGCCGCCCAGGCGCTCGGCACCAGCGGCCACATCTTCAACCTCGGCCACGGCGTGCTGCCGTCCATGGACCCGGACGCGCTCAGCCGCCTCGTCGCCTTCGTCCACGAGGCCAGCGCCCGCTGACCTCCCGGTGGCGGGCCTCCGGAGCCGGAGGCCCGCTACCCGGCCGTGACCTCGATCCCGGCCCGGCGCAGCAGCGCCGCCGTCACGCCGTCACCGGGGCGCAGCTCCCCGGTGAACGTCCCGTCGTACACCTGCCCGCAGCCGCAGGACGGGCTGCGCGCCATCAGCACCGCCCGCCGGGCCCCCGCCTCCTCGGCGGCGGCCAGCGCCGCCCGGGCGCCGGCCAGGAACTCCGCGGTGCAGTCAGCCCCGGTCGCGTCCACCACCCGGGCCCGCCCGTCCAACACGTCCGCGCCGTCCCCGCCCACGATCTCCGCCGGCGGCCGCGGCGTCGGCAACCCGCCCGCCCCCTCCGGGCACACCACCACGGCCCGCCCCTCCTCGACCAGGCGCACGGCGCCCTCGGAGGTCTTCGCCCGCCCGTCGTACCGGCAGGGAATCCCGGCCAGACACGCACTCACCATGATCGGTTCCATGCGAATCAGCCTACGGGACACGGCATTTCCGATACTTTGACCCGCCGGATCGGAGCGTCCGGTGCCGTTCCCGATCGCGATCGACCTCAGGCGTGCAGGGGATTGAGGCATCCACGTAAAGACCTGCGAGACTGCGGAGCATGTCGCATGCACGGGTCGTCGTCGTCGGTGGTGGGATCGCGGGGCTGGCCGCGGCCGCGTTCCTGAGCGGGGCGGCCGGGGGGCCGGCGCGGGCGCGGGTGACGCTGCTGGAGGCGTCCGGGCGGGTCGGCGGGAAGCTGTGGGGCGGGGAGGTCGGCGGGGTCCGGGTGGACCTCGGGGCCGAGTCGGTGCTGGCCCGGCGGCCGGAGGCGGTGGAGCTGGCGCGGGCGGTCGGGCTCGGCGAGGAGCTGGAGCCGCCGACCACCGCGAAGGCCGCGATCTGGACCCGCGGCGCGCTGCGTCCGCTGCCCGGCGGGCAGGTGATGGGCGTCCCCGGTGACCTGGAGGCGCTGGCCGCCTCCGGGGTGCTGACCGACGAGGGGCTGGAGCGGGCCCGGCACGAGCGGCCCGGCGAGGTCGGCGAGGACGTCGCGATCGGCCGCTACGTCGCCGACCGGCTGGGCCAGGAGGTGGTGGACCGGCTGGTCGAGCCGCTGCTCGGCGGCGTCTACGCCGGCCGCGCCGACGAGATCTCGCTGCGCGCCGCCGTACCGCAGCTGCTGTCGATCGCCCGCGGTGGCGGCTCGCTGGTCGACGGGGTGCACGAGCTGGCCTCCCGGCCGAAGGTGGTCGGCACCCCGGTGTTCCAGGGCCTGCGCGGCGGCCTCGGCACGCTGCCCGGCGCGGTCGCCGCGGCCTGCGTCGAGGCGGGCGTGGACCTGCGCACCGACGCCCCGGTGGACGAGCTGCGCCGCACCCCCGACGGCTGGCGGGTGGTGACCGGCGGCGAGGTGCTGCACGCGGACGCCGTGGTGCTGGCCGTCCCGGCCCCCGCCGCGGCCCGGTTGCTGCGCGAGGACGCCCCGGCGGCCGCCACCGAGCTGGACGCCGTCGAGTACGCGGGCATGGCCCTGGTGACCCTGGCCTTCCGCCGCGCCGACCTGGCCGAACCGCCGAGCGGCAGCGGCTTCCTGGTGCCGCCGGTGGACGGGCGGCGGATCAAGGCGTCGACCTTCTCCTCCAACAAGTGGGGGTGGCTGGAGCGCTCCGCGCCGGACGCGTTCCTGCTGCGCACCTCGCTGGGCCGGTACCGCGAGGACGAGGCGCTGGGGTTGCCGGACGAGGAGCTGGTGGCGCGGTCGCTGGCGGACCTGAAGGAGGCGATCGGGCTGACCGCCCGGCCGTACGACACCTTCGTGTCCCGCTTCTCGGCCGGGCTGCCGCAGTACCCGGTGGGGCACCTGGACCGGGTGGCCCGGGTGCGGGCCGCGGCCGGGCGGGTGGGCGCGCTGGCGCTGTGCGGCGCCGCGTACGACGGGGTGGGCATTCCGGCGTGCATCGGATCGGCGGCCGCCGCCGCGGCGCTCGTCGACAGACTGTTGACCCCGGAGACCGGGGCAGGTTCCACGGAGAGGACAATGGACGCATGACTGAGAGTGTTGAGCGGGAGCCGGAGCAGCAGCCCGAGAAGAAGAAGGCGCGCGACCTGAACCAGGTCATCCGCTACACCATGTGGTCGGTGTTCAAGCTCAAGGGCGCCCTGCCCGAGGACCGCACCGCGCTGGCTGCCGAGGTGGACGAGCTGTTCGCCCAGCTGGCCGCCAAGGACGTGACCGTGCGCGGCACGTACGACGTCTCCGGTCTGCGCGCGGACGCCGACATCCTGGTCTGGTGGCACGCCGCCGACTCGGACGACCTCCAGGAGGCGTACAACCGCTTCCGCCGCACCGGCCTCGGCCGGCTGCTGGAGCCGGTCTGGTCGAACATGGCGCTGCACCGCCCCGCCGAGTTCAACAAGTCGCACATCCCGGCGTTCCTGGCCGACGAGCGCCCGCGCGACTACGTCTGCGTGTACCCGTTCGTCCGCTCCTACGAGTGGTACCTGCTGCCGGACGCCGAGCGGCGCGCGATGCTCGCCGAGCACGGCCAGATGGCCCGCGGCTACCCCGACGTGCGGGCCAACACGGTGGCCTCGTTCGCGCTCGGCGACTACGAGTGGCTGCTCGCCTTCGAGGCGGACGAGCTGCACCGGATCGTCGACCTGATGCGCGACCTGCGCCCCTCCCGGGCCCGGCTGCACGTCCGCGAGGAGGTGCCGTTCTTCACCGGTCGCCGCAAGCCGGTGAGCGAGCTGCTGAACGGCCTGGTCTGAGCGGTCCGAGCGGTCCGAGCGGTTCCCGGAGGCCGGTTCCCCCACGGGGGGGCCGGCCTCCGGCCTGTCAGGGGCGCGGCCCGGCGAACTCGCGCAGCACGTCCACGTAGTGGGTGCCGAGGTCGACCCGGGTGATGTCGCGGGCACGGTACTTGGACGGCTTGGGGTACCAGCGGGCCTCCGGATCGACCTCGTGCAGCCGGAGCGAGCGGGGGCGCAGCTCGGCGACCGTACCGACCCGGCAGACGTCCGGATCGAGGACCTCGGTGTGCAGGGCGATCAGGCCGTATTCCGCCGAGGCGGCGGCGATCAGGCCGGACAGGTCGTCCAGCGGCAGCTCGGTGCCGGGCGCGGGGACCGGCCACAGGCCGCGGCCGCGCAGCGCGCTCACGGTCAGGGCCTCCGGGCCGCCCCGGTCGCGGCCCTTGTGCAGCGTGGGGGTGAGGACGGCGGTCCAGCCGTCGAGGCGGTGGTCGACGCAGTCGGCGAGCAGGGTCCAGACCGGGCCGGTGCCGAGGACGAAGCCCTCCAGCCGGTCGGCGCCGGGGAGCGTGCGGCGCAGCCGGACCAGCCGTCCCTCGGCCTGGGCACGGTCGAGCACGGCGCGGTCGCGGTTGTCCATGGGCGGAAGTCTGCCCTGGTCACAGGGGGCGGCGCAGCCGCTTTTCCTTCGGGGCGCGGGCTCAGGTCCGGTGTGGGCGCAGGGCGGCGCGGAGCCGGGCGTCGGGCAGGACGGCCGGGCCGTTCATGGCGACGGCGGTGAGCAGCTCGCGCTCCTCGTCGTCGGCCAGGCCGCGCTGGCGGGCCGGACGGACCTCGCGCAGCACCTCCTGGCCGATCGGGGAGGCCCACCGGGTGTACGGGTAGACGTCGACCCGGGCCATCAGCAGGGTGCCCGAGGTGAGCACCAGCGGCAGCGAGAACCAGGCGAGCGGGGCGAGGGTGTCGCCGCCGGTGAAGCCGCCGAGGGCCAGCGAGGCGGCCAGCAGCATCAGGGTGAGCAGCAGCGCGTGCCGGACCTGCCGGATCACCACCACGGTGTCGCGCTGCACCGGGGCCGGGGTGGCCAGTCCCGCCAGGGCGAGCCGGGCGCCGATCTCCAGCACGGTGGGGTGCTCGGCCATCGCCCGGCGCAGCTCGTCGGTCCGGCACTGGCCCTCGCGGCCGACGGTGGCGATCACCGCCCGCTCCAGGCGGCTGCGGCCCTTGGGGTCGACCACCGTGGTCCAGCCGGTGTGCGCCAGGTGCAGCCGCCCGCGGCCGGCCATCAGGACGAGGGCGAGTTCGACGACCCGGTCCGGGCCGCCGGCCAGGTAGGCGGTCTCGTACAGGCCGATGCCGACGGCTTCGGGGGGCCGCAGGCCGCTCCGGTCGGCGAGGGCATCGGCGGTGGCGGTCATCCGGATCAGTTGGAGGCAGGACAGGACCGCCGCGACACAGGCCGGAATGAGGAACAGCAACCACATGGGCTTGTTCTATGCCTGTGTCGACGGCGGGCGGAACGCTTCCCGGCCCGCGATACCGAACTGTGACGTCCGGCGGTGCCCCGGGGCCGGCCCGCGCACCCGCGTCCGGGGCGTCAGGAGCCGCAGCCGCCGCCGCAGCTGGACCCGCAGCTGGACGAGGACGACGAGCCGCAACCGGACGAACCGGAGCTGCAGGAGGAGGACGAGGAGCCGCAGCTGGACGAACCGCAGCCGGAACCGGAGGAGCCGGAGTCGGAGGACCCGCACCAGGAGGCGGAGCCGCCGTCGGACCCGGAGGAGCACGAGGAGCTCGACGTCGAGGACGAGGACGCCCCGGAGGCGTTCGCGGAGACCGCCTGCCGCACGGCCTCCTCCTCGGCCGCAGCGGCCAGCATCGCGGCCTCCAGCTCCTGGTCGTCCAGCCCGGCGGCGGCCAGCCCGCCGAGCGCCAGTGCGCCCAGCAGCGCGCCGCCGGCCAGCCGCGCCGGCATCCCGGAGTTGGGCGTCCACGGCGTGCCCCCCATCAGGGAGAGCTGGCGCTGCCCGGCCGGGGTGATCCGGCCCTTGACCGGCCGGGTGGCGAGCAGCGCGGTGAAGCCGCCGAGCAGCAGGAGGCCCGGAGTCCAGAGGTTCGGGCGCTGGTGCCCGGCGGCGCCGTCGTCGAGCAGCAGGGCGGCCACCGCGGAGGCGGCCACGACGAGCAGCGCGAGCCAGAGCAGCCGGCGGGCGGTGCGGGCGTGCCGCAGCCGCTCGGGGCGGCGCAGCAGGCCGCGGTCGGCGAGCCGGTCGCCGATCTCCTGGACGGCGGCGGAGCGCATCACGGTGTGGCGCAGTTCGCCGAGTCCTCGGCTCCCGGTCGGGCCGACGGCGTCGTGGACGGCCTTGTCCACGGCGTCGTACGGCTTGGCGCCGGTGAGCGTGACCAGGCCGGAGCGGCTGATCACGGCCTGCTCGTTCATGTGCATCCGGACCACGGCGGTGTCGAACACCCGCCCCGGTCCGCCGGACAGGAAGGCGGCGTCGAGCAGCGGCAGGCCGCGGCCGGGCAGGCCCTTGGCGTACCGGACCCGGCCGATCCGCCGGCGGGTCTGCGCGGCGTACAGGGCGGCGGCCGCCAGCAGGAGGGCCGGGACGACGAAGTAGCTGTTGTGCCACATGGATGGTTCCCCCGAGGTGGTGAAGGTTCGTCAGGGCGTTGCGGAGGCCGTCGGCCGCCGTCGGCGCAGCGCCCGGCGCAGGCGCGCGAGCGGCCCCGGCGGCCGTACGGGGGCCGGGTGGAGCCACTGCTCCAGGGCCCGGCGCCGTTCGTCCGCGAGCGGGCCGCCGTCGGCGAGCGCCCACTGGGCGAAGGCCCGGGCGTCGGCGCGGTAGCCGCCGGTCTGCGGGTGGGAGCGGGCGTAGTCGAGGAAGAGCGGCCCGTACTGCTCCCCGAGCGCGCGGGGCAGCTCCGGGGCCACCTTGGCGGCGGTGGACCGCCGCTTGGCGGCCAGGCCGGCCGACTGGGCGCGGACCTGGTGCCGGTCGAAGCCGGGCGGGACGGGGCCGCCGGCCACCAGGGCGGCCAGCAGCTCCTCCTGGCGCCGGGCCAGGCGCCGCCGGGCGGCGGCGAGGTCCTGGTCGGCGGCGGTCCGGCCCTCGTGCTCCGGTGTCGTCTTGTGCTCCGGTGTCGTGGTGTCGGTCATCGCCGGGCGCTCCCCTCCAGTACCCGGCGGATGGCGTCCAGCTCACCGGAGAGTTCGCTGGGCGGCGGGAAGTCGGCGTCCCGCTCCAGCAGGACCCCGGGCGGGGCGACCCGGGCGCAGAGTTCGGCCAGCACCTCCAGCACCGGTGCGGTGACGGGGTGGGCGTGGGTGTCGTGCCAGACGCCGTCGACCAGGGTGCCGCCCGCGACGTGGACGTAGGCGAGCGCCTCCAGCGGCAGACGGTTGAGTTCGGCGGCCGGGTCGATGCCGAGGTTGACCCGGTTGGTGTGCAGGTTGGCGACGTCGACCAGCAGCCGGACGCCGGTGCGCTCGACCAGCTCGGCGAGGAACTGGCCCTCGGTGAACTCGTCGTCCGGCCAGGCGAGCTGGGCGGCGACGTTCTCCAGGGCGAGCGGCACCGGCAGCCGGTCCTGGGCGATCCGGACGTTCTCGGCGATCACCCGCAGCGAGTCCCGGGTGCGGGGGACGGGCAGCAGGTGGCCGGCCTCCAGGCCGCCGGCCCGGACGAACGCGAGGTGCTCGGTGACCAGCGGGGAGCCGAGCGCCAGCGCGACCCCGGCGAGCCGGTCGAGGCGGCCGGGGTCGGGCAGGTCGGCGCCGCCGAGGCCGAGGCCGACGCCGTGCGGGACGACGGTGACGCCGCGTCCGCGCAGGACGGTCAGGGATTCGGGCAGGTGGTCGGCGCAGACGTTCTCGGCGACCACCTCGACCCAGTCCAGGCCGGGTTGGCGTTCGACCACGGTGTCGATCTCGCTGCGCCAGCCGAGGCCGATGCCCAGGCGGGGCGGGGCTTGCGGGCCCGCGGCCGCTCGGGGCGCGGTTCCCGGGGTCGAGGTGGTGGAGGCGGGCAGTTCCAGGGCAGGGGAAGTCATCGGTTCGCCCCCTTCGGAGGGCCGGATGGGAGGGCCGTCGACCGGTGCGGGCGTCGTCGCCGGAACCGCGCGGCCGTGCTGCTGAGAATGTCCCCGGGTGGGGTGGCTGCCAAGCCTCACCCGGTCTTCTCAGAGCATTATTTGAGCATGCCGCCCCGGGGGTGCGGGACTCCGGTCCCGGGTCCGGGCCGGCCCCGCGCTCGGGGCGCCCGGCCGGCGGGAAAATCGCGGGCGCCGGACGGGAGGGCGCGGCTAGCGTGGGAACCCATGACTTCTTCGAACGCGCACATGACGATCCGTGACTTCCGCCCCGAGGACGCCGAGGCCGTGGCCGCGGCCCACCGGGCCGGGCGCGAGCACCTGGTGCTCTCCGCGGAGACCCTGATCTGGCTGAACGCCCAGCCGAGTCCCGAGGAGCACTTCCGCACCTTCGTCGCCGAGCTGGACGGCCGGGTGGTCGGCGCGGTGCGCTGCGGGGTGGTGCTCGGGACGACGGCCCGGGGCATCGGCTACGCCAACGGCAGCGTGCTGCCCGCGTTCCGGCGGCACGGCGCGGCCACCGGGCTGCTGACCGCGGCCGAACGGCACCTGACCGGGCACGGGGTGACGGAGCTGCACACCTGGGTGGACGACGAGCCCGCCTCGCTGGCCTTCGCCACCGCCCGGGGCTACCGGCTCGGGCGCGCCATGCAGTTCGCCGGGCGGGACCTGGCGCTGCCGCTGCCGGCGGCGCCCGTACGGCCCGCCGGTGTCGAGCTGCGCCCGGCCGCCGACTGGGCGGCCGACCCGCACCCGGTGTTCCTGGTCGAGTCGGACGCCATCCTGGACGAGCCCGGCAGCGAAGTGCCGATGGACGCCTACGAGTACGAGGACTGGCTGCGCAACGACTGGACCCGGCCGGACCGGGACCTCGCCCTGAGCGTGGTCGCCGTGGTGGACGGCAGCCCGGCCGCGTTCAGCATGGCGCAGACCGACGGGCTGGGCCGTTACTGGTCCGCGTTCACCGCCTGCCGCCGGGAGTTCCGCGGCCGGGGACTGACCAAGCTGGCCAAGCTGGAGTCCCTGCGGCTCGCCGCCGCGGCCGGCCTGCGGCACGCGTACACCAGCAACGACACGACCAACGCGCCGATGCTGGCGATCAACGCGTGGCTGGGCTACGAGCGCTGCGCGGGGGAGCGCAAGGCGATCAAGCAGCTGAAGCAGCCCTCGGAGCAGGGGATCTGACGCTCAGGAACCGGGGCGGGGGCCGGGGTCACTTCGGCCAGATGTGGTCCAGACCACGTGGGGCGAAACGGGGCAGATCATCCCTCTTCGGGCGCGAAGTGGCTTGAACTGTAATAGTTTTGCTCCATTCCTGACACTGCATGGGCATAATCGCGCACATGATGATCAGCCGTGCGAACGTGAGCGCGATTGCCGAGGACCTGTACGTGTGGCTCCCGCCGAAGCGGGGCTGGGGCCTGGCCAACTGCGGGCTGCTGGCCTCGGAGACCACCGCGCTCTGGATCGACACGCCGTACGACCCCTCGATGGCCGGGGAGTTCCTCGCCGCGAGCCGGCGGCTGCTGCCGGACGGGGTCGGGATCGACCGGGTGGTCGTCACCCACGCCAACGGGGACCACCTGTGGGGCGCCGGGGTGCTGCCGGACGCCGAGGTGATCGCCACCCGCGAGGCACTGGAGCACATCCACTGGGAGCCCACCCCGAAGCAGCAGCACGCCCTGGTCGCGAACAGCGACCCGGACTCGCCGCTCGGCGGCTACCTGAAGGAGCACTTCGGGCGGTTCGACTGGTCCGGCACCGAGCCGGTGCGCCCCGACACCGTGTTCACCGGCGAGCTGGAACTGACCGTCGGCCGTCACCCGGTGCGGATCACCAGCCTGCCCGCCGCCCACACCGGTGGCGACCTGCTGGTCCACCTCCCGCACCAGCGCGCGGTGTTCACCGGCGACGTGATCTTCTCCTCGACGCCCGAGCAGCCCGGCGACCACCCCTCGCACTGGGCCGGACCGCTGGAGAACGTCATCGCCGCCTGCGAGCAGGCCCTCGCCACCGGCGCGGAGATCTTCGTGCCCGGCCACGGCCCGGTGCTCGACCGTGACGGCGTCCGGGAGCACATCGGCTACCTCGCCTACGTCCGCGAGCGCGCCCACGCCCTGCACGCCGCCGGGATACCCGCCCTCGACGCCGCCCGACGGGTGATCGCCGAGCAGCGTTACCCCGAACTCGGCCTGCCCGAGCGGCTGGTGATCACCATCGCGGCCGAGTACCGGCACCTGGACGGCTCGGCGGCCCCCGGCGCCCTGGAGGCCCTGGGTCAGGTCGCCATGGTGGCCCGGGAGCTGGCCGAGGACTCCGCCCGGGCCCCGCGCCCTCGCACCGTCCGGAACTGACCCGCCCGGCGCCGCCGCACCACCTGCCCGGCCCCGCCGCACCACCTGCCCGGCCCCGCCGCACCACCCGGTCCACCCCGCAAGCACTCCCGAGGACTTCGATGACGCTGATCGCGCTGATCGTCCTGGCGCTGGTCGCCGCCGTGGCCGCGGCCGTGCTCGCCCGCGGCCGGGCCCGGGCCCTCGCCCGGGCGACGGCCGCCGAGACCGCGCTCGGCCGGGGCGAGGAACGCACCCGTGCCACCGAGGGCAGGCTCGCCCGCGCCGAGCAGCAGCAGCGCGAGGCGCAGGACGCCGCCCGGCACTCCGCCGAGGAGGCCCGGCGGGAGCGGGAGCGCACCCGGGCCGCCGAGGACAGCGTCCGCGAAGCCCAGGAGACGGCCCGGCAGGCGCAGGCCGACGTCCGGGAGGCCGTGCAGCAGGGCGACGCCGCGACCGCCCGCGCCGAGCGCGCCGAGCACGCGCTCGCCGCCGCCGAGGCGCGGGGCGCCGCGCTGCTCGCCGAGATCGGCCACCTCGCCCAGGAGCGGGTCGCCGCCACCGCCGTACGGCTCACCCACGCCAACGCCCCGCTGGTCGGCCCGCTGGACCCGCAGGCCGTCGGCCCCGAGGCGGTCCAGGCGCTGCAGGCCGTCCTGGACGCCGCGCTCGCCGCCCTCGCCGACGAGCGCGAGCGGGTGGACGCCGCCGCCCGTGCCGCCATGCGCGGAGCCACCTCCCGGATCCAGACCCTGCTGTACCAGATCCAGAGCCTGGTCCAGCAGCTCCAGCACGAGAACGACGACCCCCGGCTGCTGGAGGTCGACTTCCGCAACGAGGTCGCGCTGCGCCGGATCCAGACCGTCGCGGTGCTCTGCGAGGCCTGGCCGGGCCTGGCCCGCACCGACTCGCCGCTCGCCGAGGTGGTCGTCGGGGCACTCTCCCGGGTGCCCGGCTACGCCCGCATCAAGGTCGCCAACCATCTGCGCGAGCAGCACCTCGCCGTGGTCGCCAGGGCCGCCGAGCCGATCGCCGTCACCATCGCCGAACTGCTCGCCAACGCCACCGCCTACTCCCATCCGGAGACCGACGTCCCGGTCACCGTCCAGCAGGGCGGCCGCGGCGCGCTGGTGATCATCGACGACAGCGGCATCGGCATGGACGAGGACCAGCTGCGCCGCGCCCGCCGACTGCTGGCCGGCCCGCCCGACCTGCTGCTCACCGAACTCGGCAACCCGCCCAAGGCCGGCTTCGCGGTGATCGGCAAGCTGGCCCGCCAGTACGGCTTCTCCTGCCACATCGAGCCCTCGCCGTACGGCGGCATGCGGACCATCCTGCGCATCCCGGCCGCGCTGGTGACCGTCGTGGACGACGAGCGGCAGCTGTCGGTGCTCACCCCGCTGCCGCTACGGCCCGGCCCGGCCCCGGCGCCCACCGTCGCGGCCGTCCCGCCGATGCGCGACGCGGACGAGCAGGACGGACCGCGGCTCGCCGACCGCCACGACCGGCCTGGCCCGCACCCGGCCCCGGCGATCCGGGTGGTGCCGGACCCGGTCGCGGACGGCCCGGAAGGCGACGAGCCGGCGGCCGGTCCGACGGACGGTGCGCCCGCGGTGGACGCCCCCGCGGACGAGGCACCCGTGGTCGACGACGGCACCGGCCTGCCGACCAGGCGCCGCCGCCGTCCGCTGGCCGCGGAGCGCCCGGCCGCCGCCGCGGAGCCCGCCCCCGCCCCCGTGGCCGACCGCACCCCCGAGCGGGCCGCCGCCCACTGGCAGGCGCTGCAGCGGGGCACCGACTCCGGCCGGGCCGCCGTGGCCCGGGCCGCACGCGAGGAGGCCGCCGGCGCCGCGCCCGGCCCGGCCGCTCCCCGACACAGCGACAGCACCACCGGCACCACCGGCACGACCGACACGGACATCAGCAGCACCGGCACGACCGGCACGGACACCAGCGGCACCGGCCGCACCCGCACCTCCGGCGACACCGCCGCCGACCACGACCCCGGCGCCCGGGGCGCCGGTCCGACCTTAGAAGGAGCAGAGCAGTGAGCAGCACGCCCAGCCCGACCACCACCGACGAGATCTCGTGGGTGCTGACCCCGCTGCTGGAGCTGCCGGGGGTGCTGCACGCGGTCATCGCCACCGGGGACGGCCTGGTCGAGGGCGCCTCGGACGGCCTGGAGCGGGCCTCGGCCGAGCGGGTCGCCGCGATGACCGCCACCGTGCACGCCGCCGCCCGCGCCTTCACCGCCGCGTTCACCGACGTCGAGCGGCCCCGGCTGGCCCAGACCGTGGTGGAGTCCGACCTCGGCTACGCCGTCGTGGTGCCCGCCGGGGAGAACACCTCGCTCGCCGTCTTCACCTCGCCGGAAGCCCAACTCGGCAACGTGGCCTACCAGATGCAGCTGCAGGTCGCCGCCCTCGGTCGCGCGCTCGCGAGCCCGACCCGGCGGCAGGACGACGACGAGCGGTCATGACCGCCACCCCCCGCAGGCGGATGGTGCCCGCCTACCTGGCCACCGGCGGCCGCACCCGCCCCGGCACCAAGGGCTTCGAGCGGCTGACCGTGCTGTTCGCCGACCGCGCCGACCCGCCGAACGCACTCGAACCCGAACACCGCCGGCTGTGGGAACTGCTGCGACCGGGCGCGCTCACCGTGGTGGAGGCCGCCGCGCACCTGAGACTGCCGGTCAGCGCCACCGTCTTCCTCGCGGCCGACCTGGTCGAGGCGGGCTGCCTGCACGCCCGCGCGCCGATCCCGCGCGCCCAGCAGACCGACCGCTCCATCGTCGAGAGGCTCCTCGTTGGACTCCGTGCGCTCCGGTGACCCGGCCGGCCGGCCGGGCCCGGAAGACCAGAGCCGGGTGGGCTACCTGCCCGACCAGGACCAGACGCTGATGAAACTGGTGGTGGCCGGCCCGTTCGGGGTCGGCAAGACCACCCTCATCCGCACCCTCTCCGAGATCGCCACCCTGCACACCGAGGAGGCGATGACCGAGACCGGCCGTCCGGTGGACGACCTGGCCGGCGTGCCCGAGAAGGTCACCACCACCGTCGCCGTCGACTTCGGCCGGCTCACCCTGCCCGGCAACGTCGTGCTCTACATGTTCGGCACCCCCGGCCAGCGCCGCTTCTTCCCGCTCTGGCGGGACATCGCCCGCGGCGCCGTGGGCGCCCTGGTGCTCGCCGACACCCGACGGCTGGCCGACTCCTTCGAGATCATGGACATGGTCGAGGAGCAGGGCCTGCCGTACGCCGTCGCCGTCAACCGCTTCCCGGACGCACCGGACCACCCGGTCGACGTGCTGCGCACCCACCTGGACCTGCACGCCGCCACCCCGCTGCTGCTCTGCGACGCCCGGGACCGCGACAGCAGCCTGGACGCGCTGATCGCGCTGGCCGAGCACGTCCTGGACTCCCTGCCCGCGGCGCCCGCCGCCCCCGCCCCACCGGAGCAGCCGTGACCGCCGAGTCCCGCCCGACCCCGATCCACGGCCCGGTCTTCGCCGCCGATCCCCAGCTGGTCTACGAGCGGCTGCGGCGGCACGGGGCGGTCGCCCCGGTGGAGATCGCCCCCGGCGTCGAGGCCCTGCTGGTCACCGACTACCAGGCCGCGCTGGACCTGCTGCGCGACACCGACACCTTCTCCAAGGACTCCCGGGTCTGGCAGCACAACCTGCCGCCGGACTCCCCGCTGATGCCGATGCTCGGCTACCGTCCGACCGCGCTGTTCAGCGACGGGGAGACGCACGCGCGCTACCGGGCGGTGATCACCGACGCCCTCGCGCTGTTCGAACCGCACCGGCTCCAGCGCCAGGTCGCCGGGACCGCGCACCGGCTGATCGACCGCTTCGCCGCCGTCGGGCGGGCCGACCTGATCGCCGAGTACGCCCGCCAGCTGCCCGCCTTCGTGCTGACCACCTGGTTCGGCGTGCCCGAGGCGCAGCACGCCGAGATGGTGGCCGCGATCACCGGGCTGATCGAGTCCACCGAACAGGCGGGCGCCGCGTACGGGAAGCTCCTCGCGGTGGTCACCGCGATGGTCGCCGAGCGCCGCGAGCGCCCCCGGCACGACCTCACCTCCTGGTACGTCACCCACCCGGTCGGGCTGGACGACGACGAGGTGATCCGGCAGATCACCCTGACCCTGATCGCCGGACACGAGCCGACCACCAACCTGATCGGCAACGCCCTGCTGCGCCTGCTCACCGACGCCCGCTACGCCGGCTCGCTGTTCGGCGGTGCGATGACCGCCCACCAGGCGATCGACGAGGTGCTCTGGCACGCGCCGCCGATGGCCAACTTCTCGGCCCACTACCCGCGCTACGACATCACCTTCCACGGCCGCGAGATCGAGGCGGGCTCGCTGATGCTGGTCTCGTACGCGGCCGCCAACTCCCAGGCCGCGCCGGCCGCCGAGGACAGCGGGCCGCGCGGCGGCGAGAGCGCCCACCTGGCCTGGGCGGCCGGCCCGCACGCCTGTCCGGCCCGGGACCCGGCCCTGCTGATCGCGATCACCGCGATCGAGCAGCTGGGCAGCCGCCTCAGCGACCTCGAACTGGCCACGCCCGCCGAGGACCTGCTCTGGCGCCCGGGCCCGTTCCACCGGGCGCTGATGCACCTGCCGGTCCGCTTCCAGCCGGTCGAGGGGTAGCGCGCGAGAGGCAGTGCGCGAGGGCAGCGCGAAGGCCCGGACACCCTCGGGGTGCCCGGGCCCTCGCGTACGCCGTTACTCGGCCGGCTTCAGCGTCAGCGAGACGCTGTTGATGCAGTAGCGCTGGTCGGTCGGCGTGCCGTAGCCCTCGCCCTCGAAGACGTGCCCGAGGTGCCCGCCGCACTTCGCGCAGCGCACCTCGACCCGGCGCATGCCGAGCGAGGTGTCCTCGATGTACTGGACCCGGTCCCCGGCCAGCGGCGCGTAGTAGGACGGCCAGCCGCAGTGGCTGTCGAACTTGGTCTCGGAGCTGAACAGCTCGGACCCGCAGGCCCGGCAGCTGTAGACACCGACCGTCTTGGTGTCGGTGTACTCACCGGTGAAGGGGCGCTCGGTGCCCGCCTCGCGGAGCACGTGGTACTCCTCGGGGCTGAGCTGGGCGCGCCACTCGGCCTCGGTCTTCTCGATCTCGTAGCTCATCTCACGGCTCCCGGTCGCGGCGTACGTCGGACGGACGTGGGTCAGACGTTGGATGCAACGTTCGCGAGGTGCGTCAGGCCTCCCTCGATATGGTCAAGGATGGCCGGGCCGAGGTTGGTGACGTCCCCCGCGCCCATGGTGAGCAGCAGGTCGCCCGGGCGGGCGAGGCCGGCCAGCAGGGCGGGGGCCGCGGCGAAGGAGTGCTCGGCGGTGACCTCGGCGCCGGCCCGGCGGGCCGCGTCGATGATCAGCTCGCTGGTCACGCCGGGGATCGGGTCCTCGCGGGCCGGGTAGATGTCCAGCACGACCGAGGAGTCGGCCAGTGCCAGGGCCCGGCCCATCTCCTCGGAGAGCTGCTGGGTGCGGCTGAACAGGTGCGGCTGGAAGACCACCAGCACCCGGCCGCCGCCGGTCAGGCCCTCCCGGATCGCCTCCAGGTCGGCGGTCATCTCGGTGGGGTGGTGGGCGTAGGAGTCGATCACCTGGACCCCGCCGGCCTCGCCCTTGAGCTGGAGGCGGCGGCGCACGCCGGTGTAGGCGCCGAGCGCCTTGGCCAGGTCGGCGGCCGGGACGCCCAGCGCGACGCCGGCGGCCAGCGCGGCCACCGCGTTGTGGGCGTAGTGCCGGCCGGGCACCGAGACGGTGAAGGCCAGCTCGGCGCCGTCCAGCAGCACGGTGACCTCGCTGGTCATGCCGTGGGCGACCACCGAGAGCACCCGCAGGTCGGCGTCCTCGGCAGAGCCGACCGTCACCACGTTCAGGCCCTCGCGGCCGGCCACCCGGGAGGTGAGCTCGCGGGCGCCGTCGTGGTCGGCCGAGACCACCAGGGTGCCGCCGGGGACGATCCGGCCGACGAAGGTCTCGAAGGACTCGTAGATCTCCTCGATCGAGGCGTAGTTGGCGTGGTGGTCCAGCTCCACGTTGAGCACGATCGCCACCTCGGGCGCGTACTTGTGGAAGCTGCGGTCGCTCTCGTCGGCCTCGGCGACGAAGATCTCGCCGGTGCCGTGGTGGGCGTTGGAGCCGGGGGCGTCGAGGTCGCCGCCGATCGCGTAGGACGGGTCCAGGCCCAGCTCGCCGAGGGCGACGGCGAGCATGCTCGTGGTGGTGGTCTTGCCGTGGGTGCCGGCCACCGCCAGCGCCCTGCGGCCGCCCATCAGCGCGGCCAGCGCGTCGGAGCGGTGCACCACCGGGATGCCGCGCTCGTGGGCGGCGACCAGCTCGGGGTTGTCGGCGCGGATCGCGCTGGAGACGACCACGCTGCTGGTGCCGTCCGGAACGTGCTCGGCGGCGTGGCCGACGTGCACGGTGGCGCCGAGGGCGCGCAGCGCGAGGACGGTCTCGGACTCCTTGGAGTCGCTGCCGGAGACGCTGGCCCCGCGCACGGCGAGGATCTTCGCCAGGCCGGACATCCCGGCGCCGCCGATGCCGATGAAGTGCGGGGCGTGCAGGTCGTGCGCGGCGTCGTTCAAGGCGTGGCTCCGTACGGGCGGGGGCAGACAGGTCGGGCGGACGGGACGGGAAGACGGAATCGTCCTCGCGGGCGGACCGCAAGGACGATTCTGCACCACCACCGGGCGGGGCTAGGAGTCGCTGGCGAACAGCCTGAGCACCGGGACCCCCACCTTGTGCCGGGCCTGGGAGGCCCAGTCGCGGTGGAAGAACTCCTCGACGAAGTGCGGCGAGGTGAGCACCACCACCTCGTCCGCCCGCTGCTCCTCGACGACCGCGCGCAGCCGCTCCAGCGGCTTCTCCTCCACCAGCTCGCCCACCGCCGCGGCCCCGGCCGTGCGCAGGTGGCGCAGGCTGTGCTCCAGCGACTCGGTGGCCACCGTCGGGCCGCTCTCGGACTCGTCGTGCTCGTGCACCACCTTGTCGAGGTGGCCGAGGGCGACGTCGTCGAGCGCCCGCAGCAGTTCGTCCTGCCTGCCGCGTGGCTGCATCAGGACGACGAAGGACACCTCCTCCTCGCCGTGGAGCGTGGTGACGAGTTCCACGTCCGCGTCCGAGAGAGCTTTTTCGATCATCAGTACCGTCTTGAACACGTGAGTCCCTTCCAGTGGCCGGCCCCCGGGCCCCGGCATCGCATAACGGGCTCACGATCAGGGGGTCACGGGGTCATCCGAACCCGGGCGACGCAGGTAGCGGGTGAAGAGGAAACCTTTCTGCTCGATCAATGAGACCAGCCGCATCCGCTGCACGTCCGGCATTTGCGCATCGTGGAGGATGCGCGGCGCGTCGCCGCCGGTGAGCAGCGGGGCCAGCGACAGGCACAGCTCGTCCAGCAGGCCGGCCGCCGCGAGCTGCCCCAGCAGGCGCGGGCCGCCCTCGGTCAGCAGCCGGGTCCAGCCCCGCGCGGCCAGCGCCGCCACGCCCGCCCGCAGGTCCACCGCGCCGGTTCCGGCGAGCACCAGGTCGGCCACCTCGGCGACCGCCCGGCGGCGCTCCTCGGAGGCGTCCTCGGTGGTGATCACCACCGTCCTGACCAGCGGTTCGGTGAACAGCGGAGCCGTCAGGTCCAGCTGCAGCGAGCGGCTCACCACGGCGATCGCCGGGGCGGGCGCCTGCCCGGCCGCCGTTCGGGCCGCCGCGAACTCCCTACGCGCCCTGGCAGGCCGGTAACCCTCGGCGCGGACCGTCTCCGCGCCCACCAGTACCACGTCCGACAGTGCCCGCAGCACCCCGAAGATCCGCTTGTCGGCGTCGCCGGAGAGGCCCTCGGAGAGCCCGTCCAGCCTGGCCCCGCCGTCCAGGCCGGACACCATGTTGGCGCGCAGCCAGGGGCGCCCCTGATTCACCTGTTCGGGGTACGCGTACACGGCGGCGAGCGATTCCAGTGCGGCCGGATCCTCGAGCCGCCCGTCCAGCGGGCTGATCAACTGTTGCATGTCCTCAGTCTTCCACCGCGGCCCCTGCGCCGTCCGGGGCCGCGGGCCCCGCGTCAGGACCCGTGCGTCGTTCGGACGGCTCACCCGGCAGGCGTACCCTCTACTGATGTGCCCGCAGCCTCCCACTCCGCAACCGCGCCCGAGCCGATAACCGCCGCACCCGTGTCCGGCTCCCCGATCGCGCTCACCGACCGTCGTCCCGTGGTGCCCGCCGAGCGGCTGGTCGCCGAGATGGTCCCGCCGCCCCGGTTCGCCGACGTGAGCTTCGGGACGTACATCCCGGACCCGACCCAGCCGAGCCAGTACGAGGCCGTCCAGGTCCTGGAGCAGTTCGCGGCCACCCTCGGTGGAGGAAACGGTTCCGCGCCCAAGCGCAGCTGGTTCCGCCGCTCCGCCCCCGCGCCCACCGGCCCGGCCGGGGTCTACCTCGACGGCGGCTACGGCGTCGGCAAGACCCACCTGCTCGCCTCGCTCTGGCACACCGCCCCCGGCCCCAAGGCCTTCGGCACCTTCGTCGAGCTGACCAACCTGGTCGGCGCGCTCGGCTTCCAGCAGGCCGTGCGGACCCTCTCCGGGCACACCCTGCTCTGCATCGACGAGTTCGAGCTGGACGACCCGGGCGACACCGTGCTGGTCTCCACCCTGCTCGGCCGGCTGGTCGACAACGGCGTGAAGCTGTGCGCCACCTCGAACACCCTGCCGGAGAAGCTCGGCGAGGGCCGCTTCGCCGCCGCCGACTTCCTGCGCGAGATCCAGGGCCTGTCCGCGCACTTCCGCCCGATGCGGATCGACGGCCAGGACTACCGCCACCGCGGCCTGCCGGACGCCCCGCCGCCGTACACCGACGAGGCCGTCGCGGACGCCGCGGGCCGCACCCCCGGCGCCTCGCTGGACGACTTCGACGCCCTGCTCGCCCACCTCTCCGCCGTCCACCCCAGCCGCTACGGCGCGCTGCTGGACGACGTCACCGCGGTCTGCCTGCGCGGCGTCAAGCAGGTCGACGACCAGTCCACCGCGCTGCGCCTGGTCGTGCTGGCCGACCGGATGTACGACCGCGAGCTGCCGATCACCGCCTCCGGCCTGCCCTTCGACCGGGTCTTCCCGGAGGAGATGCTGCGCGGCGGCTACCGGAAGAAGTACCTGCGCGCCATCTCCCGCCTGGTCGCCCTCGCCCGGGACAGCGCCAGGTAGGACCCGCTTGTCGGTGGTGGGTCGTACCGTTGAGTGGTGCGTCCCATCACGAGTATTGAGCGGTCCGTGGCGCCCTTCGAGGTCGTCAGCCCCTTCCAGCCGAACGGAGACCAACCGGCGGCGATCGCCGAACTGGAGCGGCGGATCAGGGGAGGGGAGAAGGACGTCGTGCTGCTCGGTGCCACCGGCACCGGCAAGTCGGCCACCACGGCCTGGATGATCGAGAAGCTCCAGCGGCCCACCCTGGTGATGGCGCCGAACAAGACGCTGGCCGCCCAGCTGGCCAACGAGTTCCGCGAGCTGCTGCCGAACAACGCGGTCGAGTACTTCGTCTCGTACTACGACTACTACCAGCCCGAGGCGTACGTCCCGCAGACGGACACCTACATCGAGAAGGACTCCTCGATCAACGAGGAGGTCGAGCGGCTGCGGCATTCGGCGACCAACTCGCTGCTCACCCGCCGGGACGTGGTCGTGGTCGCCTCGGTCTCCTGCATCTACGGCCTCGGCACCCCGCAGGAGTACGTGGACCGCATGGTGCGGCTGAAGGTCGGTCAGGAGATCGACCGTGACGACCTGCTGCGCCGCTTCGTCGACATCCAGTACGCCCGCAACGACGTGGCCTTCACCCGCGGCACCTTCCGGGTCCGCGGGGACACCATCGAGATCTTCCCGGTCTACGAGGAGCTGGCCGTCCGGATCGAGATGTTCGGCGACGAGATCGAGGCGCTGTACACCCTGCACCCGCTCACCGGCGAGATCATCAGCCAGGACGCCTCCCTCCACGTCTTCCCCGCCTCGCACTACGTGGCCGGTCCCGAGCGCATGGAGCGCGCGATCAACGGCATCGAGGCGGAGCTGACGCGGACCCTCGCCAAGCTGGAGAAGCAGGGCAAGCTGCTGGAGGCCCAGCGGCTGCGGATGCGCACCACGTACGACATCGAGATGCTGCGCCAGATCGGCACCTGCTCGGGCGTCGAGAACTACTCGATGCACTTCGACGGCCGCGAGCCCGGCTCCCCGCCGAACACCCTGCTCGACTACTTCCCGGAGGACTTCCTCCTGGTCATCGACGAGTCGCACGTCACCGTCCCGCAGATCGGCGCGATGTACGAGGGCGACGCCTCGCGCAAGCGCACCCTGGTCGAGCACGGCTTCCGGCTGCCCTCCGCGATGGACAACCGCCCGCTGAAGTGGGAGGAGTTCCTGGAGCGGATCGGCCAGACCGTCTACCTCTCGGCGACGCCGGGCCCGTACGAGCTGTCGCGCGGCGACGGCCAGGTCGAGCAGATCATCCGCCCGACCGGCCTGATCGACCCCGAGGTGATCGTCAAGCCGACCGAGGGCCAGATCGACGACCTGGTGCACGAGGTCCGCAAGCGGGTCGAGCGGGACGAGCGCGTCCTGGTCACCACGCTGACCAAGAAGATGGCCGAGGACCTCACCGACTACATGCTCGGCCTGGACATCCGGGTCCGGTACCTGCACAGCGACGTCGACACCCTGCGCCGGGTGGAGCTGCTGCGCGAGCTGCGGGCGGGCCGGTTCGACGTGCTGGTCGGCATCAACCTGCTGCGCGAGGGCCTGGACCTGCCCGAGGTGTCGCTGGTGGCGATCCTGGACGCGGACAAGGAGGGCTTCCTGCGCTCCGGCACCTCGCTGATCCAGACGATCGGCCGCGCGGCCCGCAACGTCTCCGGTCAGGTCCACATGTACGCGGACAAGATCACCCCCGCGATGGAGAAGGCCATCGACGAGACCAACCGCCGCCGGGCCGTGCAGCAGGCCTACAACAAGAAGCACGGGATCGACCCGCAGCCGCTGCGCAAGAAGATCGGCGACATCCTGGACACCCTCGCCCGCGAGGACGTCGACACCGATGAGCTGCTCTCCACCGGCTACCGCAACCAGGGCAAGGGCAAGGCCCCGGTGCCGGCGCTGGGCGCGGAGCGCAAGCCGGGCAAGTCCCGGCCGGCCGCCGAGCTGGCGGACCTGATCCAGGAGATGACCGACCGGATGCACACGGCCGCCGCCGACCTCCAGTTCGAGGTCGCGGCCCGGCTGCGCGACGAGGTCAAGGAGCTGAAGAGGGAACTGCGGCAGATGCGCGAGGCCGGTGTGGCGTAGGCACACCGGAGGGGAGCCTCCGCGCGGTGAACGGTCTTGGCCGGAATGGCACCGGTCAAGACCACAGGTGTCTCAGCCTTGCCACAAACGGGGAAACCCGGGGGAGGGCGGGGTGCCGCAGGCCCTAGGCTGGCCTGCGGCACCGTGCCCTCGGGACGGGATGGCGGGCCGTACGCAGAGGGGGCCTCAGCCGGGGGACGGCGACGGGGTGTTCCACCGTGGAGCCGCGCGGGTGTGACCGCGCGGCCGGCAGAGAGGACAACGTCGTGTCGGTGAACCTGGCCAAGGGCCAGAAGGTCAGCCTCCAGAAGGGGCAGGGCGGCGCCCTGACCGTGGTGCGGATGGCCCTGGGCTGGCAGGCGGCCCCCAAGCGCGGGCTGTTCGGCAGCCGCACCCGGAAGATCGACCTGGACGCCTCGGCGCTGCTGTACGCCGAGAAGACCCCGTCCGACGTGGTGTTCTTCTCGCACCTGGAGAGCAACGACGGCTCCGTTCGGCACACCGGGGACAACCTGGAGGGCGGCTCGGGGGCCGAGGACGACGAGGCGATCCTGGTCGACCTCGTGCACGTGCCGGTGAACATCACCCAGGTGGTGTTCACGGTGAGCTCGTACACCGGGCAGACCTTCGCCGAGGTGCAGCGGGCGCACTGCCGGCTGGTGGACGAGACCACGGGGCTGGAGCTGGCCCGCTACGAGCTGGCGGGCGGCGGGCCGCACACCGGGCAGATCATGGCCAAGGTGGTCCGGGGCGGCAACGGCGGCTGGGAGATGCAGGCGATCGGCGCACCGGCCAAGGGGCGCACCTTCCAGGACCTGCTGCCGGCGATCGAGCCGTTCCTCTGACGGTTCTTTACCTTCTTTACCTTTCTTTGCCCTTCCTGTTACTCTCGTTGGCAGCGGAGGGGAGTATTCCTCGACAGCCGACCCCGTCATCACGGGTGCCCGTCGTGGCACCCCGGGGCGCTGGCCCGATGGGCGGAAGAGACCTCCGGCAAGTGACGATGACTGTCTCGCCTACCTGCCGGAGGAGCAGTAGTGGACGTTTCCATGACCATGTGGGTTTCCACGATCCTGGTGCTGATCGCACTGATCGTGGCCGACTTCTTCATCGGAGGGCGCAAGCCGCACGAGGTCTCGATCAAGGAGGCCGGGATCTGGACGGCCGTCTGGGTCGCCCTCGCGGTGCTCTTCGGTGGCTTCCTCTGGTGGCACTCCGGCGGGGAGCCCGCCGGTGAGTTCTTCGCCGGCTACATCACCGAGAAGTCGCTCAGTGTCGACAACCTCTTCGTGTTCATCCTGATCATGGGCAAGTTCGCGGTGCCCAGGATCTACCAGCAGCGCGTGCTGATGTTCGGTGTGATCATCGCGCTGGTGCTCCGGGCGGTGTTCATCGCCGGCGGCGCCGCGCTGGTCTCCGAGTTCTCCTGGGTGTTCTTCGTCTTCGGCGGCTTCCTGATCTGGACGGCCTGGAAGCTGATCAAGGAGGCCCGCGCCGAGGAGGAGGGCGAGGAGGAGTTCGAGGAGAACCGCGTCCTCAAGTCGATCACCCGCCGCTTCCCGGCCACCGAGGACTACCGCGGCACCCGGCTGTTCGTCCGGGAGAACGGCCGCCGGCTGATCACCCCGATGCTGATCGTCATGCTGGCGATCGGCACCACCGACGTGCTGTTCGCGCTGGACTCGATCCCGGCGATCTTCGGTCTGACCCAGGACCCGTACATCGTCTTCACCGCCAACGCCTTCGCCCTGATGGGGCTGCGCCAGCTGTACTTCCTGATCGGCGGCCTGCTGAAGAAGCTGGTCCACCTGTCGTACGGCCTGTCGGTGATCCTCGGCTTCATCGGCGTGAAGCTGGTGCTGCACGCCGCCCACGAGGCCGGCGCGACGTGGGCCCCGGAGATCGGCATCCCGTTCTCGCTGGGCTTCATCGTGGTGGTGCTGGCGATCACCACCTTCACCAGCCTGCGGGCCTCGAAGAAGGCCGAGCGCGAGGAGCGCGAGGAGCGCGAGAAGCTCGAGGCCTGATCCGCTGGGAGCACGCCGGGGCCCCCGCGACCGCCACCGGTCGCGGGGGCCCCGGCCGTTCGGGCGGGGCGGGCTACCAGCCGCGCTCGCGCCACTCCTCGAGGTGCGGGCGCTCGGCCCCGAGGGTGGTGTCGTTGCCGTGGCCGGGGTAGACCCAGGCCTCGTCCGGCAGGACGTCGAAGATCTTCCCGGTGACGTCCCGGTAGAGGGACCTGAAGGCCTCCGGGTCCCCCCAGGTGTTGCCCACGCCGCCGGGGAACAGGCAGTCGCCGGTGAAGACGTGCGGGTGGCCCTGCGGGTCGTCGTAGACCAGCACGATCGCGCCGGGGGTGTGGCCGACCAGGTGCCGGACGGTCAGCTCCACGTCGCCGACCCGCAGCTTGTCGCCGTCGGCGAGCAGCAGCTCGGTGGGGACGTCGATGCCCTCGGCGTCGTGCTCGCCGGCGGCCGTCCGGGCACCGGTGGTGGCGACGACCTCGGCCAGCGCGCCCCAGTGGTCGTGGTGCCGGTGGGTGGTGACCACCGTCTCGAGGTCGTCCCCGACGGTCTCCAGCAGCACCGGCGCGTCGGCGGCCGCGTCGATCAGGAGCTGCTCGTCGGTGGCCCGGCAGCGCAGCAGGTAGGCGTTGTTGTCGTACGGGCCGACGGCCACCTTGGTGATGATCAGGTGGGCCAGTTCCCGCACGTCCGGCGCTCCGCCGACCTTGACCGCTCCGTGGTACGTCATCCGTTCGCTCCCTCTGCAGTGGCTCCTGGGATCATCCTCGCGCCGTCAGCCCATCGGGGGAAGCTGGGGGAGGGCGGTGTCGGGGGTGCGGCGCAGGCCGTCCCCGGCGGAGCGGCCGGAGAGCCAGGCGGTCAGCGCGCGGACCGGGCCCTCGACGGTCAGGGACACCTCGCCGGTGCCGATCACGGCGCGGTCCCCGGTGTCGTCCGAGACCAGCTCGACGGCGGACAGCCCGGCCTCCTCGGCCAGCCCCCCGGCGAGCTTGCGGAACTGGGCGACGGCGAAGGGCTCCGGCCAGTGCGCGGGGGTGTACCCGGCGTCCAGGTCGACGTGGTGGTACTCCAGCTCCACCACGCGCTTGGCCGGGATGTCGCAGGCCGGGAAGACGTAGCCGAAGCGGTGCCTGACCTGGGCGGCCCAGGCCTCGGGGCCCAGCAGCGCGGCGGCCTCGGCGAAGCGGGCGTGGGAGTCGCGCAGGTCGGCGAGCTGGACCTCCAGCGGCCGCGGCGCGTCGCGCTCGATGCCCTCGTCGCGGGCCTCGTGGCTGGCGTACTGGGGGATGTCGGTGCCGGTGCGGGCGCCGGTCAGCAGGTTGACCAGGGAGTCGGAGTTGCGGGCGAGGTGGGCCAGCACGTGGCCGCGGGTCCAGCCGGGCAGCGCGGAGGGTTCGGCGAGGGCCTCGGGCTTCAGTTCGGCCGCGGTGTGCAGCAGGTGCCGGGTGCTCTCCTCGACCTGGGCGAGGTGCCGGGCGGCGGAGGCGGCGGCGGACTGCGGGTCGGTCGGCTGCGGGTCGGTCATCGAATCTGCCTTCTGTGACGAGACGGCGCGTTGCCCAAGCGGGGCTTCGCTCGTTGACCAGGCGACGCTACCGCCGAATCGGGGCCCTGAGCAGGGGGTATTTCGGTCCGGGTGCGGACCGTCCCGGGGTGGCCATCACTCGTTCGGGTGGTCCCCGCTGGACAGAGTCGATATTCGAACGTCTGAGCTATAGGCTTGCTGCCGCATCCTGGAAGAAGTACCGATACACACCGCAAGCCGTCTCGCCCCGGAGAAAGGCGCCAGAAGCAGTGGCCGACCGCCTCATCGTCCGCGGTGCTCGTGAGCACAACCTCAAGAACGTCTCGCTCGACCTGCCCCGCGACTCCCTCATCGTCTTCACGGGCCTCTCCGGCTCCGGCAAGTCCTCGCTCGCCTTCGACACGATCTTCGCCGAGGGCCAGCGCCGCTACGTCGAGTCGCTGTCCTCCTACGCCCGTCAGTTCCTCGGGCAGATGGACAAGCCCGACGTGGACTTCATCGAAGGCCTCTCCCCGGCCGTCTCGATCGACCAGAAGTCCACCAACCGCAACCCCCGTTCGACCGTCGGCACCATCACCGAGGTCTACGACTACCTGCGTCTGCTGTTCGCCCGGATCGGCAAGCCGCACTGTCCGCACTGCGGCCGCCCGATCGCCAAGCAGTCGCCGCAGGCGATCGTCGACAAGGTGCTGGAGCTCGCCGAAGGCACCCGATTCCAGGTGCTGAGCCCGGTGGTGCGCGAGCGCAAGGGCGAGTTCGTCGACCTCTTCGCCGACCTCCAGTCCAAGGGCTACTCCCGCGCCCGCGTCGACGGCGAGACGATCCAGCTCGCCGAGCCGCCGAAGCTCAAGAAGCAGGAGAAGCACACCATCGAGGTGGTGATCGACCGCCTGACCGTCAAGGACAGCGCCAAGCGGCGGCTCACCGACTCGGTGGAGACGGCCCTGCGGCTGTCCGGCGGCATGGTCGTCCTCGACTTCGTCGACCTCCCCGAGGACGACCCGGAGCGCGAGCGGATGTACTCCGAGCACCTCTACTGCCCGTACGACGACGTGTCGTTCGAGGAGCTGGAGCCGCGCTCGTTCTCCTTCAACTCGCCCTTCGGCGCCTGCCCGGACTGCTCGGGCCTGGGCAACCGGATGGAGGTCGACCCGGAGCTGGTCGTGCCGGACGTCGAGCGCTCGCTCGACGAGGGCGCGATCCACCCGTGGTCGGCCGGGCACGCCAAGGAGTACTTCCAGCGCCTGATCGACGCGCTGGCCGAGGAGCTCGGCTTCCGCACCGACATCCCCTGGGCCGGGCTGCCCGCCCGGGCCAAGAAGGCGCTGCTGCACGGGCACAAGCACCAGGTGCAGGTCCGCTACCGCAACCGCTTCGGCCGGGAGCGCTCGTACAGCACCGGCTTCGAGGGCGCGATCCCGTTCATCCAGCGCCGGCACACCGAGGCGGAGAGCGACAGCAGCCGCGAGCGCTTCGAGGGCTACATGCGCGAGGTGCCCTGCCCGACGTGCCGGGGCACCAGGCTCAAGCCGGTGGTGCTCGCGGTCACCGTCCAGGACAAGTCGATCGCCGACGTCTCCTCGATGTCGATCAGCGACTGCTCCGAGTTCCTGGGCGCGATGAAGCTCAACGCCCGGGACAAGCAGATCGCCGAGCGGGTCCTCAAGGAGGTCAACGAGCGGCTGCGCTTCCTGGTCGACGTCGGCCTGGACTACCTCTCGCTGGACCGCGCGGCCGGCACCCTGTCCGGCGGCGAGGCCCAGCGCATCCGGCTGGCCACCCAGATCGGCTCCGGCCTGGTCGGCGTGCTGTACGTGCTGGACGAGCCGTCCATCGGCCTGCACCAGCGGGACAACCACCGGCTGATCGAGACGCTGGTGCGGCTGCGCGACATCGGCAACACCCTGATCGTCGTGGAGCACGACGAGGACACCATCAAGACCGCGGACTGGGTGGTCGACATCGGCCCGGGCGCCGGCGAGCACGGCGGCAAGGTGGTGCACTCCGGTTCGCTGAAGCAGCTGCTCACCAACAAGGAGTCGCTGACCGGCCAGTACCTCTCCGGCAAGCGGTCCATCCCGATCCCGGACGCCCGCCGCGAGCGGGACAAGAAGCGCCAGCTGACCGTCCACGGCGCCCGCGAGCACAACCTCAAGGACGTCACGGTCGGCTTCCCGCTCGGCACCTTCACGGCGATCACCGGCGTCTCCGGCTCCGGCAAGTCGACGCTGGTCAACGACATCCTGTACACCCACCTCGCCCGGGAGCTGAACGGCGCCCGCAGCGTGCCCGGCCGGCACACCCGGATCACCGGCACCGACCAGGTGGACAAGGTGGTGCACGTCGACCAGTCGCCGATCGGCCGTACCCCGCGCTCCAACCCGGCCACCTACACCGGGGTGTTCGACCACGTCCGCCGGCTCTTCGCGGAGACGCAGGAGGCCAAGGTCCGCGGCTACCTGCCCGGCCGGTTCTCCTTCAACGTCAAGGGCGGCCGCTGCGAGAACTGCTCGGGCGACGGCACCATCAAGATCGAGATGAACTTCCTGCCGGACGTCTACGTGCCGTGCGAGGTCTGCCACGGCGCCCGGTACAACCGGGAGACGCTGGAGGTCCACTACAAGGGCAGGTCCATCGCCGAGGTGCTGGACATGCCGATCGAGGAGGCGCTGGACTTCTTCGAGGCCGTCCCGGCGATCGCCCGGCACCTGCGGACGCTCAACGACGTCGGCCTCGGCTACGTCCGGCTCGGCCAGTCCGCGCCCACCCTGTCCGGCGGCGAGGCGCAGCGCGTCAAGCTCGCCTCGGAGCTCCAGAAGCGCTCCACCGGGCGGACGGTCTACGTGCTGGACGAGCCCACCACCGGCCTGCACTTCGAGGACATCAGCAAGCTGATCAAGGTGCTCAGCGGGCTGGTCGACAAGGGCAACACGGTGATCGTCATCGAGCACAACCTCGATGTGATCAAGACCGCCGACTGGGTCGTCGACATGGGCCCCGAAGGCGGCTCCGGCGGCGGCACGGTGGTCGCCGAGGGCACCCCGGAGCAGATCGCCGCCGTCCCCGAGAGCCACACCGGCAAGTTCCTGCGGGACATCCTGCCGGCCGGCTTCACGGACGCCCCGGCCGCCGCCCCGGCGAAGAAGGCGCCGCGCAAGCGCGCGGCCGCCGCGAAGAAGTAGCGCCGCCCGCCCGCCCCGCCGTTCCCGGTCACCCTGACAGTCAGGGGCGCCCCGGGAACGGCGGGGCGGGCGCCGCATAGACTTCCGTGGTCCCTCGCAGCAGCAGCAAACCGTAGGAGCGCACCGATGTCCGAGGCCCCCGAGACCAGCCCCGCCGCCTCCCGCCGCACCCTGCTCTGCGGGGCCGCGGCCGTCCTGGCGGCCGGCGGCACCGTGGCGGTCAGCGGATGCTCTTCCTCGTCCTCCTCCGACAAGGGCGCCCTCAAGGGCCCGGTCGACCTCGGCCCGGCCTCGGCCGTGCCGGAGGGCGGCGGCAAGGTCTACCGCGAGCAGAAGATCGTGGTGACCCAGCCCACCGCCGGCCAGTACAAGGCGTTCAACGCCCGGTGCACCCACGCCGGCTGCCTCGTGGACCAGGTGAAGAACGCCCAGATCCAGTGCCCCTGCCACGGCAGCCGCTTCGCCATCGCCGACGGCGCCGTGCAGGACGGACCGGCCTCCACCCCGCTGCCCGCCTACACCGTCACGGTCGAGGGCGGCAACCTCAAGGTGACCCCGAGCTGACCGAGTTGACCGAGTTGACCGCCTCACGACCGCCACGGTCCCCCCTGACGATCTCCGCCCCGCGGCCCCGGCCGCAGTCGGTACGGTGGACCCATGGCTGACCCGAGCACCTACCGCCCCGCGCCCGGTGCGATCCCGACGTCCCCCGGCGTCTACCGGTTCCGTGACGCCCACGGCCGGGTCATCTACGTCGGCAAGGCCAAGAGCCTGCGGCCGCGCCTGTCCTCCTACTTCCAGGACCTGGCCGGCCTCCACCCACGCACCGCGACCATGGTCACCACCGCCGCCTCGGTGGAGTGGACCGTGGTCGGCACCGAGGTCGAGGCGCTCCAGCTGGAGTACTCCTGGATCAAGGAGTTCGACCCGCGGTTCAACGTCAAGTACCGCGACGACAAGAGCTATCCGGAACTCGCCGTCACCCTCAACGAGGAGTACCCGCGGGTCCAGGTGATGCGCGGGGCGCACAAGAAGGGCGTGCGCTACTTCGGCCCGTACGGCCACGCCTGGGCGATCCGCGAGACGGTCGACCTGCTGCTGCGCGTCTTCCCCGTCCGCACCTGCTCCAACGGCGTTTTCAAGCGCGCCCGCCAGGTCGGCCGGCCCTGCCTCCTCGGCTATATCGGCAAGTGCGCCGCGCCCTGCGTCGGCAAGGTCTCGGCGGACGAACACCGGGCGCTGGCCGAGGACTTCTGCGACTTCATGGCCGGGCGCACCGGCAACTACCTGCGCCGGCTGGAAGAGCAGATGCGCGAGGCCGCCGCCGACCTGGAGTACGAGAAGGCGGCCCGGCTGCGGGACGACATCGGCGCCCTCAAGCGCGCGATGGAGAAGAACGCCATCGTGCTCGCCGACGCCACCGACGCCGACCTGCTGGCCGTCGCCGAGGACGAACTCGAAGCCGCCGTGCAGATCTTCCACGTCCGCGGCGGCCGGGTGCGCGGCCAGCGCGGCTGGGTCACCGACAAGGTCGAGGACGTCGACACCGCCGGCCTGGTCGAGCACGCCCTCCAGCAGCTCTACGGCGGCGGCGAGTCCGTCCCGCGCGAGGTGCTCGTCCCCGCCCTGCCCGACCCGGTGGAGCCGCTGCGCGACTGGCTCGGCGGCCTGCGCGGCAGCCAGGTCGACCTGCGGATCCCCCAGCGCGGCGACAAGAAGGACCTGATGGCCACCGTGCAGCGCAACGCCCAGCAGGCGCTCGCGCTGCACAAGACCAAGCGCGCCTCCGACCTCACCACCCGCAGCCGCGCCCTCCAGGAGATCGCCGACGCGCTGGAGCTGGACTCCGTCCCGCTGCGCATCGAGTGCTACGACATCTCCCACCTCCAGGGCGAGGACGTGGTCGCCTCCATGGTCGTCTTCGAGGACGGCCTGGCCCGCAAGAGCGAGTACCGGCGCTTCCAGATCAAGGGCTTCGAGGGCCAGGACGACGTCCGCTCCATGCACGAGGTGATCAGCCGGCGCTTCCGCCGCTACCTCCAGGAGCGCGAGCAGACCGGCGAGTGGGCCGTCCCCGAGCCCGGGGAGGGCCCCTTGGAGGACGACGGGCCCGAGGACGGCCCGCGCACCGAGGACGGCCGCCCCAAGCGCTTCGCCTACCCGCCCCAGCTGCTGGTCGTCGACGGCGGACAGCCGCAGGTCGCCGCCGCCAGACGTGCCCTGGACGAGCTCGGCATCGACGACGTCGCGCTGTGCGGCCTGGCCAAGCGCCTGGAGGAGGTCTGGCTGCCCGGCGAGGACGACCCGGTGGTGCTGCCCCGCTCCAGCGAGGGCCTCTACCTGCTCCAGCGGGTCCGCGACGAGGCGCACCGCTTCGCGATCAGCTATCAGCGCAACAAGCGTTCCAAGCGACTCACCGCCGGGGAACTGGACTCCGTCCCGGGCCTCGGCGAGACTCGCCGCCGGGCGCTGCTCAAGCACTTCGGTTCGCTGAAGAAGCTCAGGGCCGCCACCGTGGACGAGCTCTGCGAGGTACCCGGCATCGGACGCCGCACCGCGCAGACTGTTGCGGAGGCGTTGTCGTCCCGTACACCCGCCGCACCCGCGGTCAACACCGCGACCGGCGAGATCATCGAGGACGGGGTCGACGAGACTACCGAGCCGGTGGCAGCAGCACCCCAGACCGCACCATCCCAGGAGACGCCATGACGGCCGACGCCGCCCGTCAGCCGGTGTGCCCCGGCCCCGCCCGCCTGCCCGGGCCGGGGAAGGGCGGCCGAGCCGTACGCGTTCTCCCCAGCAGAAAGACCGAGAGCGGGGAACCGAAGTGACCGTGTCAGACGTGGCCGAGAACGCGCCGGAGCTGGTGATCATCTCCGGCATGTCCGGAGCCGGCCGCTCCACCGCCGCCAAGTGCCTGGAGGACCTCGGCTGGTTCGTGGTAGACAACCTGCCGCCGGCCCTGATCCCGACCATGGTCGACCTGGGCGCCCGTTCCCAGGGCAACGTCGCCCGGATCGGCGTGGTCGTGGACGTCCGCGGCCGGCAGTTCTTCGACGACCTGCTCACCTCGCTGGACGAGCTGGAGAAGCGCGGCGTCCGGCTCCGGGTCGTCTTCCTGGACTCCTCCGACGAGGCGCTGGTGCGCCGCTTCGAGAGCGTCCGCCGCCCGCACCCGCTGCAGGCCGACGGCCGGATCGTGGACGGCATCGCCCAGGAGCGCGACCTGCTGCGCGACCTGCGCGGCGAGGCCGACCTGGTGATCGACACCTCCAACCTCAACGTGCACCAGCTGCGCGCCAAGCTGGACGCCCAGTTCGCCGACCACGACGAGCCCGAGCTGCGCGCCACCGTGATGTCCTTCGGCTTCAAGTACGGCCTGCCCGTCGACGCCGACCTCGTGGTGGACTGCCGCTTCCTGCCCAACCCGCACTGGGTGCCCGAACTGCGGGCCCGCACCGGCACCGACGCGGACGTCGCCGACTACGTCTTCCAGCAGCCCGGAGCCAACGAGTTCCTGGACGGTTACGCCCAGCTGCTGCGCGTCATCACCGAGGGATACCGCCGCGAGGGGAAGCGCTACATGACGCTTGCCGTAGGCTGCACCGGTGGCAAGCACCGCAGCGTCGCCATGTCCGAGCGTCTGACCAAGCGTCTCATCGCCGACGGAGTCGAGACGGTGCTCGTTCACCGTGACATGGGACGGGAGTAACCGCCGCCTCCCTGCCGGGCCCGCCGGTGGAGTGGTCGGCGGGCCGAGGAACGCGAGGTGATTGTGGCGGGATACGTGCCCGGGCGGCAGCCGCAGAGCAGGACCGGTGACCGGGCGGGCAGCCCGGCCCGGCCCACGGCGCCGGGCCGCCCGCGCAGCAGTCCCGCCCGCGCCAATCCGGCGCCCAGGATCGCCGCGCTCGGCGGCGGCCAGGGCCTGTCCGCCTCGCTGTCCGCGCTGCGCCGGCTCACCACCGACCTCACCGCCGTGGTCACCGTCGCCGACGACGGCGGCTCCAGCGGCCGGCTGCGCGAGGAGCTCGGCGTGCTGCCCCCCGGCGACCTGCGCAAGGCGCTGGCCGCGCTGTGCGGGGACGACGACTGGGGCCGCACCTGGTCCGAGGTGATCCAGCAGCGCTTCACCGGCAACGGCGAGCTCGGCGGCCACGCCGTCGGCAACCTGCTGATCGTCGCGCTCTGGGAGAAGCTCGGCGACCCGGTGGCGGCACTGGACTGGGTCGGCCGGCTGCTCAACGTGCAGGGCCGGGTGCTGCCGATGTCGGCGGTGCCGCTGGACATCGAGGCGACCGTCCGCGGCCACGACCCGCGGTACCCCGCCGAGGTCACGGCGGTCCGCGGCCAGGCCGACGTCGCGGTGACCCCGGGCACCGTGCAGTCGATCCGGCTGCTGCCGGACGGGCCGCCCGCCGTCCCGGAGGCGGTCACCGCCGTCCGGGAGGCGGACTGGGTGGTGCTCGGCCCCGGCTCCTGGTTCACCAGCGTGCTGCCGCACCTGCTGGTGCCCGACCTGGCCAAGGCGCTCACCGAGACCCGCGCCCGCCGCCTGCTCACCCTGAACCTGGCCCCCCAGCCCGGCGAGACCGAGGGCTTCACCCCCCAGCGCCACCTGGAGGTCATCGCCGACCACGCTCCGGACCTCGTGGTGGATGCGATCCTGGTGGACGAGCGCGCCGTCACCGGCGGGGCCTTCGGCCAGGCCGACCTGGACGGCCTGGAGAAGGCCGCCGAGCGGATGGGCGCGGCTCTGGTGCTCGGCTCGGTGGCCCGTACCGACGGGACACCGCGACACGACCCCGAGCTGTTGGCGGCAGCGTACGACCGGATTTTCCGGACACATGGAAGGATCGGGCCATGGCGATGACTCCAGCGGTGAAGGACGAGATCAGCCGGCTCCCGGTCACCCGGGCCTGCTGTCGCAAGGCGGAGGTGTCGGCGATCCTGCGTTTCGCGGGCGGGCTGCACATCGTGAGCGGCCGCATCGTGATCGAGGCGGAGCTGGACACCGGAGCGGCGGCACGGCGGCTGCGCAAGGACCTGCTGGAGATCTTCGGGCACTCCTCGGACCTCGTGGTGATGGCCCCCGGCGGGCTGCGCCGCGGCAGCCGCTTCGTGGTCCGGGTGGTCAAGGACGGCGAGCTGCTCGCGCGCCAGACCGGGCTCGTGGACGGCCGCGGCCGCCCGATCCGGGGCCTGCCCCCGGCGGTCGTCTCCGGGGCCACCTGCGACGCCGAGGCGGCCTGGCGCGGGGCCTTCCTGGCGCACGGCTCGCTCACCGAGCCGGGCCGCTCCTCCTCGCTGGAGATCACCTGCCCCGGCTCCGAGGCCGCCCTCGCCCTGGTCGGCGCCGCCCGCCGGCTCGGCATCCCGGCCAAGGCCCGCGAGGTGCGCGGCGTGGACCGGGTGGTGATCCGCGACGGCGACGCGATCGGCGCCCTGCTGACCCGGCTCGGCGCGCACGAGTCGGTGCTCGCCTGGGAGGAGCGCCGGATGCGGCGCGAGGTGCGCGCCACCGCCAACCGGCTGGCCAACTTCGACGACGCCAACCTGCGCCGCTCGGCCCGCGCCGCGGTGGCGGCCGGCGCCCGGGTGGCCCGCGCGCTGGAGATCCTCGGCGACGAGGTGCCGGAGCACCTGGCCGCGGCCGGCCAGCTGCGGATGCAGCACAAGCAGGCCTCGCTGGAGGAGCTGGGCGCGCTCGCCGACCCGCCGCTGACCAAGGACGCGGTGGCCGGCCGGATCCGCCGGCTGCTGGCGATGGCCGACAAGCGGGCCTCCGAGCTCGGCCTGCCGAGCACCGAGGCGAGCCTCACCGACGAGATGGCGCTGAACTGACGTTCACGTTCCGTGACGAACACACGGCCGGCACCCCGCTCCCGGGGCGCCGGCCGTCGGCGTTCCGGGACCGCCGTCCGGCGGCTTCCAGGACGGGGCCGCGGAGGGCGTCCCGGACGGGTTTCCGGACCCGCCGGCACTCCCGAATTGGTAGAGACCACTGGCCCGGGACCAACTGCCCGGCGAAGCAAGGCCGGACGGCCTGAAATCGGGTTTCGGCCGCGCCACGCCCGGTCTCGGCAGGCGGTGCGATGTGCCGTGCGAGGCCCCGGAGGGGTAGGGTCGTAGGCGGTCGGGGACTTCCCAAATCTCACCCCCGCCGGGCCTCGCGCCCGGCGTACCTAACGAGGAGATCGGTTCGTGACGATCCGGGTAGGCATCAACGGCTTCGGCCGCATCGGCCGCAACTTCTTCCGCGCGGTCAAGGCCCAGGGCGCGGACATCGAGATCGTCGGTGTCAACGACCTCACCGACACGAAGACCCTGGCACACCTGCTCAAGTACGACACCACCCTGGGTACCTTCCCGGGCGAGGTCTCGCACACCGCGGACAGCATCACCGTCGACGGCCACACCTTCAAGGTGACCGCCGAGCGTGACCCCGCGAACCTCCCGTGGGCCGCCCTGGGCGCCGACATCGTCGTCGAGTCCACCGGTATCTTCACCAAGGCCGAGGCCGCGAAGAAGCACCTCGCCGCCGGCGCGAAGAAGGTCATCATCTCGGCGCCCGCCACCGACGAGGACGTCACCATCGTCCTGGGTGTCAACGACGAGAAGTACGACGCCGCCAACCACCACGTCATCTCCAACGCCTCCTGCACCACCAACTGCGTGGCGCCGATGGCGAAGGTGCTGAACGAGAGCTTCGGCATCGTCAAGGGTCTGATGACCACCGTCCACGCGTTCACCAACGACCAGGTCACCCTGGACTTCCCGCACAAGGACCTGCGCCGTGCTCGTGCGGCCTCGCAGAACATCATCCCGACGTCGACCGGTGCCGCCAAGGCGACCGCCCTGGTCCTGCCGGAGCTGAAGGGCAAGCTGGACGGCACCTCGCTGCGCGTCCCGGTCCCGACCGGCTCCATCACGGACCTGGTCGTCACCCTGGAGCGCGAGGTCACCAAGGACGAGGTCAACGCGGCCTTCCAGAAGGCCGCGCAGGAGGGCCCGCTCAAGGGCATCCTGGCCTACACCGAGGACCCGATCGTCTCCTCGGACATCGTGAACGACCCGGCCTCCTGCATCTTCGACTCCAGCCTCACCATGGTCCAGGGCAACCAGGTCAAGGTGCTCGGCTGGTACGACAACGAGTGGGGCTACTCGAACCGCGTCGTCGACCTGGTCGCCCTCGTCGGCGGGCAGCTCTGACCTTGCGGGAGCTGACGTGATGTAGGGGCGAGGGCCCGGACGGCGTACGGTGCCGACCGGGCCCTCGTTCCGCGCTCAAGGACTTCTCAGGCGGCCCCTGCGCCGTGCCGCCTCACTGCGCATCAACCATCTCCCCAGGAGAAACCGAATCCCCGTGAAGACCATCGAAGAGCTCATCGAAGCCGGCGTCGAAGGCAAGCGCGTCTTCGTGCGCGCCGACCTGAACGTGCCGCTGGAGGGTGACAAGATCACCGACGACGGCCGGATCCGCGCCGTCGCGCCGACCATCGCCAAGCTGGCCGAGGCCGGCGCGAAGGTCGTCGTCGCCTCGCACCTCGGCCGCCCCAAGGGCGAGCCGGACCCGAAGTTCTCGCTCGCCCCGGCGGCCAAGCGCCTCGGCGAGATCCTCGGCAAGGACGTCGCCTTCGCCGGCGACACCGTCGGCGACAGCGCGAAGGCCGTCGTGGCCGCGCTGGTGAACGGCGAGGTCGCGCTGCTGGAGAACCTGCGCTTCAACGCCGGCGAGACCAGCAAGGACGACGCCGAGCGCGGCGCCTTCGCCGACCGGCTGGCCGCGCTGGCCGACCTGTACGTGGGCGACGGCTTCGGCGCCGTGCACCGCAAGCACGCCTCGGTCTTCGACCTGCCGGCCCGCCTGCCGCACGCCGCGGGCGACCTGATCGCCACCGAGGTCGGCGTGCTGAAGAAGCTCACCGAGGACGTGGCCCGCCCGTACGTGGTGGTGCTCGGCGGCGCCAAGGTCTCCGACAAGCTCGGTGTGATCGACAACCTGCTGAAGAAGGCCGACCGGATCCTGATCGGCGGCGGCATGGCGTACACCTTCCTCAAGGCCAAGGGCCACGAGGTCGGCATCTCGCTGCTGCAGGAGGACCAGATCCCGACCGTCCTCGGCTACCTGGCCGAGGCCGAGAAGCGCGGCGTCGAGTTCGTGCTGCCGGTGGACGTCCTGGTCTCCGCCGACTTCCCGGACCTCAAGACCAAGGCCCCGGCGAACCCCTCGACCGTCGACTCGGACAAGATCCCGGCCGACGAGGAGGGCCTGGACATCGGCCCGAAGACCCGCGAGCTGTACGCGGCCAAGCTGGCCGACGCGGGCACCGTGTTCTGGAACGGTCCGATGGGCGTCTTCGAGCACCCGGACTACGCGAACGGCACCAAGGCCGTCGCCCAGGCCCTGATCGACAGCAACGCGTTCACCGTGGTCGGCGGCGGCGACTCCGCCGCGGCCGTCCGCATCCTGGGCTTCGACGAGACGAAGTTCGGGCACATCTCGACCGGCGGCGGCGCCAGCCTCGAGTACCTGGAGGGCAAGACCCTCCCCGGTCTCGCCGCTCTGGAGGACTGAAACACATGACCGACCGTCTCCCGCTGATGGCGGGCAACTGGAAGATGAACCTCAACCACCTTGAGGCCATCCAGCACACCCAGAAGCTGGCCTTCGCGCTGGCCGACAAGGACTACGAGGCCGTCGAGGTCGCCGTCCTGGTGCCGTTCACCGACCTGCGCTCGGTGCAGACCCTGGTCGACGGCGACAAGCTGAAGATCAAGTACGGCTCGCAGGACATCTCGCAGCACGACGGCGGGGCCTACACCGGCGAGGTCTCCGGCCCGATGCTGGCCAAGCTCAAGTGCACCTACGCGGTGATCGGCCACTCCGAGCGCCGCCAGTACCACGGCGAGAACGAGGAGATCGTCAACGCCAAGGTGAAGGCCGCCTACCGCGCCGGGATCACCCCGATCCTGTGCGTCGGCGAGCCGCTGGAGATCCGCAAGGCCGGCACCCACGTCGAGTACACCCTGGCGCAGCTGGACGGCGGCCTGGCCGACGTCCCGGCCCACCAGGCCGAGTCGATCGTGGTCGCCTACGAGCCGGTCTGGGCGATCGGCACCGGCGAGGTGGCCACCCCGGAGGACGCGCAGGAGGTCTGCGCCGCCATCCGCAAGCGGATCGCCGAGCTGTACGACGCCGAGCTGGCCGACAAGGTCCGGGTGCTGTACGGCGGTTCGGTGAAGTCGTCGAGCGCGGCCGGTCTGATGGCCAAGCCCGACATCGACGGCGGCCTGGTCGGCGGTGCCTCGCTGGACGCCGACGAGTTCGTCAAGATCGTGCGCTACCGTGAGCAGGCAGTAGGCTAACGCCGCCGCAGCAACGTAGGCTTTGGGGCCGGACCGCCGTACGCGGCCCGGCCCCTTCGCCGAAGATACGAGAGAGTTGGTCCCGTCGTGGTTCTCGGGTTCTCGATTGCCCTGATCATCTTCAGTCTGCTGATGATCCTGCTGGTGCTGCTGCACAAGGGGAAGGGCGGCGGCCTGTCCGACATGTTCGGCGGTGGCGCGATGTCCACCGGCGGCGGCTCGGCGGTGGCCGAGCGCAACCTGGACCGCATCACCATCGTGGTCGGCTCGGGATGGTTCGCGAGCATCATCATCCTGGGCCTGGTGCTGAAGTACCAGAGCTGACGTATCCCTGACGCCCCGTCTCCCGAGCGCCTATCCTGGGACGGTCGGGTGCGGAGGCGATGGTGGCGGATGCTTAACTCCTGCTTACACTAGGACGACTTTCGCCACCGACGCGCACCGCGGCGGGTCGGCGCACCAGTACGCAGGGAGTCAGACCGTGGCAAGTGGCAATGCCATCCGTGGCAGCAGGGTCGGGGCCGGCCCGATGGGCGAGGCGGAACGCGGCGAGTCCGCCCCGCGCAACCGGATCTCCTTCTGGTGCGCGAACAAGCACGAGACCCGTCCCAGCTTCGCCGCCGAAGCGGCGATCCCGGAGACCTGGGACTGCCCGCGCTGCGGCTTCCCCGCGGGGCAGGACCAGCACAACCCGCCGGCGCCCTCGCGCAACGAGCCGTACAAGACCCACCTCGCCTACGTCCGTGAGCGGCGCACCGACGCCGACGGCGAGGCGATCCTGGCGGAGGCGCTCGCGAAGCTCCGCGGCGAGATCTGAGCGGAACGGCTCCGGCCCGGACAACGGCAACAGCACGAAGGGCGCCACCGTCGAACGACGGTGGCGCCCTTCGGCGTTGCCGGATCCGGTTACGCGGAGGCCGGCGGGTAGAGCTGCGGCGGGATCCGCTCCGCGGCGGCGCGGTCCAGCAGCCACAGGGTGCGGCTGCGGCCGTACGCGCCGGAGGCGGGCGCCTGGAGCTCGCCGGGGCCGGACAGGGCCAGCGCGACCGCGCCCGCCTTGTCCTCGCCGGCGGCCAGCAGCCAGACCTCGCGGGCGGTGCGGATCGCCGGGAGGGTGAGCGAGATGCGCACCGGCGGGGGCTTGGGGGCCCCGCGAACGCCGACCACGGTCAGCTCGGTCTCCCGTACGCCCGGGTGCTCGGGGAAGAGCGAGGCGACGTGGGTGTCCGGGCCGACGCCGAGCAGCAGCACGTCGAAGGCCGGGACGCCGAGCCGGTCGCCCGGCCCGGCCGCCTTCGCCAGCTCCTCGGCGTAGCGGGCGGCGGCGGCCTCCACGTCCGAGCCGTCCACCCCGTCCGAGGCGGGCATCTCGTGCACCCGCGCCGGGTCGAGCGGGACGGCGTCCAGCAGCTCGGCGCGGGCCTGGACGGCGTTGCGCTCCGGGTCGGCGGCGGGCAGGAAGCGCTCGTCGCCCCACCAGAGGTCCAGCCGGCCCCAGTCGACCGCGTCGCGCGCCGGGGAGGCGGCGATCGCGGCCAGCAGGGCGTTGCCGTTGCGACCGCCGGTGAGCACCACCGAGGCGCTGCCGCGGGCGGCCTGGGCGTCCACGATCCGGGTGATCAGCCGGGCCGCGGCCGCCTGGGCCATCAGCTCCTTGTCCCGGTGGACGACCAGCTGCGGGGTCGCGTTGGTCATGCGCCTTCCTTGGTGGTGCGCTTGCCGGCGGCCTTGCGCGCGGGCTTGCGCTCCGCCGCCTCGGCGGTCACCCGCTCCGGGTTGGCCACGGCGGCCTCGGCGGCCTCCTCGACGGCGACCTCGGCCTCCTCGGCGAGCTCGCGGGCGACCTTCTCGGCCGCCTCGGTCTCGGCGTTGGCCGGTTCCTGCAGCCGCTCGACGGGCGTGCGCACGGCCGTCGCGTAGATGTCGTCCGGGTCCAGTCGGCGCAGCTCCTCGGCGATCAGCTCCGAGGTCTCGCGCCGCTTGAGCGCCACCTGGCGGTCCGGCGAGCCGGGCATGGACAGCGTGCCCAGCAGGCCGTCCGGGCGGTCCAGGGTGATGTCCCCGTCCTTGGTGCGCAGGTGCACCGCGGTGATGCCGGGGCCGTTGGTGACGACCCGCTCGACCGGCACGTGCAGCCGGTTGGCCAGCCAGAGGCCGAGCAGCTCGACGCTGGGGTTGTAGGACTCGCCCTCGACGACCGCGGAGACGATCGTGGACGGCCGCTGGTCCAGCGCGGCGGCGAGCATCGAGCGCCAGCCGGTGATCCGGGTCCAGGCCAGGTCGGTGTCGCCCGGGGTGTAGCTCTGGGCGCGCTGGGCGAGCTGGCCGACCGGGGACTCCGCGGTGACGGCGTCGGTGATCCGGCGCTGGGCGATCGAGCCCAGCGGGTCCTGCGCCGGGTGGTGCGGCGCGTTGTCCGGCCACCAGACGACGGTCGGGGCGTCCGGCAGCAGCAGCGGCAGGACCACCGACTGGGCGTGCGAGGCGAGTTCGCCGTGCATCCGCAGGACGACCGTCTCGCCGGAACCGGCGTCCGAGCCGACCAGGATCTCGGCGTCCAGCCGGGTCTCGGCCCGCGCCCGGGGCGAGCGCCCGGCGCGCTTGATCACCGCGAGGGTGCGCATCGGGTGCTCGCGGGAGGCGTCGTTGGCGGCCTTGAGGGCGTCGTAGGCGCTGCCCTCGTCGGTCACTATCACCAGGGTGAGCACCATGCCGGCGGCGCCGGAGCCGCGGGCCCGGCGCGCCTCCATCAGCGCGGCGTTGATCTTGCTGGACGTCGTGTTGGTGAGGTCGATCTTCATGGCCGGCGCCAGCTCCTGCCGTCTCGTGCGAGCATCTCGTCCGCCTCGACGGGGCCCCAGGTCCCCGCCGCGTACTGGGCGGGCTTGCCGTGGCTGTCCCAGTACTTCTCGATCGGGTCGAGGATCTGCCAGGAGAGCTCGACCTCCTGGTGGCGCGGGAACAGGTTGGCGTCGCCGAGCAGCACGTCGAGGATGAGCCGCTCGTACGCCTCCGGGCTGGACTCCGTGAAGGACTCGCCGTAGGCGAAGTCCATCGTGACGTCCCGGACCTCGAAGGAGGTGCCCGGCACCTTGGAGCCGAACCGCACCGTCACGCCCTCGTCCGGCTGGACCCGGATGACCAGGGCGTTCTGCCCCAGCTCCTCGGTCGCGTAGGAGTCGAAGGGCAGGTACGGGGCGCGCTGGAAGACGACCGCGATCTCGGTGACCCGGCGGCCCAGGCGCTTGCCGGTCCGCAGGTAGAACGGGACGCCCGCCCAGCGGCGGTTGTTGATCTCCAGCTTGATGGCCGCGTAGGTGTCGGTCTTGGACTCGGGGTCGATCCCGTCCTCGTCCAGGTAGCCGACGACCTCCTCGCCGCCCTGCCAGCCCGAGGCGTACTGGCCGCGCACGGTGTGCCGGCCGAGGTCGGCCGGGAGCTTGACGGCGCTGAGCACCTTGAGCTTCTCGGCCACCAGCGCCTTCGGGTGGAAGGAGGCGGGCTCCTCGATGGCGGTGAGCGCCATCAGCTGGAGCAGGTGGTTCTGGATGACGTCACGGGCGGAGCCGATGCCGTCGTAGTAGCCGGCCCGGCCGCCGATGCCGATGTCCTCGGCCATGGTGATCTGCACGTGGTCGACGTACGACCGGTTCCAGATCGGCTCGAACATCTGGTTGGCGAAGCGCAGCGCCAGGATGTTCTGGACCGTCTCCTTGCCCAGGTAGTGGTCGATCCGGAAGACCTCGTCCCGGGGGAAGACCTCGTGGACGACCTTGTTGAGCTCCTGGGCGCTCTCCAGGTCGTGGCCGAAGGGCTTCTCGATGACCGCGCGGCGCCAGGAGCCCTGCGGCGGGTCGGCCAGGCCGTGCTTCTTGAGCTGCTGGACGACGGTCGGGAAGAACTTCGGCGGGACGGACAGGTAGAAGGCGAAGTTGCCGCCGGTGCCCTGGGCCTTGTCCAGCTCCTCGATGGTCTCGCGCAGTTTGTCGAAGGCGTCGTCGTCGTCGAACGTCCCGTGGACGAAGCGCATGCCCTTGGCGAGCTGCTGCCAGACCTCCTCCCGGAACGGGGTGCGGGCGTGGTCCCGGACGGCGTCGTGGACCTCCTTTGCGAAGTCCTCGTCGTCCCACTCGCGGCGGGCGAAGCCGACGAGGGAGAAGCCCGGCGGAAGCAGACCGCGGTTGGCCAGGTCGTAGATGGCCGGCATCAGCTTCTTGCGGGACAGGTCGCCGGTGACCCCGAAGATGACCAGACCGGACGGCCCCGCGATGCGCGGGAGCCGCCGGTCGGAGGGGTCACGAAGCGGGTTGACGGCCGCGGGCGGGAGATCGTCCACGTCCGATTCCGGTGTCAACTCGGGGAAATCAGTGCTCACTTGATGGGCTCCGCTTTCGTGCGCTGGCTGTGAGCAGGGGTCACTTCTCGTCGGCGAAGGAGGCGAGCGAGGCGGTGACGGTGTCGAGCAGTTCCTTCCAGGACTGCTCGAACTTCTCGACGCCCTCGTCCTCCAGGAGCTGCACGACGTCGTCGTAGTCCACGCCGGCGGCGGCGATCGCGTCCAGCACGGCCTTGGCGTCGGCGTAGTTGGGGACGATGGTGTTGCCGGTGACCACGCCGTGGTCGGCGGTGGCGTCCAGGGTGGCCTCGGGCATCGTGTTGACGGTGCCGGGGGCGACCAGCTCGGTGACGTACAGGGTGTCCGGCAGGGCCGGGTCCTTGACACCGGTGGAGGCCCACAGCGGACGCTGCGGCTTGGCGCCGGCGGCCTCCAGGGCGGCCCAGCGGGCGTTGCCGGCGGTCTTGCCGTCGACGCTGCCGAAGACCTCCTCGTACGCCTGGTACGCGAGGCGGGCGTTGGCCAGCGCGGCCTTGGAACGCAGGTTCCTGGCCTCGCCGCCGATCTTGTCCAGGCGCTTGTCGATCTCGGTGTCCACGCGGGAGACGAAGAAGGAGGCGACCGACTCGATCTGGGAGAGGTCCAGGCCCTTGGCCTTGGCGGCCTCCAGACCGGTCAGGTAGGCGTCGATGACGGCCTTGTAGCGCTCCAGCGAGAAGATCAGCGTGACGTTGACGCTGATGCCCTTGCCGATGACCTCGGCGATCGCGGGCAGGCCGGCCTTGGTGGCGGGGATCTTGATGAAGACGTTCGGGCGGTCGACCAGCCACCACAGCTGCTTGGCCTCGGCCACGGTGGTGGCGGTCTCGTGCGCCAGGCGGGGGTCGACCTCGATGGAGACCCGGCCGTCGCGGCCGTTGGAGGCGTCGTAGACGGGGCGCAGCACGTCGGCCGCGTCGCGCACGTCCGAGGTGGTGATCATGCGGATCGCCTCGTCGGTGGTGACCTTGCGGACGGCGAGGTCGCGCAGCTGGCCGTCGTAGGAGTCGTCGCCGGAGCCGGCGATGGCCTTCTGGAAGATGGTCGGGTTGGTGGTCACGCCCACCACGTGCTTGTTCTGCACCAGTTCGGCCAGGTTGCCGGAGTTCAGCCGCTTGCGGCTGAGGTCGTCCAGCCAGATCGCAACGCCTTCGTCGCTGAGGCGCTTCAGTGCGTCAGTCATGGTGCTTCAGTCCCTTGTTCTTCGTGCTTCGTGGGGTGGTCGGAGGGGGCCGCGTGCCCGCGTGCGGGCGGGCACGCGGCCCGGAGCCGCTAGCGGTTGACGGCCTCGAGGGAGCGCAGGGCGTTGTGGGCCTCGGCCACCACGCGCTCGGCGGTGATGCCGAACTCCTCGAACAGCACCTTGTAGTCGGCGGAGGCGCCGAAGTGCTCCAGCGACACGATCCGGCCGTGGTCGCCGACCAGCTCGCGCCAGCCCTGGGCGATGCCGGCCTCGACCGACACCCGGGCCTTGACCGACGGCGGCAGCACGCTGTCGCGGTAGGCCTGGTCCTGCTCCTGGAACCACTCGAACGACGGCATCGAGACCACCCGGGTGCCGATGCCCTCGGCCTCCAGCACCTCACGGGCCTGGACGGCCAGCTGGACCTCGGAGCCGGTGCCGAGCAGGATCACCTGCGGGTCCCCGGTGGAGGCCTCGGCCAGGATGTAGCCGCCCTTCGCGGTGCCCTCGGCGGAGCCGAAGACCTCGCGGTCGAAGGTCGGCACGCCCTGGCGGGTCAGCGCCAGGCCGACCGGGCCGGGGTGGCTGGTCTGGCGCTCGATGACGGTGCGCCACGCGACGGCGGTCTCGTTGGCGTCGGCCGGGCGGACCATGGCCAGGCCCGGGATGGCGCGCAGCGCGGCCAGGTGCTCGACCGGCTGGTGGGTCGGGCCGTCCTCGCCGAGGCCGATCGAGTCGTGCGTCCAGACGTAGGTGACCGGCAGCTTCATCAGCGCGGCCAGGCGGACGGCCGGGCGCATGTAGTCGGCGAAGACCAGGAAGGTGCCGCCGTACACGCGGGTCTTCCCGTGCAGGGCGATGCCGTTCATGGTCGAGCCCATGGCGTGCTCGCGGATGCCGAAGTGGATCGTCCGGCCGTACGGGCTCGCCGACTTCAGCGGGTTGCCCTCGGGGAGGAAGGAGCTGTCCTCGTCGATGGTGGTGAGGTTGGACTCGGCGAGGTCGGCCGAGCCGCCCCACAGCTCCGGGATCACCGCGCCGAGGGCCTTGAGGGTGTCGCCGGAGGCCTTGCGGGTGGCGACGTCCTTGCCGGCGGGGAAGGTCGGGACGGTCTTCTTCCAGCCCTCGGGCAGCTCGCCGGCCTGGATGCGGTCGAACTCGGCGGCGCGCTGCGGGTGGGCGGCGCGCCAGGCGTCGAAGCCCTGCTGCCACTGGTCGCGGGCGGCCTTGCCGCGCTTGATGACCTGGCGGGCGTGCTCGATGACCTGGTCGCTGACCTCGAAGGTCTTCTCCGGGTCGAAGCCCAGGACCTTCTTGGTGGCGGCGATCTCGGCGGCGCCGAGCGCGGAGCCGTGCGCCTTGGCGGTGTTCTGGGCGTCCGGGGCCGGCCAGGCGATGATGGTGCGCATCGCGATCATCGAGGGGCGGGACGTCTCGGCCTTGGCCGCGGCCAGCGCCTCGGCGAGGGCGGCCGTGTCGATGTCGCCGTTGGCCTTCGGGGTGACCCGCTGGACGTGCCAGCCGTACGCCTCGTAGCGCTTGAGGACGTCCTCGGAGAAGGCGGTGTCGGTGTCGCCCTCGATCGAGATGTGGTTGTCGTCGTAGAGGGCGACCAGGTTGCCCAGCTTCTGGTGGCCGGCCAGCGACGAGGCCTCGGCGGAGATGCCCTCCTCCAGGTCGCCGTCGGAGACGATGGCCCAGACGGTGTGGTCGAACGGGGACTCGCCGGCCGGGGCCTCGGGGTCGAACAGGCCGCGCTCGTAGCGGGCGGCCATCGCCATGCCGACCGCGTTGGCGATGCCCTGGCCGAGCGGGCCGGTGGTGGTCTCCACGCCGGCCGTGTGGCCGTGCTCGGGGTGGCCGGGGGTGCGGCTGCCCGCGACGCGGAAGGCCTTGAGGTCGTCCAGCTCCAGGCCGTAGCCGGAGAAGTAGAGCTGGGTGTAGAGCGTCAGGCTGGTGTGCCCGGGGGAGAGGACGAAGCGGTCGCGCCCGACCCACGACGGGTCGGTCGGGTCGTGGCGCAGGAACCGCTGGAAGATCAGGTACGCGGCCGGGGCCAGCGACATGGCCGTCCCGGGGTGCCCGTTGCCGACCTTCTGGACGGCGTCCATGGCCAGGACCCGTGCGGTGTCGACCGTGCGGTCGTCCAGATCGGTCCACTCGAATGCGTTCGTCGGCGCAGTGCTCACCCTGTCTCAGGGCTCCTTCCGTTGTGAAGAGTGACCCCGTGAATGGGGACCGGGTCGGCCACGGCGCTGTGGTCCCGACGTTGGGTGGTGCCGGTCACGGAGGGTAGATCCCGCTTCTGCGTGCGAGCCTACCGTCCGGGTCACGGCTCACCCTCCGTGCTGGGACAACCGGCAATTCCGCACGCAGATTCCCACTGGGACGGTCGGACTGGATTTGTCCCAGACTCTCCCGATTCGCGGCCTCGCGCCGCTCCGGTGGTCAGGACGGGCGAGCGGGCCCCGGCAGCGGCCCCCGGGAGGCCCCCGACGGCCCCGCCCGGGCGGTTCACCCGGGGGTGTGCGTTCCGCCTCGCCGGGGGACCCCGGAGCCGGATGCGATATATGGAGCGTCTATGGTGTCGTGGTACGCGCAGAGCGGACGATTCGGGACCCTTCGTTCCTGTGGACGCCTGCGAAGATTCATCTTCAGTTGGGGTGTTAGTGACCGCCGTCGAAACCCGTCCCGCCGGGGTCACCGGGGCGACTCCTGCGCGCCGGCCCTTCGGGGCCCGTGTCGGCGCGTTCGTCGCACTGACCAAGCCGCGGATCATCGAGCTGCTGCTGATGAGCACCGTGCCGGTGATGTTCCTGGCCCAGCAGGGCGTGCCGAACATGCTGCTGGTGCTGAAGGTCGTCGTCGGCGGCTACCTCTCGGCGGGCGGCGCCAACGCCCTCAACATGTACATCGACCGGGACATCGACGCGGTCATGTCGCGCACCGAGCGGCGCCCGATCGTCACCGGGATGGTCTCGCCGCGCGAGGCGCTGGTCTTCGGCGTCGTGCTCGCGGTGGTCTCGACCCTGCTGCTGGGCATCGGGGTCAACTGGCTGTCCGCCTGGCTGGCGCTGGGCGCTCTGCTGTTCTACGTGTTCGTCTACACGCTCGGGCTCAAGCGGCGCACCTCGCAGAACATCGTCTGGGGCGGCATCGCCGGCTGCATGCCGGTGCTGGTCGGCTGGTCCTCGGTGACCAACTCGGTCTCCTGGGCCGCGGTGGTGCTCTTCCTGGTGGTGTTCTTCTGGACGCCGCCGCACACCTGGGTGCTGTCGATGAAGGTCCGCGAGGACTACGAGCGGGCCGGCGTGCCGATGCTGCCGGTGATCAAGGGCAACGTGGCGGTCGGCAAGCAGGTCGTCGTCTACTCCTGGGTGATGGTGGCGGTCTCGCTGGCGCTCTGGCCGCTGGGGCACATGAGCTGGCTGTACCCGGTCGCCGCGGTGCTGCTGGGCGGGGCCTGGCTGCGCGAGGCGCACGCGCTGTACGGGCGGGCCAAGGCCGGGGTCGTGGGCGCGAAGCTCAAGGAGATGCGGCTGTTCCACTGGTCGATCACCTACCTGTCGCTGCTGATGGTGGTCTGCGCGATCGACCCGTTCGTGAAGTAGGCGTCCGTACGAACCCGAGGAGCCCCGGTCCGGTGGACCGGGGCTCCTTCGTCTGCCGGGGGGGTGCCGCGGCGCGGCGCGGCTCAGCGGGCGGGCAGTTCGGAGGGGCCGACGTGGCCGTCCAGCCAGTCCCGCAGCGGCTGGGAGGCGTGCAGGAAGCCGGTGATCCGGGTGTACGCGGCGCGGGTGCCCAGCCACTTCGCGGGCTCCCAGTCCTGCCAGGCCACCAGGCCCTTGTGGCGCAGCAGCTCGATCCTGGGGTGGTCCCTGGGATAGCCGCGCGGGGCCGACTTGAGGCTGTCCCGGCCGTGCACCCGCGGGCCGGCCTGCTCCACCCGGGCGATCACCCGTTCCAGCTCGGCGCCGCCGACGTCCTCGGCGACGGCCGCCCGGTAGCGCTCCAGCTGGTCGGGGGCGAGCCGGTACATCCCGTTGCCGCAGGCCAGGCCGTCGGCGGAGAGCTGGATGTAGCCGCCGCTCTCCAGATGGGCGCCGATGTGGGTCTTGTACGGGGACTTGTCGGCGCTGAACCGGATGTCGCGGTTGGGACGGAACACCTTCCCCGGCCCGAACTCGGGCTCCAGGTCGGCGAGCAGCCGCTCCATCGGGGCCCGCACGGCGTCGTCGTACTGTTCCCGGTGGGCCTGCCAGAAGGTCTTGGAGTTGTCGGCTTCCAGATGCTCGTAGAAGTCGAGCGCCTCGGCCGGCCAGCCTGTGAAGGTCACCTCTCCAGTATGTGTCCCGGTGCACAGGGCGCTCCCGTCGCCAGCTCCGCTACCGGTGGGTAGCATGCGGGCATGAGCAGCGTTGAGACCGCCACCGCGCCGGACGCCCGTACCGAGCGCCGTGCCAAGCGCATCGCCAAGAACCTGACCAGCTTCGCCCGGCAGCACGGGGGCAGCGCCGACGCGGTCGTCGAGTACGTCGGCGCCGTGGCCACCCGGATCGTCGTGGTGGGCGCGGACGGCGCCTGGGGCGACCAGGTGGCCCCCAGCTACGCCGTCGGCCGCCGGGCCGCGGAGCTGGCCGGGCTGACCGTGCACGAGAACTTCGAGGGCGAGCTGGGCCTCAAGGTGAAGACCGGCGAGTACGAGTGGAAGCGGATGGCCGGCATCCAGATCTGAGCCCGGCCCGGAGCCCGGCCCCGGATACGGCGGCGGCCCGGTTCCCCCACGTGGGGGAACCGGGCCGCCGGTTTGTCGCCGCGGTCAGACCGAGGCGGTCTGCGGGGCCTGGGCGGGCAGCTGGTCGGCCGCCGCCACGTCCGCGCGGGTGCGCAGGGCGAGGGGGATGCGGAGTGCGGCGATCCAGGTCAGTGCCGCGAGCAGCATGTGCAGGCCGACCATCAGCTCGGGGGCGTCGGTGAAGTACTGGATGAAGCCGAGCACGCCCTGGAGCAGCAGCACCGCGAGGAGTTCCTTGGCGCGGGCCTTGGCCGGCTGGGGGGCCTTGACGGCCGCGAAGACGAAGATCACCGCGATGGCCAGGCCGACCGAGACGAACGCGAAGTCCGCGTGGAACTGGGCGAGGCGGTCGTAGTCGATCGGGATGCGCGGGACGATCTTGTTGTCCTTGGGCGTGCCCGGGTGGTGGCCGGCGCCGGTCACCAGGGTGCCCGCCGCGACGAGCAGGCCGATCACGGTGACCAGGACGTACGAGAGCTGGTGGATCGGCCGGGCCACCGAGAGCCTGGCCGGGCCGTCGCCCTCCTTGGACCGCTCCCACATCAGCAGCGCGACCCAGACCAGGGCCATCGCGGCGATCATGTGCAGCGCCACCGTGTACGGGTTGAGGCCGGTCAGCACGGTGATGCCGCCGAGCACGGCGTTGCTCATCACCAGCCAGAACTGCGCCCAGCCGAGCTTGGTCATGCCGCGCCGCCAGGGGCGGTGGCAGCGGGCGGCCAGGATCGCCCAGCCGACGGCGGCGCTCAGCACGTAGGTGAGCATCCGGTTGGTGAACTCGACGACGCCGTGGAAGCCCATCTCGGCGGTGGGCGTCAGGCTCTCGTCGGTGCAGCGGGGCCAGGTCGTACAGCCGAGGCCGGAGGCGGTGAGCCGGACGGCGCCGCCGGTGACGACGATCACCACGCTCATCACCAGCGCGGCGAACGTGGCGCGCCGGACCATCTCGGCGGATGGCTGCCAGCGCTCGGCGAGCAGGGAGAAGGGGTTAGGCACGGGGTCAATCGTAGGCGGCCTTACAGGCGATCTTGGGGCGGGGCGCGGGAGGCGCGGCGGCCCGGCGCGGGAGGCGCGGCGGTCGGCGGGTGCCGACACGCGGGGAGGCGACACGCGGACAAACCAGGGCGGTTCGGTCAAGGAGTGAATTGGTCTTGACCAATCACCTGTTTGGCCGAAAGAGTGCGGATTGGTCCATACCTTTTTCGGACCATTCCCCACTCCTCCCGCACCCAAGCGGAGATCCTGCACATGCGCATACCCACTTCCGCCGCCGCGCTCGCCGTCGGTGGCTCTCTCGCACTGGCCGGTCTGGTCGCCCCGACCGCCCAGGCCGCCGACCCCGCCCAGGAGTGCCGCAGCCTCGGGGTCGCCAACCTCTACGGCGAGTTCATCGAGGGCGACGACACCCACACCCCCGACGCCGAGGGCGCGGTCGCGGTCGGCGGCAACGCCGACTTCACCGGCGGCTTCTCGGTCGGCCAGGAGCTCACCCCCGCCGAGGTCGACGCGCTGCCCGGCAGGAACGCCCTGGTCGTGGCAGGCAAGATCACCGGCCACAACACCCAGGTGATGAAGGGCAACGGCGTCTACGGCTCCAAGGCCGACGGCGCCGTGGTCGACGCCCACAAGGGCACCGTCGTCCAGGGGCCCTCGCCGATCGACTTCAAGGCCGAGTTCGCCAAGCTGCGCGCAGCCTCCGCCTCGCTGGCGGCCGTCCCGCAGACCGCCGGCGCCACCGTCCAGGCCGAGGGCGCCAAGCTGACGTTCACCGGCGGGGACGCCAAGTACAACAGCTTCACCGTCGACGCGGCGAAGCTGCAGGGCGCCAAGGAGGTGTACGTCAAGGTGCCGGTCGGGGCGGTGACCGTGATCAACGTGACCGGCGGTTCGTACGACATGGCGTCGGCCGGGACGAGCGGTTTCCTCCTCTGGGACCAGAGCAAGTCGGCCTTCGTGCTGGACGACAAGAGCCAGAGCGCGTCGGGCGGGGCGATCCGGTCCAAGCTGCTCTGGAACTTCCCGACCGCGACCAAGGTGACCAAGAAGGGCGACGCCGCCTGGGCCGGGACGGTGCTGGCGCCCAACGCCGCCGTCTCGCTGAACACCCCGGGCGTCAACGGCGGGCCGGGGACGGGTGGTGCGCCGATCAACGGCTCGGTCATCGCCGCCTCGCTGACCGGCACCTCCGGTGCCGAGACGCACCACTACCCCTTCACCGGCTGCCTGCCCGGCACCACCGTCCCGACGCCGTCCGGCACGCCGACGGTGCCGCCGACCGTGCCGAGCGGCTCGCCGTCGGCCACGCCGAGCGCGTCGGCCTCCCCGAGCGGTTCGGCGAGCCCCTCGGGCGGCCCGTCCGCCCCGGTGACCGGCACGCCCGGCGCGAGCGGCTCGGCCAGTGCGTCGGCCGGCGGCTCGACGGCCGCTCCGGCGGCCTCGGGCAGTCCGTCCGCCCGGCCGGACGCGGGCGGCGACCTGGCGCACACCGGCTCCGGTCCGGTGCTGCCGCTGGCCGTCGGCGGTGCGGTCGTGCTCGCGGCCGGCGGGGCGATCGTGGTGGCCGCCCGGCGCAAGGCGGCCCGGAAGGCCTGAAACCGGCCGGGCCGGTCGACGTGAGTTCGTCAACTGACCGAAACGGCGCCCTCGGTGACTCGACTCGATCACCGGGGGCGCCGTTCTGTCTTGAAAGTGACCAAGTTCATTCGGCTTTGCCGAATCCGTGTTCCGCGAGGTGGCGGCTGTGATGGGCTGGTCGTGCACATCGGAAGACGGACGGACAGTCGAAATCCGGTCGTACGGCGGGGTGTGGCAGGGTGCGGAAGTGCCGGTAGAGTCCCCCGGACAGTCGTAGCGGGCCACCGCGAAACACTCAACACGCCTGCTGCACAGGACCGTTCGGAGGGGAACAAGGTAATGGTGCGACAGCAGCGGCACTTCGCGATCGGCGCCACGGCACTCGCCGGGACGGCTGCGGCCGGATTTCTACTGCCTCTGGCGCTGGCGTCCAACGCCTCGGCACACGTGCCGACGTGGACGGTGACCTGCGACAAGGTCGCGGTCGATCTGATCAACTACAGCGGCAACGAGACCGTGAAGAACACCGTCAGCCTCACCATCGACGGTGAGAAGGTCCTGGACGGCAAGATCTTCCCGAAGGAGTTCCACGGCACCTTCCCGGTGAAGGACCACGATGCCCCGATCAAGGCGAACCTGGTGGTCACCACCACGGAGAACCCGAACGAGAAGGGCTGGAACATCAACGAGACCAAGACCATCGAGCCGTGCCACACGCCGACTCCGACCCCCACGCCCACCCCGACCCCCACCCCCACCCCCACGCCGACCCCCACGCCGACGCCGACCCCCACGCCGACCGTGACCCCGACTCCGTCGGTCACGCCCCCGGCCAGCCCGAGCCCGTCGGCCACGCCCACCCCGAGCAGGACCCCCGTCCCGGCGCCCACCACCAGCGCGCCGGCGCTCGCCCAGACCGGTAGCAGCGACGCCACCCCGATGATCGCGGCGGCCGGCGGCGGTGTGCTGCTGCTCGGCGGCGCGCTCGTCCTGCTCGCCCGCAAGCGCCGTGGCGGCAACGAGAGCTGACGCTCCGTAGGCTCATGAAGCGCGACGCCCCCGGCCGGGTGAGGCCGGGGGCGTCGCGCGTCGGTCGGGCGCCGGCTCACTCCCAGCGGAAGAAGCGGGCGGCGGCGGCCAGGCCGAGCACCGACCAGCCGGCCAGGATGCCGAGGTCAGCCCACGGCACCCCGGCGCCGCCCTGGAGCACCGACCGCAGGCCGTCCGAGAGCGCCGAGATCGGCAGCAGCTCCAGCACCGACCGCACGGCGTCGGGGAACCTGCTCAGCGGCACGATCACCCCGCCGGCGAGCAGCAGCAGGATGAACACCAGGTTGGCGCCGGCCAGGGTGGCCTCGGCCTTCAGGGTGCCGGCCATCAGCAGGCCGAGGCCGGAGAAGGCGGCGGTGCCGAGCACCAGCAGCGCGGCGACCGTCAGCGGATCGCCGTGCGGGGACCAGCCGAGGGCCAGCGCGATCACCGACAGCAGCGCCACCTGCAGCGCCTCCGTCACCAGGACGCAGCCGGTCTTGGCGGTCAGCAGGGCCCAGCGCGGCAGCGGGCTCGCGCCGAGCCGCTTCAGCACGCCGTAGCGGCGCTCGAAGCCGGTGGCGATGGCCTGGCCGGTGAAGGCGGTGGACATCACGGCCAGCGCGAGCAGGCCGGGGGCCAGGAAGTCGACCCGCTTGCCGGGGCCCTCGACCGCGACGATGTCCACGGCGGAGAACAGCACCAGCAGCACGGTCGGGATGACCACGGTGAGCAGCAGCTGCTCGCCGTTGCGCAGCAGCATCCTGGTCTCGAACGCCGTCTGGGCGAGCAGCATCCGGCCGACGGGCGCGGGGCCCGGCTGGGGGGAGTAGTCCGTCGTGACGGCGCCCATGGTTCCCTCGCTTCGTTCGCTCACGAGCGCAGCTCCCGTCCGGTCAGGTCGAGGAAGACGTCCTCCAGGCTGCGGCGCTGGACGGACAGCCGTTCGGGCAGGATGCCGGAGGCCGCGCACCAGCCGGTGACGGTGGCCACCAGCCGGGGGTCGACGGGCGCCTCGATCCGGTAGCTGCCGGGGGCGGTCTCGGTGGCGGTGGCGCCCTCGGGCAGCTCCTTGAGCAGCGGGCCGAGGTCGAGGCCGGGCGGGCCGTCGAAGCGCAGCGCGTTCTCGGCGCCGCCGCGGCACAGCTCCTCGGTGGTGCCGTCGGCGATGACCTTGCCGCGGTCGACGACGGCGACCCGGTCGGCGAGCTGCTCGGCCTCGTCCATGTGGTGCGTGGTGACGACCACGGTGACGCCGTCCCGGCGCAGGTCGCGCACCAGGTCCCAGGTGGCCCGGCGGGCCTGCGGGTCCAGGCCGGCGGTGGGCTCGTCCAGGAAGACCAGCTCGGGGCGGCCGACCACGGCCATCGCCAGGGCGAGCCGCTGCTGCTGGCCGCCGGACAGCCGCCGGTAGGTGGTGCGGCCGCAGGAGCCGAGGCCGAGGCGCTCGACCAGGGCGTCCACGTCCAGCGGGTGGGCGTGCAGCTTGGCGGTGTGCCGCAGCATCTCGACGGCGCGCGCGCCCGCGTACACGCCGCCGGACTGCAGCATGACGCCGATCCGGGGCCGCAGCGCGGCGTTCTGGGTGACCGGGTCGAGGCCGAGGACGCGGACGGTGCCGGCGTCGGGGCGGCGGTAGCCCTCGCAGGTCTCGATGGTGGTGGTCTTGCCGGCGCCGTTGGGGCCGAGGACGGCGGTGATCGCGCCGGCCGGGATGGTGAGGTCGAGGCCGTCCACCGCGAGCTTGTCGTCGTAGCGTTTGACCAGCCCGGCGATCTGGACCGCGGGTTCGGAGTGCATACCGGCGAGTGTAAGAGGGCCTGACGCGCGGGCCGCTCGGCGGCTCGGTGATCGTTTTCCCAGGCCAGGTAAGGCTTACCTGCGTGATCGATGCCACCGGTGAGGCATGGATCACGGCTTGTCCCGACGGAAGGAATTACGCAACACTGGTGTTGTGAAAAACATGCGCGAGCACGCCCAGCAGCAGGAGGCCGAGTCGGCCTCCTCCTGTGACGTGCCCGTGACGGCGGCCGAGGTGCTGCTGGACGGCCACCGGGCCACCCGGGACCGGGTCGCGCGGTCGATCCTGGACCACGGCCCCTCCTCCGCCGCCGACCTGGCGAACCGGCTCGGCCTCACCACCGCCGCCGTCCGCCGCCACCTCGACGGGCTGGTCGCCACCGGCCTGGTCGAGTCCCGTGAACAGCGGGTCTACGGAAGTCGCGGCCGGGGTCGCCCGGCCAAGGTCTTCGCCCTCACCGACGCCGGCCGGGACGCCTTCTACCAGGCGTACGACCAGCTCGCCGCCGACGCGCTGCGCTGGATCGCGGACTCGGTGGGCGGCGGCAAGGCGGGCGAGGAGGCGGTCGCCGCCTTTGCCCGCGCCCGCTTCGGCAAGCAGGCCGAGAAGTACCTGGAGGCGCTGCGTCTGGCCGCCGCCGGTGAGCGCACCGAGGCGCTGGCCCAGGCGCTGAGCGCGGACGGGTACGCTGCCACGGTGCGGCGTGTCCCGTCGGCCGCGGCCCAGGCCCCCGCGGGCGCCCAGCTCTGCCAGCACCACTGCCCGGTCGCGCACATCGCCGAGCAGTTCCCGCAGCTCTGCGAGGCGGAGACCGAGGTCTTCTCCCGGCTCCTGGGCACCCATGTGCAACGGCTGGCCACGATCGCCCACGGCGACGGGGTCTGCACCACCTATGTGCCGGCATCCGGTGCCGCATCGTCGTCCGCCCGGGTGCCTTCGGGCCGCGGCTCCGATGCGGCGCCGACTGCCGGTACGTCCACCGAAGATTCTGCGTCCGCGCGTTAGGAAGCTCGCATGACTGACACCGTTTCGCACCCGGAGCTCGACGGCCTGGGCAATTACGAGTACGGCTGGGCCGACCCGGACACCGCCGGTGCCGCGGCCAAGCGCGGGCTCAGCGAGGAGGTCGTCCGCGACATCTCCGCGAAGAAGAACGAGTCCGAGTGGATGCTCAACCTGCGTCTCAAGGGCCTGAAGCTGTTCGGCAAGAAGCCCATGCCGACCTGGGGCTCCGACCTCACCGGCATCGACTTCGACAACATCAAGTACTTCGTCCGCTCCACCGAGAAGCAGGCCGAGTCCTGGGAGGACCTGCCGGCGGACATCAAGGCCACCTACGACAAGCTCGGCATCCCGGAGGCGGAGAAGCAGCGCCTGGTCGCCGGCGTCGCCGCCCAGTACGAGTCCGAGGTCGTCTACCACCAGATCCGCGAGGACCTGGAGGAGCAGGGCGTCATCTTCCTGGACACCGACACCGCGCTGCGCGAGCACCCGGAGCTGTTCAAGGAGTACTTCGGCACCGTGATCCCGGCCGGCGACAACAAGTTCGCCGCGCTGAACACCGCGGTGTGGTCCGGCGGCTCGTTCATCTACGTGCCGAAGGGCGTGCACGTGGACATCCCGCTGCAGGCCTACTTCCGGATCAACACCGAGAACATGGGCCAGTTCGAGCGGACGCTGATCATCGTCGACGAGGACGCCTACGTCCACTACGTCGAGGGCTGCACCGCCCCGATCTACTCCTCCGACTCGCTGCACTCGGCGGTCGTGGAGATCATCGTCAAGAAGGGCGGCCGCTGCCGCTACACGACCATCCAGAACTGGTCGAACAACGTCTACAACCTGGTCACCAAGCGCGCCGTGGCGTACGAGGGCGCGACCATGGAGTGGATCGACGGCAACATCGGCTCCAAGGTCACCATGAAGTACCCGGCCGTCTACCTGATGGGCGAGCACGCCAAGGGCGAGACCCTGTCGATCGCCTTCGCGGGCGAGGGTCAGCACCAGGACGCCGGCGCCAAGATGGTGCACATGGCGCCGAACACCTCCTCCAACATCGTCTCCAAGTCGGTGGCGCGCGGCGGCGGCCGGACCTCCTACCGCGGCCTGATCGAGATCGGCGAGGGCTCGCACGGCGCCAAGTCCAACGTGCTGTGCGACGCGCTGCTGGTCGACACCATCTCCCGCTCGGACACCTACCCGTACGTGGACGTCCGTGAGGACGACGTGTCCATGGGCCACGAGGCGACCGTCTCCAAGGTCAGCGAGGACCAGCTCTTCTACCTGATGAGCCGCGGCCTGACCGAGTTCGAGGCGATGGCGATGATCGTCCGCGGCTTCGTCGAGCCGATCGCGCGCGAGCTGCCGATGGAGTACGCGCTGGAGCTCAACCGGCTGATCGAGCTGCAGATGGAGGGCTCGGTCGGCTGACCTGCCGGCCGCTTACCGCCCACCGACTTTTCGAGGAAGAGAGCACCACGACAGCCATGGCTGACGTTCAGAACACCACCGGGGCGACCACCGCCGGTTCGATCGAGGTCGGCACCGCCGGCGCCGGCGCGCAGCTCGCCGGCCCCGGCACCGGCCGCACCGCGGTCCAGCAGCCGATCGACGCGCGCGTCGCGGTCAAGCCGTCCTTCGACGTGAACGACTTCCCGGCGCCCACCGGCCGCGAGGAGGACTGGCGGTTCACCCCGCTGCACCGCCTCGGCGGGCTGCACGACGGCACCGCCGCCGCCGCGGAGAAGGGCGAGGACAAGGTCGAGCTCGCGCTGCCGGACGGCGTCACCGCCGAGACCGTCGGCCGGGACGACGCCCGCCTGGGCAAGGCCGGCACGCCGGTCGACCGGGTCGCCGCTCAGGCGTTCAGCGCCTTCGAGCAGGCCCTGGTGGTCACCGTCCCCAAGGACGCGGTGCTGACCGAGCCGGTCAAGATCGACGTGCGCGCCGAGGGCGGGGTCCGCTTCGCCCACGTGGTGATCGACGTCAAGCCGTTCGCCGAGGCCGTCGTGGTGCTCAACCACGAGGGCACCGGCACCCGGGCCGCCAACGTCGAGCTGCTGGTCGGCGAGGGCGCCAAGCTCACCTTCGTCTCCGTGCAGGACTGGGAGCGGGACGCCGTCCACGTTGCCCAGCACAACGCGCTGGTCGGCCGGGACGCCACCTTCAAGTCCGTGGTCGTCACCTTCGGCGGCGACCTGGTCCGCCTGCACCCGCGGGTCAACTACGCCGGCCCCGGCGGCGAGGCCGAGCTGTTCGGCCTCTACTTCGCCGACGCCGGCCAGCACCTCGAGCACCGCCTGGTCATCGACCACGACACGCCGCACTGCCGGTCGAACGTGGCGTACAAGGGCGCGCTCCAGGGCCAGGACGCCCACGCGGTCTGGGTCGGCGACGTGCTGATCCGCGCCGCCGCGCTCGGCACCGACACCTACGAGCTCAACCGGAACCTGGTGCTCACCGACGGCGCCCGGGTCGACTCGATCCCGAACCTGGAGATCGAGACCGGCGAGATCGTCGGCGCCGGCCACGCCTCGGCGACCGGCCGCTTCGACGACGAGCAGCTGTTCTACCTGATGGCCCGCGGCATCCCGGCCGACGAGGCCCGGCGCCTGGTCGTGCGCGGCTTCTTCGCCGAGCTGCTCCAGCAGATCGGCGTGGCCGAGGTGCAGGAGCAGCTCATGGAGAAGATCGACGCCGAGCTGGAATCGGCGGTCTGAGCGCGATGACCTTCCTCCGTGCCTGCGCGCTGAGCGACCTCCAGGAGGACGTTCCCAAGCGCGTGGACCTCAACGGCGTGCCGGTCTCCGTCGTCCGCACCGACGAGGGGGTGTTCGCGATCAACGACACCTGCTCGCACGCGAACGTCTCGCTCTCCGAGGGCGAGGTCGAGGACTGCATGATCGAGTGCTGGCTGCACGGTTCCAGCTTCGACCTGCGCACCGGCAAGCCCTCCGGCCTGCCCGCCACCAAGCCGGTCGCTGTCTACCCCGTAAAGATCGAAGGGGACGATGTGCTCGTCTCCGTCAACCAGGAGTCCTGAGTACACATGGCAACCCTTGAAATCCGCGACCTGCACGTCTCCGTGGACGCCGAGAACGGCCCGCGCGAGATCCTGAAGGGCGTGGACCTGACCGTGAAGCAGGGCGAGACCCACGCCATCATGGGCCCGAACGGCTCCGGCAAGTCCACCCTGGCCTACTCGCTGGCCGGTCACCCCAAGTACACCGTCACCGGCGGCTCGGTGCTGCTGGACGGCGAGGACGTCCTGGAGATGTCCGTCGACGAGCGCGCCAAGGCCGGCGTCTTCCTGGCTATGCAGTACCCGGTCGAGGTCCCGGGCGTCTCGGTCAGCAACTTCCTGCGCACCGCCGCCACCGCCGTCCGCGGCGAGGCCCCCAAGCTGCGGCTGTGGGTGAAGGAGGTCAAGGAGGCGATGGCCGCCCTCCAGATGGACCCGGCCTTCGCCGAGCGCAACGTCAACGAGGGCTTCTCCGGCGGTGAGAAGAAGCGCCACGAGATCCTCCAGCTGGAGCTCCTCAAGCCGAAGATCGCGATCCTCGACGAGACCGACTCCGGCCTGGACGTCGACGCGCTGCGGATCGTCTCCGAGGGCATCAACCGGGTCCGCTCGACCGGCGAGGTCGGCACCCTGCTGGTGACCCACTACACCCGCATCCTGCGGTACATCAAGCCCGACCACGTCCACGTCTTCGCGGGCGGCCGCATCGTCGAGTCCGGCGGCGCCGAGCTGGCCGACAAGCTGGAAGAAGAGGGCTACGAGGCGTATGTGAAGGGGGGCGCGTCCGAGTGACGCATCCGTTCACGGGACTGCTCGACACCGACGCGATCCGCAAGGACTTCCCGGTCCTCCAGCGGATGCTGCACGACGACAAGCCGCTGGTCTACCTGGACAACGCGGCCACCTCGCAGAAGCCGCGTCAGGTGCTGGAAGCCCTGACCGCCTACTACGAGCGGCACAACGCCAACGTCCACCGCGGCGTGCACGTGCTCGCCGAGGAGGCCACGGCGCTGTACGAGGGCGCCCGGGACAAGGTCGCGGCGTTCGTCAACGCGCCGAGCCGCAACGAGGTGATCTTCACCAAGAACGCCTCGGAGTCGCTCAACCTCGTCGCCAACATGCTCGGCTGGGCCGACGAGCCCTACCGGGTGGACGCCGACTCCGAGATCGTCATCACGGAGATGGAGCACCACTCCAACATCGTCCCGTGGCAGCTGCTGTCGCAGCGCACCGGTGCGAAGCTCAAGTGGTTCGGGCTGACCGACGAGGGCCGGCTCGACCTGTCGAACATCGACGAGCTGATCACCGAGAAGACCAAGGTGGTCTCCTTCACCCTGGTCTCCAACCTGCTGGGCACGGTCAACCCGGTCGAGGCGATCGTCCGCAAGGCCCAGTCGGTCGGCGCGCTGGTCGTCATCGACGCCTCGCAGGCCGCGCCGCACATGGTGCTGGACGTCCAGGCGCTGGAGGCCGACTTCGTCGCCTTCACCGGCCACAAGATGCTGGCTCCGACCGGCATCGGCGTGCTCTGGGGCCGGCACGAGCTGCTGGAGGACCTCCCGCCGTTCCTCGGCGGCGGCGAGATGATCGAGACCGTCACCATGGGCTCGTCCACCTACGCCCCGGCGCCCCACAAGTTCGAGGCCGGCACCCCGCCGATCGCCCAGGCGGTCGGACTCGGCGCGGCCATCGACTACCTCCAGGACATCGGCATGGAGAAGATCGCGGCGCACGAGCACGCGATCACCGAGTACGCCGTCGAGCGGCTGCTGGAGGTCCCGGAGCTGCGGATCATCGGCCCGCGCACGGCCGTGGACCGCGGCGCGGCGATCTCCTTCACCCTCGGCGACATCCACCCGCACGACGTGGGCCAGGTGCTGGACGAGCAGGGCATCGCCGTGCGCGTCGGCCACCACTGCGCGCGGCCGGTCTGCCTGCGGTACGGAATTCCGGCGACCACGCGGGCGTCGTTCTACCTGTACTCGACGCCGGGCGAGGTCGACGCGCTGATCGACGGCCTGCACCACGTCCGGAACTTCTTCGGCTGACGGGACGGGGCAGGACGACCATGAAGCTCGACTCGATGTACCAGGACATCATCCTGGACCACTACCGCAACCCGCACGGCAAGGGGCTGCGGGACGGTGACGCCGAGGTGCACCACGTCAACCCGACGTGCGGCGACGAGATCACCCTGCGGGTGAAGCTCGACGGCGCCACCGTGGCCGACGTCTCGTACGAGTCGCAGGGCTGTTCGATCAGCCAGGCGAGCGCCTCGGTGCTCAACGACCTGGTGGTCGGCAAGACCGTGGGCGAGGCGCAGGCGGTCCAGGAGGCCTTCCTGGAGCTGATGCAGAGCAAGGGGCAGGGCGAGGGCGACGAGGAGGTGCTGGAGGACGCGGTCGCGTTCGCCGGCGTCTCCAAGTACCCGGCCCGGGTCAAGTGCGCCCTGCTCAGCTGGATGGCCTGGAAGGACGCCACCGCCCAGGCGCTCGCCCAGAACCCCACCGTGAACGACTGAACCCGCAGAGGAGGACAAGACCATGAGTGACGAGAGCACCACCACCGCCGGCACCGAGGCCTCCGCTGCGGAGGAGCAGCAGCCCGGCATCATCGTCGGCACCACCGCCGGCACGGTCTCGGTCGAGGACCTGACCGAGGCCCTGATGGACGTCGTCGACCCCGAACTGGGCATCGACGTCGTCAACCTGGGCCTGATCTACGGCATCCACATCGACGAGTCCGACGTGGCCACCATCGACATGACGCTCACCTCGGCGGCCTGCCCGCTGACCGACGTCATCGAGGACCAGGCCAAGACCGCCACCGACGGCCTGGTGCAGGACCTGCGCATCAACTGGGTCTGGATGCCGCCGTGGGGCCCCGACAAGATCACCGACGACGGCCGCGAGCAGCTTCGGGCCCTCGGCTTCAACGTCTGATCGCTGCCTTGCGCCTTCGCTGCTGTCCGGGACTTCTTCGGAAGTCCCGGACAGCGGCGTTTCCGCGCGTGAGCGGCGCCTGCCTGCCCCCGTTTCGCCCGCCGCCGGGTGAACACCCGCGCGTCATCCCCTTGTTGAGTAGGTTCACCGCCGTTCCCCACCATCCCCCCCCCCCCCGCCGCCGGGGGGGGCCCCCCCCCCGCCCTCGCCGTGTGCCGCCCGGCCGGGCGGCACACGGCGACAGCCGCTCAGGGCTCCGGGTAGCAGGCCGGTGCACTGCCGAGGCCACCAGTCCGATCCCCTCGCCCGACCACCTCGCGGAGGACCGAACCGATCTCCTTGGGTAGGAGGTTGATCGCGTCGAGGGATTCGGCGGTGAGGGGGATCTCTTCGAGGACGTACTCGCCTCGGCCTTCTTGGCTGAACTCCGGGCCGGTGCGGTCCTCGAAGCTCCACTTCCCGATGGTGGCGAGGTAGAAGTCCTGACGCTCGTCGTCCGTCTCGATGGTGTGGAGGAGGCCGATGATCTCGGCCTCGCCCGCGATTTCCTCGCGGACCTCCCGCAGTAGGGCCTCTTCGGGGCTGGCATCGGTCGGCTCGATCTTGCCGCCGACGATCACCCAGTACGGGTCGATGCCGGGGCGGATGCGCTTGATCAGCAGCGTGGTGTTGTTCGGGGTGAGGAGGACGGCGCGGACGCGGTGCTGCATGGTGGGCTCTTCCTGTTCTCGATGGTCTCGGTGCTGTGGGACGAGAGCCTGCCGGAGCCCAGGAAGTGTGTCCTGGTTCGGCGACGACGAAGACGTCCAGGTCGGACCACCCGTGCTGGTACTTGCCGCGCGCTCCGCTGACGGTCACGGCGAGAAGGTCGATGACGAGCGGCACCTGGCCGGTGGCGCGGTTCAGCAGATCGAGCAGGTAGGACTCCAGGTGGACGGGAAGGCCCAGCGTGTTCACCGGCATGGTGGCCGACCTGCGCAGCGGCCACCAGCGAGTCAGGGCAATCGTGACCCGCACGGCTGCAAGGTACACGGCCGACCGTCTGAGCCGGCAACAGACCGGCCGCCAGTGGCTACAGGACGGCACCGCGACGCCATTCCCCACGCCGGCAGCGTGGTGTTGGCCAGGCGGGTACGCCGGCCCCGCGTGAACGCGGCAATCACCATGTTCGACACGGCCGGCTCGGTGACCCCGTGTTCACCTCTCCGGTACGGTCTCGCCGCCGGGCGGGGCGGCGGACCGGTCGAGCGCGCTCACCGTGTCGAGCCCGTCGATCGGCACCCACTCGTGTTCCAGGATCGAGTAGGTGATCGAGTCGCGCCAGGCGCCGTGGACGAAGACGTGGTCGCGGATGCGGCCGTCCTCGGTCATGCCGGTGCGCAGGAGGGTGCGTGCGGAGGCTTCGTTGAGCGGGGAGCGGGCGGCCCAGATCCGGTGCACGCCGAGAACGTCGAAGCCGAGGGCGCACAGCAGGTGGACGGTTTCGGTGCCGTGGCCCTTGCCCCACGCGGCGGGGTGGAGGGCGAAGCCGATGGTGGCGGCCTGCTGCGGCTCGGTGGCCAGGCGGGCGTAGCCGATCAGCCGCTGTTCGCCGAGGCGGGTGACGGCGAGGCAGTACTCGGTGCGCGGGGTGGCGCGCGCGGAGTCGATGGAGCGGGCGGTGATCGCCTCGACTTGCTCGCGGGTGCGGGGTGCGAAGCTGAGGTGCCGGGTGGCCTCGGGGTCGCCGTAGATGGCCAGGAGGTCGCCGGTATCCTCGGGTTCGACTTCGCGCAGTGCCAGGTTGGGGCCGGTCAGGTGTACAGGATTCATGGCTGCGGAGCCTATCCGCGGGGTCACCGGAGGAGGACCGAGGTCGGGGTGGCGGTGAAGGCTCGATCTCCTCGCGCAGACCGGCCGCCGCGCCGCTGCCGCTGCGACGGCCGTCACTGTGCAGGGCGACGCGGACGCGCTGGGCTGCTCACGATGCCGAAGTTCCGCTGCTCGACGGGGAGGTCGAGCACGGGGCGGACGGCTTCGGCGGCGCCCTCGATCTCGCCACGGGCGATGCGGGCGAGGGCGAGGTCGGTCTGGGCGCCGGCCTGGTCGCCGAAGGCCCACTCGTCCTCGGTGGCACTGCGGTAGGCGGCGACGGCTGCTTCGGACTGGCTCTCGCCGAGTACCGAGTCCTCGCCGAGCTGCACGGTGGCTTCGGCGACGTAGTACAGCTGCCGGGGTACCGGGAAGGTCATGATGCCGCCGAAGGCGTCGAGGTCGTCGGCTTCGACCGCCGCGCGAACGACCTGGGCCCGCTGGATGGCCGTACGGGTGGCCTCACCGTCGCCGAGGAGGGAGTGGGCGCGGACGGAGAGGCAGGCCAGCCAGACGTTGGTGGTGCCGCGGATGTCGCCGGCCACGCTCTGCCCGAGCGCCGCGTATCCGGCGGCCTCGCCAGGGCGCCCGGGCCAGTAGGGGATAAGTGACTGGAGCGAGCGCACCCAGGTACGCATGGCGTGGTGGTCGGCGTTGTCGGCGCAGACGAAGGCGGTGCGGGCCTGCATCATCGCGGCGGTGACGCTGTCCCGGAGGCTACTTCGTGGCGATCACGTGGACGCTGGCCCACTGGCGCTTCGGGTTGGCCATGGTCGGGTCGAAGGTCCACGGCTCGACGGTCTTGAAGCCGGCCTCGGTGAAGAGTTGGGCGAGCTTCTCGTGGTCGTATGCCCAGTAGTGGGGGTTGTAGGTCGGGTCGTCGTCCTGGTCGCGGAAGACGTAGTTGATGAGGTCGAGGTAGGTGTTGATGTCGCCTCGGCACTGCCGCTTGGCGTACCATCGCTCGATCATCTCGGTGGCCTGGTCCGGCCGTGCCGGGTACTGGTTCAGGAGGAAAGCGGCGTCGGGGACGCCGGTGATGAGCTGTCCTCCGGACGTGAGGACGCGGTGGGCCTCGTGGGCGTAGAACTTGGCGGAGCGCGGGTAGTCGATGTGCTCCAGGAAGTGCTCGGAGAAGATCGTCTCGGTGCCGGCGTCGGCGAGCGGGATGCCCTCGCGCACGTCCCACAGGAGGTCGGCCGGCGGGACGATGTCGATGTTGAAGAAACCGTCGATGCGGTGACCTCCACCGCCGATCTGGACCTTGGTGGGGCCGGGCTTGAGGACGCCGTCGGGCAGAGCGGCGACGCTGGCTCGGTGGTGGCGGTGCAGTTCGACTTCCTTGACGGCCGCCCGGAGGGTGCGGGCGAGGCCGTGCGTGGTCGTCGGCGAGTTGAGGGCCTGGTCGAGCTGGGCACGCAGAGCGGTTACCTGCTGGTCGTGCGGGGTCATCGTGTCTCGCTTCCTGGGTCGCCTGGAGGTTGAGCGGGCGCCAATGGGTGTCCGTGGTTTCGCGGTTCCCGGCGAGGCCGACGTATGTGGTGGCGAGCAAGTACGTCGAGCCGCTGGTGGCCACGCGGTCGAGGAACGTGAGCACCTCGTGGTGGGTGAGGTGGACGAGGCAGTCCCGTGCGATGACGAGGTCCGCTGCCGGGATGTTGTCGCTGCTCAGGTCGGCCTGGCGGAAGGAGACGCGCTCGCTGCCGTGCCGTTCCTGGTTGAGCTGGACGAGGTCGGGGACGACGTCGAGGCCGAGGTAGGCGTTCAGCCGGTCGAATCCGTCGACGGGGCGGACCCAGTTGACGTCGCCGCATCCGGCGTCCGTGACGGTGCGGATCGGGTAGTGCGCGAGCACCGAGGCGAGGGCGGCCCGGACGGCCTCGGTTTGGCGCATCTCGGAACCGGGCCCGGAGACCGACTCAGGGGATCCCCAGTGATTGGTGCGGTAGATCTCGGTGAAGAGCGTCTCGGCGGGCTGGAGGGCGTCGGCCAGGCGGCGGTGGATGGGGTTGGGCCGTGGGTGGGCATGCGTTTCCTCCACGATCGGTCGTCGAGGGGGCGTGGGGCAGCGGTCAGCGGCTGCTGTTGCGCATGAGCGTGTACTTGATGTCGACCAGACGCGGCGCGATGCTCAGCGCCAACTGCTCGGCAGGGTGAAGGTGCCCGGAGCCGTCCGGCTCGGCACGCCAGACGCGGTAGTCCAAATTCGGGTAGGCCGGGTTGATGCCGATCTCGCCCTTGGGCATCGTGCCGTTGAACGGCACCACGATGTCCATGTGGTTCCAGTAGTTCCAGGCTTGCAGGGCCTTGTGCTGGTCGAAGTAGAAGTAGAAGTCGGGGTAGCGGCCGAAGCTGCGGAGCTCCCGGTGGATGAGGTGGCCGAGCAGCGGGCCGAGCTGGGTGGCGAGGCTGTCGAACTCCCAGCGGGTTCGATGCCAGGCTTCGGGCACCTGCCCGCTGGTGAAGAGCCGGGCGGCGACCAGGTAGCTGATCCGCTCGACCACGTACGTGCGGGCGTGGTCGGCGTCGATGGTCGGGTCCACCCGCTGCAGGAGTGACGCCAGTTGCTGCGGGCGGGGGCGGAACCTGGCGAGATTGAACTTGCCGGCCATGTCCGGGAAGGAGGCGAACAGCATCTCCTTGTAGAGCCAGTTGTTGAACTCCCCGAGGTCGGCCAGCTGGCGGGTCCGTGCGGAGGTGGAGTGGAGCATGAGGTACTCGGCTAGGGCCTCGAAGTAGAGGTAGCCGAGGATCGGCAGCCGGGGGATGGCCGCATCCAGCAGCTGCAGGAAGCCCTCCGTGGCCACGGTCGAGGCCTGGTAGATGACGCTGGCGGCCAGGGCCAGGAACGCGGCCGAGTTCTTGATCCGGCCGACGACGGTCTCGCGCAGGTGGTGGCGCTCGGTCTTGCTGAGCAGGTACTCCAGGTCGGTGTAGATCTGCAGGTGGATCGAGCCCAGCCGCAGGTAGTCCACGCCCGCCAATCCGCGGTACGCCTGGGGCGGCGCGGTGATCTCGAAGATCAGCGGTGTGGGTGTGCGTCCGCTCGGGCCGACCTTGGCGATGGAGGCCGGGGCCTCCTTGGTGAGGACGTAGGCGGCCAGATTGTGCATGCGGAAGCCGTGCTCGGTCAGTGTGAGCGGCGCGCAGTAGATGCTGCCGACGAGGCATCCGCCGGAGGGGTAGAGCACGCCCTCCTCGCTGATCTCCTCCAGGGCGTGGGTGACGTGGAGCAGGTGCAGCTTGCCGTCGCTGCTCAGGCTGTCGAAGAGCGCGTTCTTGCGGAGCAGGCTGCCGTTCGGCGTCTCGCCGGTCAGGCGCTTGTGCCAGGCGGCCGTGTGGGCCGTCAGCGGGTCGCCGCGCCCGGCGTCGGGCAGCAGCGCGGAGTCGAAGAAGGCGTGCGCGTCGGCCCACCGGCCGTAGGCGTCGCGGAGGTTCACGGCTACACCAGTCCCTTCTCGGCGAGCGCGAACCGAACGGCTTCGGCGCTGCTGGCTCCGGCGAGGTGCGCGGTCTCGGAGATGACGACGAGGTTGAAGGCGATGGCGCGGAGCTGGTCGAAGGCCGGTTCACGAATGTGCCGCACGTCGGGCCACCAGCTGAGCTTCGGCAGGCGGTAACGGTCGAGCGCGTCGGCAGCCTTCACCAGGTCGCAGATGAGTTCGGCGCGGGCGTAGTCGGCCCGATCGTCCGGGCAGAAGGCGTCGTACGGCAGGTCGTGCAGGCGGATGGCGGTCGCCGCCTGGATGATCCGCCGGGGCGTGGCCACCATGTCGAAGTGGGTCCAGACGGCGTCGGCGTTGGCGGCCAGCCAGATTGCGGCACGGGCACCGTGGCCCCGGTCGTCCTTGTCGTGCAGGCGCTGGCAGTCGTGGACGGCGGCGGCCAGGACGACCGTGGCGGTGTCGGCATCGTCCAGCCCATGGATCTCGGCGAGCAGGGCGGCCAGCGCGGCGGTCCGCATGCTGTGCCGGACACCGTGGAGTGAATCCTGGAGGCGGGGCTCCGCCAGCCACGCCGCCGGAAGAGCTGACCGGTCCAGGAGCTGCTTCGAGGCCGGCCCCAGGGGCGGTGGCCAGGCCGCGCCGAGATCGGGCCGGTTGGCCTTGATCCACTCAATGGTGGCCGGGTCCATGTACTGGTGGTGCGGCAGCTGCCTTCGGGCAGCCAGGTCGACCAGGCTCGTGGTCGTCGGGGTCGTGCTCATCTGCGCCCACCCCCTTCTGGTGGTCTACCGCGGTGAGGGGCTTCTACCGGATCGGCGCGGCTTGTGCCTCGCGCGCCTTGCGTACCTGCTCGGCGGCCTCGAAGGCGGCGGCGAAGTCGGCCAGTTCCTGGTCGCTCATCAGCGTCACGCCGAGTTCGAAGGCGATGTCGATGATCTGGGCGGATGCTTCGTCGCGGGCGGCGTCCGAGGCGCCGTCGTCGAGCAGCACCTCGAACTCGGCGTGGTAGCCCCACGCCTCGCTCCACTTGAGCGCGATCTCCACGTCCTGGAAGCGGAAGTTGTGGCGGAAGTTGAACGCCTCGTGCATCGCGGGCTCGAAGCCGAGCGCGTTGAACACCTTCACGGCCGCCGGGACGTCCTCGCGGGCGATGGCGAACTCGGTCTCGGGGACGGCCGAGCCCTGGCCGATCTTGCTGCCCTTGAGAGTGATCTTGGCGGTGCCGGCGGCGGTGTTGTCCGTGACCTTCAGCAACTGCTCGGGCAGCACGTAGAAGTAGATGTGCTTGGCGTCGTCGCCCAGGTCCTCGCCGTCCTGCCTCAGGCGGTCCATGAGCCGGTCATGGGTCTCCTTGTCGAAGCGGGCGCGCATCTCGATCTCGACAGCCACGGTCGTGTCTCCTCGTTTCAGGCATGGCGGGTCCAGCCGAACCAAGGTGGGGTGTCCCCTGGCTGGTTCGGATGGGGCGGTATGGAGTTGGTGGTGCCGGGTGGTGCGGCCAGCCGTCGTTTCACCGGCCGCACCACCCGGGATGGATCAGCCCAGGTCGCCGAAGCGCTCGCGGATCACGCCGGCGTGCAGGTAGTTCGGCAGCGGGACGCCGCCGACCGCCACGCGGGTGGTCGCCGTCTGGTCCTCGGTCTCGCTCGGGAAACCCTCCAGCAGCTGGAGGCACTGCTGCACCCACTCGCGGGACTTGGGCCAGTCGCCGGCATCCCGGAGGCGGACCGCCAGCGCGTAGGCGGTTTCGGTGGCCGCCCAGCGGTCGGTCGCCAGCTCGCGCTGGAAGATCGACTCCAGCTCCTCGGCGCATGCCAGGCGGGTCTGGTTGGTCATGGTGCCCTCTCAGATCAGACGGTGGTGCCCCGGTGGTGGTCAACGCAGCGGCGTCCCAGTGGTGACGCCGCGACCTGCCGTCAGTTGGTGAAGATCTCCGCCAGCGTGCGGTACTCGTGCAACTCATCCTTGTCGAACCACAGCTCGACCTCCTGCGCGGCCTCCTCCTTGTTGCCGGAGGCGTGGACCAGATTGGCCACGGCCTTACCGACTGCCACACTGCCCGCGGAGCTCATGTGCGAGAGGTCGCCGCGGATCGTGCCGGCCGGAGCCTGGTTCGGGTAGGTGCTGCCCACGATCTTTCGAACGGTGGCGATGGCGTCGTAGCCCTCCAGCACCAGGGCGATGACCGGCCCCTGCTGCATGAAAGTGGCCGTGAGGTTGTAGACCTCGACCCCGAGCCGCTCTTCGAGGTCGAAGTAGTGCTTGCGGGTGAACTCCTCGTCCATCCACTTCATCTTGACGCCGACGATCTTCAACGCGGCGTCCTCGAAGCGCGAGATGATCCTTCCCCCGAGGCCGCGCACCAGCGCGTCGGGCTTGAGCAGGACGAGCGTGCGCTCGACCGTGTGGACCTGGATTTCGGCCATCAGTTCCCTTTCGGCTTACTGGCATTCAGACATGACGAACAATCAGTCCGTCATGAACTGAGGTTACCGGCGCTGGCGAGCCACTTTCGGCGCTCCGACCTACACCCCGAACGGGTGAACTCTGCGCGGTTCGGTGGCATTCGATCCGCTACCCCGTCGACACTGCGGTCTTGCGGGCACAATCGCCCAACTCGCTGTCCTGCTTCGGGTGCTCACCTAGAATCTCCAAGGGGGTCGGCGTGTGTGTCCTGCTACTCCCCGAACGCTTCCAGAGCTCAAGTTGCCTAGGTGAGCCTGGCCTCGGGGTGCCGACCACTAGTCTTCCGGTATCCACGCCGCGCAGCGATGAAGCGCCAGTGCAGTCGATGTGCATCTTCGACGCACGCCTCCTGTACTGCAGCGACCACGACGGAGAGGGAACGGCGTTGGACGTCATCGAGGTCTGGAGCGGTCGTTACGCCTGCCTGCTCCAGTCCGCCCTCCGCCTCACCAACGAGGCTTTCGCCAACCAGCTCGGGATCGCGGTGAGAACGGTGGCCACATGGCACGCCGACTCCTCCGTTGTACCGCGAGCTGAGATGCAGCAGCTCCTCGACGCCGCGCATGAAAGAGCTTCCGACACGGCTCGTCAGCGCTTCGCCCTCCTGGCAGCGAAAGAATGCGGCGACGGAGCCTCCGAGTCCGGCACGCCAACTGCACAGGCCCTGCGGGTGGCCGTCGCGGTTGTCCTCCGGCAGGGCGACGTGCTGCTGGTCTGCCGGCGCGACGGCGACGCGTCCGGGATCACCTGGCAGTTCCCTGCTGGGGTGATCAAGCCCGGCGCGAAGCCGGAGACCGCGACAGTTCGGGAGACGCTGGACGAGACCGGGGTTCACTGCGCCGTCCGCGGGAGCCTCGGCAGTCGTGTCCACCCCGTGACGGGCGTGTTGTGCGAGTACTTCCTGTGCGAGTACCTGGCTGGCGAGGCAACCAACAGCGACGCTGTCGAGAACGTCGACGTGATGTGGGTTCCTCGAAACTCGGTGACCCGCTTCATCGACGCGGATACGATCTTCCCACCCATCCTGGCCGCCGTGGAGGAGCAGACGTGACACAGCAGACTGCGGAGGAACGCCCGGGTATTGCCGCCGCGATCGTGGTCCATGAAGGCCGCGTCCTGATGGTCAGGCGGCGGGTGAGCGAGGGCCAACTCTCCTGGCAGTTTCCGGCCGGCGAGATCGAGGCTGGCGAGTCGCCCGAGGACGCCGCCGTTCGTGAGACGGCGGAGGAGACCGGACTGGGCGTGGCCGCCGTCAAGCTCCTGGGCGAGCGGGTGCATCCGAAGACCGGTCGGCTGATGTCGTACACGGCCTGCGAGGCCGTCAGTGGCACGGCCGAGGTGGTCGACACGGAGGAGCTGGACCAGCTCGCGTGGGTGGCTCTCGCCGAGATCCCCGAGTATGTGCCGTACGGGCTCTTCGAGCCTGTGCAGGCATACCTGGACATTGTGCTAACTGCCTGAGCTCTACGGGCGGCCATCCACTGGGTGGCCGCCCGTAGAGCTATTGGTCAATCGCGCCGTGAACCTCCTCGGTATTGACCATGGCGTATGACATGCCCAGCGCCTCCCGCCTGGCAGCAGTCCGCCCCGCTGGATCGCATCCAGCGGGGCGGAGACAGGATCTGCCGTTCTTCGGGAGGAGTTATCAACCTGCTGCCGCGCAAACCGCTCCTTCGGGGCAAAGGTTTGCGCGAGAGTGCCGCGTCTGCCAGCGGGCGGCCGGGGTGAGGGCATGTCGTTCGTTGTCGCGTCTGGGCGGAGGATTCTGCCCGAATCGCCGTATGCGCTGTGGGTTCGTGGCGAACTGGACGAGCACTTGCTGCTGACCGAAGTTCTTCGGGCCGAGGTGATCGGTGGGGAGTTCGTGGTGACGCCTTGTCCGAGCGTCGGCCACGCTGCGACCGTCTCGGACGTTCAAGAGGCGGCGTTCTGCGCCGAAGTCACGAACCCGAGTTGTCTGTGGCAGGCGGTGCAGGCGGTGCAGGCGGTGCAGGCGGTCGGGCTCGACCTTGCGGAGATCGGGGACGGTTGTGTCCCGGACCTCGTGATCGTGGCCTCAGAGGTGGAGTCAGCGATTCTGTCGGAGGCGAAGGATCGGTACCTTCGCCCGGACGAGATCACATTGGTAGCTGAGGTCACGGCGCCCTTCAGTGCGCACAACGATCGCAGTGCCAAGCGGCAGGGGTATGCGTGGACCGGGGTGCCGTACTACCTGCTGGTGGACCGAGGTCCGGGGCAGCCTGGGGTGACGCTCTTCGGGAAGCCGAACCAAGGAGCCGGGACCTACGAGATGCTGGGGGAGTGGCTGTTCGGCGAAACCGTCCGGTTGCCGGAGCCCTTTTGCATCGAGATCAGCACTGACAGATGGAAGCCTTGGGAGTGGGGACGCCTTGTGGACCGCTTGGTGCTACCGCTCCAGTGGCCGCGTGCCGCCCGACTGGGCGGCACGCGGCCAGGCCCGGGGCGGGCACCCGCCGGCAGGTGGGTGGGGGGTGGATGGTGGGGAACGGTGGCGAACATGCGCAGCGAGGGGATGATGCGCGGGTTTTCACCCGGCGGCGGGCGAAGTGGGGATGGGTGGGCGCCGCTCGTGGCCGAACGCCGCTGCCCGGGACTACTGGAGTAGTCCCGGGCAGCGGCGTTTCTCGTACGGGTCAGGCCGTCGGCTTGGGCTTGCGGGCGATGGCGAGGGCCAGGGCGGCGCAGAGGGCGGCGGCGAGGGCGGTGAAGCCGCTGACGGCGGGGAGGAGGCCGTAGCGCTGGACGAGGGCGCCGAGGGCGATGATCGGGCCGGAGCTGCCGAGGTAGACGATGACCCAGAGGGCGCTCAGCTCGGAGCCCCGGCGTTCGGGGTTCATCGCGGCGACGGCGCCGGTGAACAGGGAGCGGTAGGCCACGCCCTGGGAGATGCCGCCGAGGACGCTGCCGATGAAGAGCAGCGCGGGGGTGCCGGTGTACCCGGCGGCGACGACCAGACCGAGGCCGGTGGCCAGGCCGGTCATGCCGAGGGCGGTGACCACGCGGTCCGAGGTGGGCGGGACGATCAGCTGGGTGGCGGCCGAGGAGCCGAGCAGGAGGGCGGCCACGATCGCGCCGACCAGCTTGGAGTCGGTGTGCAGCAGGTTGGCGGCGAAGGCCGGGGCGAGGCTGAGGTAGACGCCGAAGACCGCGTAGGAGACGAATCCGGCCATGGCGGCGAGCAGGAACTCCCGGCGGCCGGTGCGCGGCAGGCGCAGGCGCTGCGGGCGCAGGTGGGCCGGGGTGGTGATCCGGGGCGGCGACGCCGGCGGGCGGTTGCGGCCGGGCATCCGGGGGTGGAGGAGGGCGAGTGGCACGCAGAGCGCCACCAGGGCGATGGCGTGCAGCAGGAAGGGCGTCAGCAGCGGGTCGGAGCCGCCGGCCAGCAGGGCGCCGACGACCGGGCCGAGCGCGACGCCGCCCGCCGAGCAGGCCAGGGTGATCTTGGCGGCGAGGGTCGGGCGGTCGGGCAGCAGGTCGCCGAGGGCGGCTCCGGCGGCGCCGGTGGCCAGGCCGACCGCGATGCCCTGGACCGCCCGCCCGGCGGCGAGCTGCCAGAAGCTGCCGGCGGTGGCGAACACGACGTCGCCCATGGCGGACAGCGCGACGGCGGGCAGGATCAGGGCGCGTCGGCCGAGGTGGTCGGACCAGTGGCCGACGACGGCGAGCACCGGGATCAGCGCGAACACGTAGACCGCGAAGAGGACCGTGGTGTCGAGCGCGGTGAGGTTCAGCCGCTGCTGGAGCAGCGAGTAGATCGGGGTCGCGAGGTTGGCGCCGATCAGCATCAGCAGCAGGGCGGCGGCCACCAGGCCGACGCGGACGCCGCGCAGCGCGTTCCAGCGGCTGATCGCGGCGAGCTGGAGCTGGGCGCGAGGCGCGAGCTCCAGGGGAAGCAGGGCCTCCGACAGTCGGCGTCCGTCGAACTGCGCGGTGCGCAGGCCGGAGCCGGCGGGGGAGAGGTCCGCCATGGCAGGGGTCTCCTGTGGCCGGGCACCACCGGGGTCGGCGGGGTGTGCCGGCGCGCCCGTCCGGAGGCGCTGTGGTGGTGGCCGCGGGTGAGGGCTCCCAGGTGGGGCGAGGTGAGCTGAAGAGGGCCCCTCCGGCCCGGGGTCGGGTGGAGGGCGGTGGGCTTCGTTGCCCCGGTGGCACGCGCGGGGTGTGCGCGGTACCAGACCGAAGGATAAAGGGTAGGCGTACGCCCACGGCGCGCGCCCCTGGACGCGCCCCACACGGCCGGGCATCGGGGGTGCCCGACCTATACGCTGAGGTGGTGGATCGGTACGCGGCGCTGTTGGGCTGACCGCTGGCTGAGGGAGAGCGCACAACGATGGCCGGACGACGTCGCAAGAACACCGGGGCTCCGGCGGGTGAGGGCAGCACCGAGGCCGTGCTGCCGGCCGACCTGGAGCTGCAGGACCTCTACGGGGCGTTCGCCGCGCACGGGCTGGACGACGAGGACCTGGACGACGCGGCCGTCCTGGTCCCGCCGGTGAAGCTGCCCGCCGAGCGCGAGCTGGCCGAGCAGGCGAAGGCCGTACCGATGTTCGGGTACGCGCTGGCGCTGGCCCGCTGGGCCGCCCCGCACCGGGCGGTGGACGAGTTCGGGGACCTGGTCGAGGCGGACCGCGCGCCCGCGGCCCGGCTGCTGGGCCTGGCCCCGGCCGAGGGTGAGGGCGGGGCCGGGGGCGAGGTGCCCGAGGAGGCCGAGGTCGAGGCGCTGCGGGCCTGGTCGCTGGCCTGCGACCTGGACCTGGTGGAGCTCGGCACGACCGCGGAGGGCGAGCACGTCGCCGTCCCCGGCCCGGACCTGGAGCCCGCCGAGCAGGGCGACCCGGAGACCGTCCTGGAGCTGTGGCTGACCGCCGCCGGGATCGTCCGGGAGCTGGCCGTCGAGGCGGACTCCGCCCCGGAGGGGGCGGAGGCCGAGGGCGAGCCGGCCGGGCTCGGCGGGGCGGGCGAGGGCGCCGAGCCCGCCGGGGAGGTCGAGGAGGACGAGGACGGGCTCTCCGAGGTCGAGGAGGCCCGCGACGAGGCCGCCGAACTGCTGGACGAGGCCCTGCAGGTGCTCTACGAGACCACCGCCTTCGCCGAGCCCGGCAACGAGACCGTGCCGCTGGGCGTGCTGGCCGCGCTGCTGGTGGTCCCGGAGGGCGAGGAGCCGAGCGAGGAGCTGCTCGGCGACATCACCGACGTGATGGTCGCGCTGGACCCGATGCTGGGCGACCTCGCCGAGCTCGGCCTGCTGGAGTACCGCCCGATCGACCCCGAGCTGTTCGACGAGGAGGACGGCGGGGAGTCCGCCGTGGTCGGCGAGGAGCCGCTGGACGAGGAGGAGTCGGCCCGGTTCGGGCTGGTCCGGCTCACCCCGCTCGGCCAGTACGGCATCCGGCAGTGGCTGCTGGAGGACGGCTACGACGCGCCGCTGGTCGGCGACCTCGCCAAGGGGGACGCGGCCGAGCTGCTGCGCGGGGTGTGCGAGTCGGCCAACGTGCTCCCCGAGGAGGAGCTGCGGGTGTGGACCGCCGACCGCGAACCGGTGGCGGCGGCGCGCGAACTGCTCGCGGCGGCGCGCGGCACCGACGGCTACGGCCCGCTGCGCCGGATGCTCTGCGTCTCGGCGCTCAACCTGCTCGGGCCGGACGCGGCGCCGGCCGTCCGGGAGGTCATGGACGACCCGGAGCTCGGCGGTGCGGCACGGGCCTGGCTGACCGCGCAGGGGGCGACGGACGTGCCGGTGCCGGACCGGGCGATGGCGCTGTGGACGGTGGTCGACACCTTCGCCGCCCAGCTGCTGGACAACGGCGGGGACGCCGAGCTGCTGCGCGAACTGATCACCGACCTGCCGGTGAACGGCGACCCGGCCGGGTGGTTCGGCGAGCTGTGGCGGGTCGACCACCCGTACACGGCGGACGTCCTGGAGGCCATCGGGGAGCTGCACCCGGACCGGGCGCTGGCCAAGGAGGCGCGCAAGGCGGCCTTCAAGGCGCGCTCCAGGAACTGAGGCCTCACGGTGTGTTCCGGGAGCCGGGGCCTCCCGGTGTGCGCCGGGGGCCGAGGCCCCGCGGTGTGCTCCGGGGCCCCGGTCAGGGAAGGTCCAGCGAGCCGTCCTCGGTGAAGGGGAAGAACGGGTTGTGGGCCAGCTCCCAGAGGTGGCCGTCCGGGTCCTCGAAGTAGCCGGAGTAGCCGCCCCAGTCGGTCGGGACCGGCGGCTTGACCACCACGGCGCCGGCCTCCACCGCCGTCCGCAGCGCGGCGTCCACCAGTGCGGGGGACTCCAGGTTCACCGCGAGGGTGACGCCGCGGAAGGAGGGCTCGCCGGTGGCGGGCACGCCCGCGTCGGCGGCCAGCTCCTCGGTGGGGAAGAGGCCGAGCGCGGAGTCGGCGGTGCGGAACCAGACGATCTCCGGGCTGGAGGCGGCGGAGCGCTTCCAGCCGAGCGCCTCGTAGAAGCGGGCGCTGCGGTCGAGGTCGGTCACCCCGAGGGTGACGATGCTGATCCGGGCGGGGAAGGTGCCCGGTCCGGTCCGGTCCTGTGCTGCGTCGTTCTGTGCTGTCATGCCGCCCAGGTTAGGGAGGGTGGCTGACAACGGGCCTCCTGACACGGGCACCACCCGCGTCCGGAGGCGGAGCTGATGACCCGGCAGCTGCGGCCACGTAAGGTGGCGTCAGCGGTGCGGGCGCGAGGACTCGGGGGTGCGACACAGGATGGTGCGGGAGAGCGGCGGCGGGCACCAGAAGCGGAACACCGGCTCCCCGGGGTCCGCCCCGGCTCCGGACCGGCCGGTCCGGGAGGACCGTTTCGCCGGTGGGCCCGCGGGCCGGGCACCGGACCGGGCGGCCGGGCGGTCCGCGGATCAGCCCGGGGATCAGCCCGCGGAGCAGTATGCCGACCGGTTCGCCGATCAGGAGGAGTTCTCCCGCAGGACCCTGGCGGCGGCCGACTTCCCGGTGTACGGCGTGGTCGGCGGGGCGCCGGTGGACGGGGTGCCTGTGGACAGGACACGGGCGGGTGGGACGTCGGCCGGTGAGGCGCTGGCCGCCTTCGAGACCTCCGGCGGCGAGCTGCGCTGGGTCGAGGTCCAGTGCGGTGACTGGCGTTCGGCGGCCGGCCCGTACGTGACCGTGCGCACCTACCGGCCCGGCGCCGACCGGGGTGAGCAGCTGCCCGAGCTGGAGGACCTGGTCGAGGACGAACGGGACCGCGTCTACGAGCAGTTGGGTGTCGACGAGGGCGACGGGCCGGGCCGGGTGCGGGCGTTGCGCGCATGGATCACGGTGGACGGCGAGCCCTGCGCGGTGGAGGTGCACGAGGACCGGCCGGTGCCGGAGCCCGGTGCCCCGGCGGCGGCCGGGCCGGAACCGGTGTGGGCGGGGCGGCTGCGGGTCGGCGGGCTGACCGTCACGGTGTGTGGGCGCGGGGTGGCCCCCGGAGCGCTGGAGCTCGGCTCGATCGGCGACTTCGAGCGCTGCCTGCGCGGCCGCACCGAGCTGCTGCGCGACCTGGCCGCCAGGCGGGCCCGCCACGTTCCGGTCGAGGAGCGCGAACTGCCGCCGGTGGTCGGGATGGAGGCGCACCGGGCGCTGATCGCGCAGAGCGTCGCCGAGTCCGCCGCGATCGAGGCGCAGGTGCGGGTCGGTCGCACGCCGAGGCTGCCGCGCGGGCTGCGCGGGGAGGTCGGCGCGGTGCGCTGGGAGGCGGCGGTGCGTCAGCAGATGCGGCTGGCCACCGAGACCCGGGAGGAGGCCGTGGCGGCGGTGGCCTCGATGGTGAACCACCTCAACCGGCTTTCCCAGCAGACGCATTGGCTTGTCGGCACGCCGGAGGGCGAGGCGGCCGTCGAGGAGGTCGTCCGGTACACGGTGTTCGCGAGCGAGGTGGCGAGCCTGCCGGCGCAGCGGGCGTGGGCGCAGCTGTGGCGGGAGCGGCCGGGCGGCGGCGGGGCGGGGGTCTGGGAGGATCAGCGGCTGGCCGAGCAGCTGTGGCTGTCGGCCTGGGAGCAGTGGCGGGCGGCGCGGCGCTGACGGGGTGCCGGGCGGGTGGGGCGTGGTGTCCGCAGCGGGTTGTCTGACGGGGACACGTGTAAAGCCGAGGTCATGTGACGGTCATCGGTCGGCAAATGGCCGCCTGGGTGTGAGGTGGACGTCATGTCGGGTTCACCCGTCCGGCGGAGCCTGCTGGGCGTCGGCATCCCGCACCGACGCCCCCGCTCATCCTCAGGAGTTGCTGCCATGTCGCTGTCCCGCCGGGACTTCGTCAACCGTTCCACCCTCGTCGGGGCCGGCGTGCTGATCGCCGGCAGCGCCGAGGCGCTGGCCAGCGCCCCGGGCGCGATCGCCGCCCCGGTCGGCGGCGAGGCGCCGGCCGCCGCGGCCGCCGGGACCAACTCGGCCGCCGGCACCGCCGTCGGCTACGGTCCGCTGGTCCAGGACCCGGCCGGCCTGCTCTCCCTGCCGAAGGGCTTCTCGTACAAGGTCCTCAACCGGGCCGGCGTCACCAAGCTGCGCACCGGCGAGTTCACCCCGAGCAACCACGACGGCACCTCCGCCTTCGAGGACGAGCGCGGCGGCAACCTGATGGTCGTCAACCACGAGCTGGCCGGTGCCCGCGCCAACTGGCCGCACCCGGTGCCGCTGATCGAGGGCCACGTCTACGACCCGGGCGCGGCCGGCGGCTGCACCATCGTGCACGCCAAGCGGGACGGCTCGGTCGAGCAGTGGGTCGGCATCGCCGGCACCGCCACCAACTGCGCCGGTGGCGTGACCCCGTGGGGCACCTGGCTGTCCGGCGAGGAGACCGAGGACAAGGCCGGCAAGAACGGCTTCACCAAGGACCACGGCTACGTCTTCGAGGTCGACCCGTTCGACGACGACTACAACCGTGACCCGCAGCCGGTGAAGGCCTTCGGCCGCTACGCGCACGAGGCCGTCGTGGTGGACCCGAAGAAGGGCCACGTCTACCTGACCGAGGACGCCTCGAACCCGAACGGCCTGCTGTTCCGCTGGACCCCGCCGGCCGGCTTCAAGCACGGCCGCCACAAGCTGCGCCGGCTCGCCGACGACGCCGGTGTGCTGGAGGCCTTCAAGGTCTTCGACGCGCAGGGCAAGTTCGTCGACGACCTCTCCCGCGCCACCAAGGTCGGCACCACCTACGGCGTGGACTGGGTCAAGGTCCAGGACCGCGACGCCAGGACCGTCTCGGTGCGCAAGCAGTTCAAGGAGGGCGAGGTCACCCGCGCCCGCAAGCTGGAGGGCATGTGGTGGGGTGACGGCGGCTTCTACTTCGTCTCCAGCTACGCCCGTTCGGAGAGCCCGCTCCAGCACGACGGCCAGGTCTGGTTCTACAACCCGAACCGCCGCACCATCACCCTGAAGGTGCTGCTGGGCGTCAACAGCGATGTCTGGGGCGACCACGACAACTTCGACGGCCCGGACAACATCACCGTCTCGCCGTACGGCGGCATCGTGATCGCCGAGGACGGCGAGGGCGTCTCGCACCTGTTCGGCGCCACCGAGGACGGCCTGGTCTTCCCGATCGCCCGCAACGAGCTGAACATCGGCACCGCCGAGAAGCCCGAGTTCAGCGAGTTCACCGGGGTGACCTTCTCGGACGACGGCAAGACCCTGTTCGCCAACATCCAGACCCCGGGCATCCAGCTGGCCGTCAGCGGCCCGTGGCGCCGACTGAACGAGCACAAGCGCGGCCAGGGCTACGGCGAGTGACGATCCGTCGGATCTGACCGGCTGACTGCCGCACTGCCCGCGGACTACTCGTCCGCGGGCAGTCGCAGTTGCAGCATCGCCAGCAGGCGCTGCTGCGGCTGGGCGAGGTCGATGCCGGTCAACTGTTCGGCGCGGCGCACCCGGTAGCGCAGGGTGTTGGGATGGATGTGCAGGGCGTCCGCGGCCACCCGCACCTCGCCCAGCGCGTCCAGCCAGGCCAGTACGGACTCGGCGAGCCGGGTGCCGTGCCGGCGGTCGTACTCGGTGAGCGCGGTCAGTCGCGGGTCGCGCAGGCCGGTGCGCTCCTGGAGCAGCGCGAGCATCTCGCTGACCAGCACCTCCGCCTGGACGTCGATCAGCGCCGCGACGTCGAGGTCCACCCCGCCGCGGCCCATCGCGTCGAGGATGCGGTCCGCCTGGGCCCGGGAGTCGGGGACCTGGGCCAGGCCGTCGACGGTCGAGCCGATCGCGGCGCGCAGCGGGACCCCCAGGTGCTCGCGGGCGGCGGTCACCACCTCGGAGGCCCAGTCGCGCACGGTGGTCATCGGCAGCCCGGGGGGCAGCTCGGGCAGCAGCACGTACACCCGGGAGTCGATCGGGGCGAGCAGTGCGGTGCGGTGCCGGGCGGCGGTGTGCACCGAGATCAGGCCGGTGACGTCGGAGCGGTGCAGCGCGTCGGTGGTGTGCGCGCTGTAGGCCAGCACGGTGGCCGGGCGGCGCAGGTCCAGCCCGAGGTGGGTGGCGAGCGACTGGGGGCCGGTGGAGCCCTCCAGCAGGCCGGTCAGCAGGGTCTGGGTGAGCCGGACGTCGGCGGACAGCTCCCGGCGGCGGCGCACCAGCTGGGCGGCCGCGACCCGGGCGGCGCCGACCAGGGCCTGCTCGGCCAGCGGGGCCAGCGGCTGGGAGCCCTCCTGGACCCAGATGGTGCCGAGCGGCTGCGCCCCGGCCCGGATGCCGACCGCGAGGCGGCGGCGCAGGCCCAGCTCGGGGTGCGGTTCGACCGCGATCGGGGCGTCCGAGCTGCGCAGGTGCTGGAAGATGCCCCACTCGCGGAGCTTGGACAGGTACGGCTCGGGGCCCTGCCAGCCGAGGATGGACAGCCGGCGCAGGTCGTCGACCTCGTCGGAGTCCGAGGAGCGGGAGTAGGCCAGCACCCGGCTGGAGGTGTCCTCGATCGAGACGATGCCGTTGGTGAGCACGGCGACGGTCTGGGCGAGGGAGAAGAGGTCGCCCGCGTTGGGCTCGGGGGAGCCGGGGGCGTCCGGGGCGTCCGGGCCGGCGATGATCGCCCGGGCCAGCGAGTCGAGGTGTTCCCAGCGCGTCTCCCGGCGCACCGAGAGCAGGGCGACGCCCGCGTCGGTGGCGGCCTCGCGCAGCGCGTCGGCCTGGCCGGGGCCGTCCAGCTTGACCGCGACGGCGGCGGCTCCGGACCGGCCGGCCGCGCGCAGGGCGGGCAGGGCGGCGCGGCCGCGGGCACCGATCGCGAGCACGAGTTCGCCGGCGGCGGCGGTCGGGGGGTCCTCCGGGTCGAGGATGGCGACGTCGCGCACCGGGACGTCCAGCCCGAGTGGGGCGGCCTGCAGCTCGACCAGCGGTTCGCCGAGGGACATCAGGAGTTGACGGAGCGGCAGGCCGGGGGTGGTCACGTCGGCCCTCCTTCATCCGCTCGGACAACGTTTTGTGGTTGATTTTAGCCGGACGGACAGATTTTCGTCGTCGAGGACGACTACGCCCTCGCGCTGCCGGAGGCCGAGCGGCGCTGCACCGAGAACCTCATCGCGCAGCTCGGGGAGCCGCAGCCCGGCCGGAGTGGAAGGCGGTCGCGGCCGGGGCCGCGGTGGTGAACGCCCGGAAGGCGGGCGCCGGAGCGTGAGCCGGTCGAGAGAGCCCGGGGCGTGAGCCCGGGGGCGCGAGGCGGGCCGGGGTGGTGCGAGGGGGTGTGAACAGTGGGGCGGCCGGAGGCGGTTCGTGACCGCGGCGTGACCCGATTCGTCGGGCCGGACAACGCCGTACGGGGGACTTTAGCCGCCCGGCCAATCATGTGGCCCGGTGGCCAGGAATAGCGTTCGTGCTGTGGTCGGTGTGCAACCCGCGCCGGTCGATCCCCCGCACTGAACGAAGGAGAGCGTGCGCTCTATGGACGCTGTGACCCAGGTCCCCGCGCCGGTGAACGAGCCGGTCCACAGCTACGCCCCCGGGAGCCCGGAACGGGCCCGGCTGGAGGCCAAGCTGAAGGAGCTGGGCGGCCAGGAGCCGGTCCAGCTGACCATGACGATCAACGGTGAGCGCCGGATGGGCGGCGGCACCGAGATCCACGTCGTCCAGCCGCACAACCACGCGGCTCGGCTCGGCACCCTGCGCAACGCGACCCAGGCCGACGCGCAGGACGCCATCGACACTGCCCTGGCCGCCGCTCCGGCCTGGCAGGCGCTCTCCTTCGACTCCCGCGCCGCGATCTTCCTCAAGGCCGCCGACCTGCTGGCCGGCCCCTGGCGCGAGACCCTGGCCGCCGCCACCATGCTCGGCCAGTCCAAGACCGCCCAGCAGGCCGAGATCGACACGCCCTGCGAGCTGGTCGACTTCCTGCGCTTCAACGTGCACTTCGCCCGCCAGATCATGGCCGAGCAGCCGATCTCCTCGGACGGCGTGTGGAACCGCAGCGACCACCGCCCGCTGGAGGGCTTCGTCTACGCGATCACCCCGTTCAACTTCACCGCGATCGCCGGCAACCTGCCGACCGCGCCCGCGCTGATGGGCAACGTGGTGCTGTGGAAGCCGTCCCCGACCCAGCAGTTCTCCGCGCACCTGCTGATGCAGCTGCTGGAGGAGGCCGGCCTGCCCAAGGGCGTCATCAACATGGTGACCGGCGACGGCCTGGCCGTCTCCGAGGTCGCGCTCAAGCACCCGGCGCTCGCCGGCATCCACTTCACCGGCTCCACCGCCACCTTCCAGCACCTGTGGCGCGAGGTCGGCAACAACATCGCCGGCTACCGCACCTACCCGCGGATCGTCGGCGAGACCGGCGGCAAGGACTTCCTGGTCGCCCACCCGTCCGCCGACCCGAAGGTCCTGAAGACCGCGATGACCCGCGGCGCCTTCGAGTTCCAGGGCCAGAAGTGCTCGGCGCTGTCGCGGGCCTACGTCCCGGCGTCGATCTGGGCCGGCCTCAAGGACGAGTTCGCCGCCGAGGTCGACGGCCTCACCATGGGCGATGTCACCGACCTGTCCAACTTCATGTCGGCCGTCATCGACGAGCGCTCCTTCGCCAAGAACAAGGCCGCCATCGACCGCGCCCAGGCCGACCCGCAGGTCGAGGTCCTCGCCGGCGGCACCTACGACGACTCGGTGGGCTACTTCGTCCGCCCGACCGTCCTGGTCTGCCAGGACCCGTCGAGCGAGTACTTCAAGGACGAGTACTTCGGCCCGATCCTCGCCGTGTACGTCTACGAGGACGAGAAGTACGAGGAGATGCTGGCCCAGATGGAGTCGGTGTCGGCGTACGGCCTGACCGGCTCGATCATCTCCCAGGACCGCGCCGCGGCCCAGGACGCGATGCACAAGCTGCGCTTCGCGGCCGGCAACTTCTACATCAACGACAAGCCGACCGGCGCCGTCGTCGGCCAGCAGCCCTTCGGCGGCGGCCGGGCCTCCGGCACCAACGACAAGGCGGGCGCCAAGCAGAACCTGGCGCGCTGGACCTCCACCCGCTCGGTCAAGGAGACCTTCGTCCCGCCGACGGACTACCGCTACCCGCACATGGGCTGACCAGCCCCGCACCACCGATCGCACGGCTCGTCCAGTAGCCACCGGTCACCCGCGACGCCCGGTCCCGCAGCCGGGCGTCGCCCGCCGGGGCGGCGGGGCCCCACCCCCGTACCCGCCGCCCCGGCCCTTCTGCCACCCTTGGAAACACCAGCTCCAGGAGTCACGATGCTCCGTTCCGCCCTTCTCGCGGCCTCCCGGTCCCCGCAGGTCCGCACCGTGGTCGAGAAGTTCCCCCCGACCCACGCGATAGTCGAGCGCTTCGTCGCCGGCGACGTCCTCGACGACGCGGTCACCGCCACCGACGACCTGATCGCCACCGGTCGCAAGGTCACCCTGGACCACCTCGGCGAGGACACCCAGGACGCCGCCCAGGCCGCCGACACCGCCGTGGCCTACGAGCACCTGCTCAAGGCCCTCAAGGAGACCGGCCTCGCGGCCGGCGCCGAGGTGTCGGTCAAGCTGTCGGCCGTCGGCCAGTTCCTCCCGGTGGACGGCGAGAAGATCGCGCTGGAGAACGCCCGCCGCATCTGCGAGGCCGCCGCCGACGCGGGCACCACGGTGACCCTCGACATGGAGGACCACACCACCACCGACTCCACCCTCGCCATCGCGCGCGAGCTGCGGGCGGACTTCCCCTGGCTGGGCGTCGTGCTCCAGGCCTACCTGCGCCGCACCGAGGCCGACTGCCGCGACTTCTCCGGCGCCGGCTCCCGCGTGCGCCTGTGCAAGGGCGCCTACAAGGAGCCCGAGTCGGTCGCCTTCCAGGGCAAGCACGAGGTCGACCTCGCGTACGTCCGCGCCCTGAAGGTCCTGATGGCGGGCGAGGGCTACCCGATGATCGCCTCGCACGACCCCAACATGATCAAGATCGCCGGTCAGCTGGCCCAGTGGAACGGCCGCAAGCGGGACTCCTTCGAGTACCAGATGCTGTTCGGCATCCGCCCCGAGGAGCAGCTGCGCCTCGCCGGCGAGGGCAACACGATGCGCGTGTACCTCCCGTACGGCCAGGAGTGGTACGGCTACTTCATGCGCCGCCTCGCGGAGCGCCCCGCCAACCTGACCTTCTTCCTGCGCGCCATGGCCACCCGCGGCTGACCTCCGGCGCCCCAGGCCACGGCCCGCACCCCTGACGGGGGGTGCGGGCCGTCCGCGTCCTCGGCTCTAGAGGAAGTCCTTGGTGTCCAACTCGAACTCGAACGGGGCCGGGACGGCGAGCGGTTCGCCGAAGGCGGCGAGGTGCACCTCCGTGTACTCCTCGCGGTGGGGCTTGCAGAAAAGGCTCACCTGCGACTTTTCGCGGTCGATCAGCAGGTAGAGCGGGATGCCGGCGCGGGCGTAGCAGTGTCGCTTGGTGATGCGGTCATGGTCGGGCTTGCTCGATGTGACCTCTGCGACCATGGCCACGCCGTCGGGTTCCATCCACGGTGGTGCACCGCGGAAGAGTCGGAGTTCTCGCGGCGCGAACGTCGCATCCGGGATGACGTGGTTCTTCGGACAGAGCCCGCCGCTGACGAGCCGCAGACCCTTGCCTCCGGACACCTGCATGTGGACCTTGGCCTTGGCCTTCACCTGATCGATGAGAAGGTCGATGTAGTCCTCGTGATCGCCGTCCGGCGGTGGTGCCACGATGATCTCTCCCTCGATGAGCTCGGCTCGGAAGCCTTCGGGGGAGTGCAGGCTCAGGAAGCTCTCCAGCAGGATGTCGGCCTGCGATGGGGAGCCCGTGATCGGTTGCTCATGCGCCACAGCACACATGATGCCCCTCCTTCAGAGGACCGTCACGCTATTCGCGGCCCGGCCGGGCTGTGCCGTATACGCCGGAGTTTCACTCGATGGTGTGGGTTTGAGGTCTCGCCTAGGATTCCCCTGCTGGTGAACTGGCTTTTCGAGCGGAGGAGTTGGGGATGCTGAAGGCTTTCGCGGAGCTGTCCACGCCGTTGGTGGCGGACGCCTGTGTGCGGCTCGGGGTGGGGCTGCGGGTGGCGCCGACGGGGGTGGCGGCGGTGGTGGCCGGGGCCCGGGTGGCGGGGCGGGCGCTGCCGGTGCGGCACTACGGGAGCGTGGACGTGTTCCTGGAGGCGTACGGGTCGGCCCGGGACGGGGACGTGCTGGTGATCGACAACGGCGGGCGCACCGACGAGGCCTGCATCGGGGACCTCGCGGTGCTGGAGGCCCGGGCCTCCGGGGTGGCCGGGATCGTGGTGTGGGGGCTGCACCGGGACACCTCCGAGCTGCGGGAGATCGGGCTGCCAGTGTTCAGTTACGGGGCGCTGCCGCTGGGCCCGGTGCGGCTGGACGCCCGGGAGCCGCAGGCGCTGCTGACGGCGAAGTTCGGGCCGCACCCGGTGAGCTCCGAGGACGTGGTGTTCGCCGACCCGGACGGGGTGCTGTTCGTGCCCGCCGACCGGGTCGCGGAGGTGCTGGAGACGGCCGGCGCGATCGCCCGGACCGAGCGCGAGCAGGCCGCGCGGATCGTCTCCGGGGACACGCTGCGCCGGCAGACCGGCTTCGACGAGTACCTGGAGCGGCGCGCCGCCGACCCGGCGTACAGCTTCCGGCAGCACCTGCGGCGGGTCGGCGGGGCGATCGAGGAGTGACGGCCCTACAGCGGGCGGTGCATGACGTGCAGGCCGACGTAGCCGTCCACCGGGTGGTGGAAGGCCTCGGGGACGGTGCCGACGATGGTGAAGCCGAGTGACTCGTAGAGCCGCACGGCGTGGTGGTTGTTGGCGACGACCGCGTTGAACTGCATGGCGCGGAAGCCGCTCCGGCGGGCCCAGTCGAGGGAGTACTCGACCAGTGCCCGCCCGATCCCCCTGCCGTGGTGGGCCGGGTCGACCAGGTAGCTCGCGCTGGCGACGTGCGAGCCGTTGCCGGGGCGGTTGCGGTTCATCTTGGCGGTGCCGAGGACACGCCCGTCCTCGTCCACCGCGACCACCGTGCGGTCCGGGGTGGTGAGCATCCACCACTCCCGGCCCAGCTCGGAGTCCATGTCCAGCGGGAAGGGGAAGGTCTCGCCGGCGGCGATGACGGTGTGGAAGAACGGCCAGACGGCCGGCCAGTCCTCGGGGGTGGCCTCGCGGATCTCGATGGGCATCGGACCAGGATGGCCCCCGACGGGCGGGCGGGCGAACGGTTTTCCGGGCGGGTCAGCGACCGAGGACGGCGTTCTCGACCAGGGCGGCGGTGTGCGCCTGCCCGGTCGCGTTGGGGTGCACCACGGCGTACTCGAGGGGGAGGACGCTGGTCAGCACGCCGTCCAGCCAGTGGTCGGCGTCGCAGACGCTGTGGCCGGCGCTGGCGGGGTAGAGGTCCACGAAGGTGTCGCCGTGGGCGGCGGCGCTCCCGGCGATCAGCGCGTTGAGCGGTTCCAGGAGCGCGGTGCGGGCCCAGCCGAGGTCGCCGGCGGTGAAGGTGCCGAACTGCAGGAGGTTGCCGTACTGGCAGAGCGCGGCGTTCTCGGGGACGAGGTGCGGGTAGCCGACGGCGAGGACCTTGGCGGACGGCGCCTTGGCGTGCAGCGCGGTCAGCATCCGGTCGTAGCCGTTGCGCAGCCGGTCGAAGCGGTCGGGCAGGCTCGCGTCGAACTTGTCCTTGCAGGGGGTGCCCTGGCCGAGCTGGACGGCGCCGAGTTCGATGCAGCTCTTGAGGATCTCGGCGAAGCCGAGGTCGTTGCCGCCGACCCCGACGGTGACCAGGTCGGTGGCCGCGTCGACGGCGTCGATCTGCGGCGGGACGGCCGGGTAGGGGCCGTTCGGGTCGGTGCCGAGCGGCGGGAGCGGGCGGCCGAGCGGGGCCTGGGCGGTCACGTCGACGCCGTCGGTGGTGGCGCCGCTGCAGCTGACGTTGCGCAGGTCGACCAGGGAGCCCAGGTCGCGGCGGATGATCTCGGGGTGGGACTCGACGGTACGGGCGCAGCCGTCGCGCGGGTCGGTCTCGTCACCGGTGGCCTCGATGACCCCGGCGGTGTAGGAGTCGCCGAGGGCCGTCCACCGCAGTGCGACGGCGCGGTCGCCCGGCCGGGTGGCGGCCTGGGCGGTGGTCGGGGTGATCAGCCCGGCGGCGAGCACGGCGGCGGTGCCGGCGACGGCGAGGCGGGACGGGAAGCTTGGCACGGCTCTCCTCCTCGGGGTGCGGGGGAGAGTGCGGTTCACCCCCCTGAGAGTCAATCGAGTCGCCGTGTGGACGACTTGATGCCTCAGAGGGGTGAATCCATGGGCGTCGCGGTGACGCCGGGGGTCAGAGTGCCGCGGCGGCGGGCTCGATCATCGCCCGCGCGGTCTTGCCGTCGACGTACTCGCCTAGTGCTGTCATCTCCCACTCGCCGCCCGGTCGGCGGACCAGCTTGCACATCATCACACCGGTGTGGGGCTCGGAGCGGGTGAGGTCGAAGCGGACCAGCTCCTCCTCCGTACGGGCGTCCAGCAGCCGGCAGTAGGCGTCGCGCACGTCGGTGAACTTCTGCCCGGAGAAGGAGTTCACCACGAACACCAGCCCGTGGACCTCGGCCGGCAGACCCTCCAGGTGGACGGTGATCACCTCGTCGTCGCCGCCCTCGCCGCCGACCAGGTTGTCGCCGGAGTGGGAGATCGCGCCGTTGAAGATGTTCAGCTTCATGAACCAGGCCGTCTCCAGGCGCTTGTGCCGGGCGTCGAAGGCGAGGCAGGAGGCGTCCAGGTCGATGGCGCGGCCGCGGGCGGCGGACTTCCAGCCGAGCGCCATCCGGACGGAGGAGAGGAAGGGGCGGCCGTTCTTGACCAGGGAGACCGAGCTGCCCTTGACCAGGTTGACCCGGCCCTTGTCCAGGGTGACTTTGGTCGGAGTCGGAGTCGGAGCCGCCGGCGGGACGGCGGTCTGGCCGGTGGCGAGCGCGATCCGCGGGTCGACCGGGGCGGTCGGCGGCACGGGCGGTGCGGGCGGCATCGGTGGGGCGGCCGGCGGGGCCGGGAGCTGGACGGTCCGGTCCATCGAGACCGGAGGCGCGACCGGAGGAGCGGCCGGCGCCGGGGTCGGAACCGGAACCGGGGCCGGCGCCGGGGAGTCCTCGACGGTGACGCCGAAGTCGGTCGCGATGCCCGCCAGGCCGTCGGCGTAGCCCTGGCCGACCGCGCGCACCTTCCAGACGCCGCCCCGCAGGTAGACCTCGACCACGATGAGCGCGGTCTCCAGGCCCAGCCGGGGCGGGGTGAAGGTGACCAGTGCCTCCCCGGTGTCCGCGTCGCGGACGGTGGCGGTGGGCTCCATCCCGGCGAAGGTGGAGACCTGGTCGGCGGGGCTCGCGGTCACCACGATCTTGGTGATGCCGGCCGGGACGGCCCGGGTGTCGACGGTGATCGCGTCGGGGGAGCCTGCGGTGGCCGGGCGGTGGCTGACACCGGGGCCGTTCGGGGCGTTGAAGAAGACGAAGTCGTCGTCCGAGCGGACCTTTCCGGCATCGGTCAGCAGCAGGCCGGAGACGTCCAGCGCCTTGGGCGCGGTGACCTCGACGGTCACTCGCGCGGCGGTCAGCGGTGCGTTGCCGCCTTGGGTCAGGACGGTGGACACGGACTCCTCCTCGGGTGCGGATCGGCGGCCCGGCCGGGGCCGTCGGGGGCGCCGGGCCGGGTGCTGCCCACAGTAACGAACGGGGGTACGGGGATGCGCCCGTCCGGAACGGCCTGCTGCCGGATCGTCGAACGACCGTTACAGGGCGGCCTTCGGCAGGTCAGCGCGCCGTGGCGGCAGGGGCGGTGGCCGCCCCGGCACCCGCCCCGGCACCCGCCCCGGCACCCGCTACGGTGTCCGGCGCCGGTCCCGGCGCCGGGACCGGCGCGGGCAGCGGCTGCACCGGGCCGAAGGTGCCGAGCGCGGCCACCGCGCGGGGATCGTCGAGCGCGAAGGCGGAGACGCTCCAGCTCTCCACCGGGGCCGCCCTGCGCACCCCGGCGGACGGGTCGGCGGCCGGCCGGGCACCGCGGACGCCGAAGGTGTAGGTGCCGGGCCGGACGTCGGTGCCCGGCGGGGTGGTGAAGCGGTAGACGAGGGTGCCGCGCTCCTGCTGGGCGGTCACCACGGCGCCCGGCAGGTCGGTCCAGGCGGTGCCGTTGCCGGGGGCCGACTCGCCCGGGGCGAGCCGGAACTCGGCCTGCAACGCGGTGACCGGCTCGGCCACCGCGAGGGTGAGCCGGTGGAGCAGGCCGTCGCGGCCGAGCGGGGAGAGCCGGGCGGCGCCGGTCAGCGCCTGGTCGGCGTCCGCGGAGGGCCGGGGGCCGGCCGGGCCGGTGCCGTCGACCGTGTCGGCCGAGGTCTCCCCGACGGCCGGGAGGGGTGCGACGGGCGGCGGCACGGGGCGAGTGGGCAGGGTCGGCCGCAGCCCGGGGAGGTTCGGCACCGGGATGGTGGCGGCCGTGCCCTGGTCGGGCTGCCCGGCGCCCGGGGCGGGAGCCGGACCGGGGGCGTAGCCGGGCTGCTTGGCGTTCGGGACCGGGGGGACGGAGACGGAAGGGGAGGGCGAGGGGTCGGCCTGGACGCGGGCCTCGGTGCCGGCGAGCTGGGTGCCGGAGGCCGGCGCGTCCTGTCCGGCCGAGGCCTGGCCGCCGGTCTGGGGCGCGCCGGGGCTCCCGCCGTGGGGCGCGGACGGGGAGGCGGCGACCGGCGCGGGCCCCGTGGGGTGCGCCGAGAGGCGCGAGGAGGGGTTCGGCGAGGGCCGGCCGTCGACGGAGCGGCCGGAGGTGGAGCCGGGCGACGGAGCGTCGGTCGGGGTCTGCGCGGAGGCCGCCTCGGCCTGGTCGGTGGTGCCCGGTGTGGGCGGCGGGGTGGTGCCGACCCGGGCGACGCCGGCCCGGCGGCCGACACCCTGCTGCTCGTTCAGCAGCAGGGTGGTGGCGATGCTGATGCCGACCACGGTGGACATCGCCATCGCGGCGCCGGAGAAGCGCAGGGTGGGCAGCCGGAACAGCCCGCCGAACGGGCGCGGCCGCCCGTGCCGGCCGTGCCGTACGGGCTCGTGTCGCACGTCTCGCGCGGTGTCCTCGCGCACAGCCACCGGACCCCTCCCTCCCCGAAGCCGCCGTCGCGTCGCCGTATTCTCCCACGCGTCGTCGCCGGGCCCGGCTCCGGCCGCCGAGGACCGGTTCCGCGCGGGCCCGCGCGGGGAGGGGGAGAGCGTACCAGCGGGCGACCGCGCCCCGGTCGGTTCCCACCCACTTCGCGGATACCCGCTCGATACACGGAAGTTGACACTCCGTCCGACAAGCGCGGTGAGGGGTGGCCGGGTTGGCCGGGGGTCGTTGCAACCCCCTTGCAACCCTTGCCCGGTGCGCCGGGTGTGACGCACGCTGAGGGCATCCCACGCCGTCCCGGAGAGACCGTCATGCCGCCCGACCCGCTGTCCGCAGCCTCCAGTGCACCCCTCGCCGCCACCCCCACGGGCGGCGATGGGGACGGCTCCACCGCCGCTCCGGCGGCGGTGGAGGAGGAGGTGCTGATCCTGCGAATCTCGCTGGGCGAGGAGGTGGTCGGCGAGGTGCTCACCCGGTTCCGGTTCGACGCCGCGCGCCCGTACGAGGTGCTGCTGACCTTCCACCTGGGGCGGCCCGACGAGGCCGACTGGGTGTTCTCCCGCGAACTGCTGCGCGACGGCCTGCGCGCGCTGAGCGGCCAGGGCGACGTCAAGCTGTGGCCGGCGTACTGCCCCTGCCACGGCGCGACGCTGCACCTGGCGCTCGAGTCCCCGCACGGCAGCGCGCTGCTGGAGGCTCCCAGGCCCCGGGTGCAGGCCTGGCTGGACCGCACCTACGCGCTGGTCTCCGAGCGTCAGGAGCAGGTCTGCGGTCCCACCGACGCCGACCTGGCCGCCCTGCTCGCGGACGGCTGAGGCCGACCGGGGCCGGCGCCGCGGGGCCGGGGGTCAGCGACGCCCGGCCGGACCGGCGGCGCGCGGCGGCGGGAGGGACGGCGTACCGGGCAGCCGGGCCGTCCCCGCGGCCAGCGCGGCCCGCAGCCGCCGGACGGCCGGGGCCGAGGAGGCGGGCAGCAGGTCGTACGGGTCGTCCGGCCCGTCCACGGTGACCAGCACCGACTCCGCGAACCGGTACGGCCGGTGGGCCAGCAGCCCGCCCAGGTAGCGGCGCAGCCGGGACAGCTCGGCGCGGACCGTCACCGTCCGGCGGGCGTCGTCGAACAGCGCCTCCGCGAGCTGGGCGGCGGTGCTGCCCTCGCGTCCGGTGGCGAGCAGGAGCAGCAGTTCGGCGTGGCGCGGGCTGAGCGGGTGCGACCAGCTGTCGGCCGCGCTCCGGACGGACAGCTCGGGGCGGTCCGGACGGCGCAGGTCGAGCCGGAGGTGGGCGCCCTCGGCCTGTTCGGCGCTCACCGCGCCGGAGCCGCCGTCCTCGGGTGACCGCACCGGGCGCACCAGCCAGCCGTCGGCGAGCGGCTCCAGCACGCACTCGCCCAGGCCCGGCACCCAGTGCACGGCGGCCGGGGTCCAGCCCCCGCTGGGCACCCGCAGCCGGCCGACCGGTGGAAGTCCGGCCGCGGCGGCGGTCCAGCCGGCCGCGTCCACCACCAGCGCCGGGCCGCCGATCCGGGCGAGCAGCGGGGCGGCCAGGGCGCGCAACTCGTGCAGCGCCTCCAGCCGGTGGGCGCGCAGTTCGGTCTCGGCGAGCCGGGCGGCGGTGGCGGTGAGCTGGAGCAGGTACGGGCGGACGCTGTGCGCCGGGACGCTCAGGTTGACGGCGCCGACCAGCTGCCCGGTGCCGGGGTCGCGCAGCGGCGCGGCCACGCAGGTCCAGGCGTGGTGGCTGCGCAGGTAGTGCTCGGCGGAGTGGACGTGCGTCGGGCGCCGGATGCGCAGGGCGGCCGCGATGCCGTTGGTGCCGACGCGCTCCTCGGTCCAGCGGGCTCCGGTGATGAAGCCGATCCGGTCGGCGCTGCGGCGCAGGCCGCGCTCGCCCTCCTGCCAGAGCACGTGGCCCTCGGCGTCGGCGACGGCCACCAGCAGCGGGGCCGCGCCGCCCACCTCCAGCAGGGTCTCGCGCAGCACCGGCAGGACGCTGTCGAGCCCGCTGGTGCGGCGGCGCTGTTCTATCTCGCCGGGACCGAGCAGGACGGCGGCGGCGCCGCTGTCGGGGTCGAGGCCGAGGCGTTGCAGCCGGGCCCAGGAGTCACCGATCTCGGGCCGGGGTTCGAGCAGGCCAGGGCCCGCGGGCTGCGCGCTGAGGGCGGGGGCGGGGGCGGGGGCGGCCAGTTCCCGGGCGGCGGCGTCGGCGAGGGTGCGGTCGTGGACCTTGGCCAGTTCCGTCGCGGTCGGCGGGGTGCGGCGCTCTGGTCGTCGGGACTGCCGTCCGGTCTGCCGCACGCGCTTCGCTCCTCGCCACCGTTCGAGGACGCGTCGGGGCCGACGCGCTGACGAAAGCGTACGGGGGCGGTGGGCCGCTGGGGACGGGGTCCGGCAACTCCGCCTACCGGGCGGTACGGACTGCGGCCGGGCCCCAGGGCCCGGCGGTGCCCGGCGGGCGTTCGGGGGCGGGGCCCGGGGCCGGGCGGGATCAGTGCCGCGCGCCGCTGCCCTGCTGGGCCGCCTCCACGGTGTGGTGCAGGTCGGCGGTGGCCTCCAGGGCGGCGCCGGTGCTCAGCGCCAGGCAGGCGGCCAGGGCCACGGCGGCGGCCCGCAGCCAGGTGCCGGGGGCGCCGGCCGGGCGGGGCTGGAGCAGGGCGGCGACCCGGCGCGGGACCGGTCCCGAGTGGGCGGCGGCGACCAGCCGGGGGCGGCCCGGCCAGGGGGAACGGCTCGCGGCCAGGGCGGCCCGGCCGACCGCGCGGGCGGTCACCGCGCGGTCGCCGACCCGGGCCGCGGCCACCTCGTCGGCCCAGCGCTCCAGGTGGTACCCGAGGGGTGCGCGCAGCGGGCGCAGGGCCGGGTGGATGCCGGCGGCGTGCTCGGCGAGGGCGAGGAAGACGTGGTGGCGGGCGGTCAGGTGGGCCCGTTCGTGGGCGAGCAGGGCGGAGCGCTCGGGGGCGCTGAGGGCGCGCAGCATGCCGGAGGTGACCACGATCCGGCCGGGCTCGCCCGGTCGGCCGGGGCGGCCCAGGCGGCCGGGCAGGGCGAAGGCGTCGGCGCACTCGTCGTCCAGGACGGTGACCGGGTGGTCGGCGGTCCGGAGCAGCGCGGCGCGCCGCAGGCGGGTGGCGGTCCTGAGCAGTGCGGCGGGCCGCGGCAGCGCGGCCGGCCAGGCCGGGGGGCGTGACCAGCGCACGGAGGCGTGCGGGGGGCGCATGTCCGGATGCTGGACGGAGGAGGGCTCGCGGAGCGGCCGGTGGGCGCCGGTCCGGTCCGTACGGTGATCGTCGGCACCCACCGAACCCGCGGCACCGAGGGCCCCTACGGCGCGGTCGGCGAGGCCGCCGGAGGGTTCCGTGCGGGGCGCGTCGTGGGCCGGGAGCGCGGCCCTGGCGATGCCCAGCTCCCGCAGCTGCCGGCGGGTGGTGCGCACCGCCAGCGCGCCGAGCGCGAGGAGCGCCAGGGCGGCCAGCACGGCCGCGAACGGCGCGTCGGGCGAGGCCGCGGTGAGCCAGGGCAGCGAGAGGTGGCCGAGGGCGGCGACCGGCGGGAGCCGGAGCAGCCCGTCGACGGCCAGCAGGCCGAGCGAGCAGAGGGTGCCGCCGGCCAGGACGGCGGCGCTGCCGGTCAGCATCCAGGCGGCGGCCCGCGGTGGCAGCGCCTCGGCGAGGCGGCGGGCCAGCGGGGCGGCCAGGAAGGGCAGCAGCAGCGGGACCCAGACGGCGAGCATCATCGGCCGGCCGCTCCCGGTGCGCCCGGCCCCGTCGGGTCCGCCTCCGGCGCGTCCGGCATGCCGTCGCCGAGCAGGTCGCGCAGCAGCTGCTCGTCCTCGGTGGAGAGGTCGGAGACGAAGCGGGCCAGCACGGTGGAGCGGTCGGCCTCGCGGCCGAGCTCGGTGTGCATCCGGCGGGCGGCGAGCCCCGCGGTGTCCTGGACGGTCGGAACGTAGGCGTAGGCGCGGCCGGCCCGGGTGCGCTCGACCGTCCCCTTGTCGAACAGCCGGGCCAGGATCGTCGCGACGGTGGTGCGGGCGAGGTCCCCGCCGAGCGCGGCCTGGACGTCCTGCGGCGTCATCGGCTGCCGGGTGGACCAGAGGGCGGCCAGCACTTCGGCCTCCAGCTCCCCGGCGGGCCGGCGGGCGGACGGTACGTCGGGCATGGCGGCGCTTCCTCCAAGTTTCGTCTACAGTCATGTAGACCGTCTACGCGACTGTAGACGATCAGGGCGGGTTCCGATGCGAACCGCCCTCCAACGTACGGGAGGTCCGTCGGCCTTGCTCCAGTTCCTCGCCGATCCGGCCGTTCACCTCGCGGTGAACCCGCTGGACGCGTCCTCATTGCTCGCCGCCTTCGGCGCGCTCGGCATCGCCGCGGTGCTGTTCGCCGAGACCGGCCTGCTGGTGGGCTTCTTCCTGCCGGGCGACTCGCTGCTGTTCACCGCTGGACTGCTCTGCGTGCCCGGCGCCACCCAGGGGCCGCAGCTGGAGCTGTGGCAGGTGCTGCCCGCCGCCCTGGTCGGCGCGCTCGGCGGGGCGCAGGTCGGCTACCTGATCGGCCGGCGCGGCGGCCGGGCGCTGCTCGCCAGGACCAGGCGCAGGAGCCTGCTGGAGGGCGTGGCGCGGGCCGAGGAGCTGCTGGCCAAGTACGGCCACGGCAAGGCGATCGTGCTCGCCCGGTTCATCCCGGTGGTCCGTACGGTGCTGAATCCGCTCTGCGGCGTGCTCGAGGTGCCGGTCCGCTCGTTCACCTTCTGGCAGGTGGCCGGAGGTGCGCTCTGGACGGTCGGCGTGGTGTTCGCCGGCTACGGGCTGGGCTCGTCCATCCCCGGTATCGACCAGTACCTGCTGCCGATCATCGGTCTGGTAGTAGTTGTCTCCGTGCTCCCCATTGTTCTCGAACTGTTCCGCGCCCGTCAGGCGCGGCGTCACGGAGGTGACGCGTGATGTCCTCCCGGGCGCTCGCCGTGTACGACGGCAGCGGAATCGACGGCGGCCTGTACAGCCGGGTCAACGGCTGGGCGCAGTCGGCGCCGCACTGGCTGGACGAGCTGATCAAGGTCTGGTCGGCCCTCGGCCTCGGGCTGTTCGCGGTCTTCATGCTCTACGCCTGGTGGCGGGCGCGCGGCGCGGACTCGGCCGTGATGGCCAGGGTGCTCGCCTCGCCGCTGATCGTGGTCGTCGCGTACGGCGTCAACTCGGTGCTCAAGGGCGCGGTCGAGGAACTCCGGCCGTGCGCGCAGATCCCCGGCAGCGTCGCGCTGGAGACCTGCCCGGGCGCCGGGGACTGGTCCTTCCCGAGCAACCACTCGGTGATCGCCTTCGCCGCGGCGGCCTCGCTCTGGTTCGTCAACCGGCGACTCGGCTGGGTGGCCGGCCTGTTCGCGGTGCTGATGGCCGCCTCCCGGGTCTGGGTCGGCGTGCACTACCCGCACGACGTGGCGGTCGGCGCGCTGGTCGGGCTGGTGGTCGCGGTGGTGCTGGCGCCGCTCGCCGGACGCTGCGGGCCGCTGGTGGACCGGATGCGGGCGGGCGTGCTGCGCCCGCTGCTCGGCGCGGGGGAGCAGCCGGTGGTCGCCCGCGGCTACTCCGGGTACCGGGCGCAGGGGCGCTGAGCCGGGCCGCGGCCGGTTCGCGGGCCGTCGCCGTTCCGTAGTCCTCCCCGCCCCTTGTCCGGTCTCGGACGACGGGTGGAGCATGTGAGCCGGGCGTGGAGCCTCCTTCGGGGGCGCCCGCCCGGCTCATTCGTGCCCGGGCGCGCGGGCTCCGGGTGTGCCGGCGGAGGGAGTGCCGAATGCCGTACCGACTCGACATCACGCAGGGGGACTGGCCGGGCGACCTGCCGCACAAGGGCGTCGAGGGGCTGCTGGCCGAGGCCATGGTGCTCACCCTCGCCACCGCGGGCCACGAGCACGGCCCGCACGCCAACCTGGCCTTCTTCGCGTACGACGACGACCTCGTCCTCTACTTCGTCAGCGAGCGCTCCACCCGGCACAGCCACCACCTGGCCGAGGAGGCCCGGGCCGCCGCCACCGTCTTCCTGCCGCCGCCGGTGTTCGGCGAGCAGCTGCGCGGCCTGCAGCTGAGCGGCGGCGCGAGCGAGGCCTGGGGGCGGCAGGCCGAGGCGGCGCTGGCCGCGTACCAGGGGCGCTACCCGGCCTTCGCCCGGGACGAGGAGGTCCGTCGGCAGTTCCTCACCGGGGGCGGGGCGGCGGCGCTCTACCGGTTCCAGGTGGAGGAGCTGACGGCGGTGGACGAGCCGAACTTCGGGCGGCGCAACTACCTGCGGGCGCGGGTGGTGCGGTCGTAGCTCCCACGGGCCCGGCGGCGGGTTGTCTGTACAACTTCCCAGGTGGTTCATCTGCGGGACGGCACGCCGACGCCCCTCGGACACCTGGGCGCATCAGCCTGGACGCATGAGAGTCATCGTCGTAGGAGCAGGCGTGCTCGGCAGCATGCACGCCTGGCAGGCCGTACAGCGCGGCCACGAGGTCGTCCACCTGGAGCGCGAGACCGAGGCGCGCGGCGCCTCGGTGCGCAACTTCGGCCTGGTCTGGGTCAGCGGCCGGGCCCAGGGCGAGGAGCTGGACACCGCGCTGCGGGCCCGCGAACTGTGGGAGTCCATCGGTTCCCGCGTCCCGGACCTCGGCTTCCGGGCCAACGGCTCGCTCACGGCCATCCGCACCGAGGCCGAACTCGCCGTCGCCGAGCGGGCCCTGACCCTGCCGGACGCCGCCGCCCGCGGCTACAAGCTGCTCGACCCGGACGAGACCCGCGCCGTCAACCCGGCCCTGCGCGGCAGGCTGCTCGGCGCCCTGTGGTGCGAGCGCGACGCCGCCGTCGAGCCCCGCACCGCCCAGCGCGCGCTGCGCGGGTACCTGGAGTCCACCGGCCGGTACACCTTCCTGCCCGGACGCGAGGTGCGCGAGGTGGTCGGCGAGAACGCCGTCCGCGACGACCACGGCGACGTCCACACCGGCGACCTGGTGATCCTCTGCACCGGCGCCTGGCTGGGCGGCCTGGTCCGCGAACTCGCCCCCGCCCTGCCGGTCCGCCGGGTGCGGCTCCAGATGATGCAGACCGACCCGCTCGGCGAGACCCTGACCACCTCCGTGGCCGACGGCGACAGTTTCCGCTACTACCCCGCCTTCGCCGGCACCGCCCTGGACCGGCTGCGCGAGACCCAGCCGCAGCCGCCGGTCGCCGCCGAGCACAAGATGCAGCTGCTGATGGTCCAGCGCCGCGACGGCGGCCTGACCATCGGCGACACCCACGAGTACGACCAGCCGTTCGGCTTCGACGTCGTCGAGGACCCGTACGACCACCTGGTCGGCGTCGTCGAGGAGCTGCTCGGCCGTCCGATGCCGCGGATCCGCCGCCGCTGGGCCGGGGTGTACGCCCAGTGCGTCGACTCCACCCGGGTGGTCCACCGCGAGCGCGTGCGCGACGGCGTCTGGCTGGTCACCGGCCCCGGCGGCCGCGGCATGACCTGCTCGCCCGCCATCGCCGAGACCACCGCCGAACTCGCCAACCTGTAAGGAACGCTGTCATGACCAACGACATCCGCCTGGTCGTCCTCGACATGGCCGGCACCACCGTCGCCGACGACGGCCTGGTCGAGCAGGCCTTCACCGCGGCCGCCGCGAAGCTCGGCGTCGAGGCCGGCAGCCCGGAGTTCGACCCGATGCTGGCCCACGTCCGGGCCACCATGGGCGAGTCCAAGATCTCCGTCTTCCGCCACCTGTTCGGCGAGGAGGAGAAGGCCCAGCTGGCCAACGCCGCCTTCGAGGCCGCCTACGACGACCTGGTCGACGCCGGCCACTGCGCCCCGCTGCCCGGCGCCGCCGAGGCCATCGCCGAACTGCGCGGCCAGGGCCGCAAGGTGGTCCTCACCACCGGCTTCTCCCGGACCACCCAGGACCGCATCCTGGACGCCCTCGGCTGGCAGTCCGTCGCCGACCTGACGCTCTGCCCGGCCGACGCCGGCCGCGGCCGCCCGTACCCCGACATGGTGCTCACCGCGCTGCTGCGCACCGGCACCGACTCGGTCCGTCACATCGCCGTCGCCGGCGACACCGGCTACGACATGCTGACCGGCACCCGGGCCGGCGCCTCCGTCGTCGCCGGAGTCCTCACCGGCGCCCACGACGAGGCCCGGCTGCGGGCCGACGGCGCGACCCACGTCCTCGGCTCGATCGCCGAACTGCCCGCGCTGCTGGGCTGACCGGGCGTTCCCGGGGCGGGCGGGCGTCGCGACGAAAGCGTGCGACGCCCACCCGCCGCGGCCCGCGGGGGCCCGGGTCGGCGAGCGGCCGGCTCAGGCCGACGACGCCCCGGGCCTGCGCACGGACCAGAGCACGGTGCCGTCGATCAGGACGTTGCAGCCGAGGAACAGCAGCGCGTACGCGGGGGAGCCGACCTCGCCGGGGAGCTTCGGGGCGACCCGCCCGGCCGGGTCCATCCGGACGGTGACCACGTCGCCGCGCTTGAACCGGGCGTCGCGCTCCTGGAGCGGCCCGCCGGGGACCTCGCCGCCCGGCTCCGTGGCGGCGAGGGTGTACTCCCGCCCGGTGCCGTGGAGCGAGTCGGAGACCTTCTCGTCGACGACCACCGCCCGCACCGTCCGGCCCGAGCCCAGGATCAGGTCGGTCCAGGCGACGGAACCCGAGAGGTACCCGACGAACGCGACCGCGCAGATGCCCGCGCCCCAGGCGAACATCCGCTTCTGGAAGGCCGGGTTGGTGTCGGCGTCGCGGCGCAGGGCGAACGCGATCAGCATCACCAGGGGGTAGCCGAAGCCCACCAGGGTGGCGAGGAACGAGTTGACGTGGACGTCCAGCGCGATGACGGCGACGAGCATCGCGGTGGAGAGCGCGATGAGCGCCACCGCGCCGCCGAGCCGGCGCGCTCCGCTGCGCGTGCCCTGGTCGGGTGGGGCGATGGTCATCCGAAGGCCTTCCGGACGTTGTCCCACCGCTCGGGCGGCAGGGCGTCGCCGCTCTCGTCCCGGGGCGGGTGGAAGGAGATGCCCCGGTACGCGGCGGCGACCACCGGCAGCCACTCGTCCCAGTGGTCGACGTCCTCGGTGGTGAAGACGGCGGCGACCACGTGCGGACTCCACGGGTGCGGGATCAGCAGTTCCAGCTGGCGGACCGTGCTGACGGCCGACTCCGGTACGCCCCAGACCGCGCCGGGCACCGGGACGGTCAGCTCGCGGGCGGCCAGGGCGGCGCGGCCGAGCGGCAGGTCCACCACGCCGACGTCGGCGTCCGGCCAGGCCTCGGCCAGCTCCGCGGCGACCCGCACCGGGTAGCTGCCCGGCTCGCCGAGGTCCTGCGGGCGGAGGAAGACGGCGAACACGCCGTGGATCGGACCGCCGTCCCCGGCCCGGACCAGGCAACCGGACACGTGGACGGCGCCCTCGCGCAGCTGGGCCTGGAGCGCGGTCTCGGAGGCGATCACCGCGGCGAGCTTCTGCTCGGCCCCGGCGTCGGGGAAGAACGCGTCCAGCTGCTCCGCGGCCCGGGCCATCCGGTCGCCGGGGTCCTCGTCCAGGTCGACGGCGGTGAAGCCCGGGGGCAGGTCGAGCCAGAGCGGCGGGGCGGTGGCCCCGGGGGTCTCAACGGCCATAGCCGGCCGCCCATCCGCCCATGCCGAGCAGGTTGCCGACGGTGGACACGCTGCCGATGATGACGTTGGCCTTGCCACCGCCGGCCATCATGCCCGCCGAGCCGACGACGCTGTTGCCGCCGGTGGTGTAGTTGACCGCACCGGCGAGGCCGTCGCTCGGGTTGTCCTGGGTGAGCGCGTACGCGGTCGGGGCGTTGAGCCCGGCGGTGGTGGCGGCCTGGACGCCGTCGGAGACGTTCATCGCGGTGGCCTTGGAGACGCCGAGCTTGACGGCCGGTTTCTCGATCGCGGTGGTGAAGACCGGGTTGGCCGGGTCGACCGCCCGGGCGGCGGTGCGGACCTCGGTGGATCCGGCGGAGACCGCGCCGCGCACGCCCGCACCGGCGGCGCGGGCCTCCCGGACGGCGGTCACGCCCTTGGCCGCGACGCCCACGCCGGGGATCGCGCCGAGGACGTCGCCGCCCAGGGTCAGCCAGTTGCCGATGTTCTTCTGCGGCGGCCACAGCTGGCCCTTGGCCGCGTACTGGGTCGCGTGCGCACCCGCGGCGGCGGCGCTCAGCAGGAGCGCCGGCAGCGCGAAGGCGGGGAAGAAGATCGCCGCGACGCCGCAGACGCCGGCCGCGACGGTCAGCAGGTCCGCGCCGTGGTTCTTGAACCAGTTGCCGACCTTGCTGAGCAGGCCCGGCTCCGGCGGGGCCTTGCTGTCGGCGGCCTTGCGGACGGCCTCGGCCGTCTTCCTGGCGTCCGCCTCGTGGGTGCCGGCGAGCTCGTGGGCCTGTTTCCGCAGGCCGGCCAGCTCGTTGGTGGCGCTGGTGAGCAGGTCGGCGGCCGAGTCCAGGTGGCCCTTCGCCGTGTTGTAGCGCTGTTCGGCGGCGGCGAGGCTCGCGTCGTCGGGGAAGTACCGCCCGGCCAGCTGGAGGTCGGGGGCGGCGGCCGCGGCGCTGTGGGCGCGGTCCGCCTCGTCCTTCTTCTTCTTGGCGGCGACCGCGGAGGCGGCCAACTCGGCTGCCCTGGGCTGGTGTTCGGTCAGCGCCTTGTACCAGACGTCGAGCGCCGTGTAGGCGGCGGTGATCGACTCGGAGGCGTCCTGGAGGTAGCCGGGCAGCTTGCCGAACTGCTGGGCGAACTGCTTGGCGGCCTCGCCCGTCCACTCGCCCTGGTCGGCGGAGAGCTGGGCGAGCGTGGTGTGCACGCCGCTCAGGTGCTGGCCCACCCGGCGCAGGCTGTTGCTGAGCGCGGTGACGGCGCCGGAGTCGCCGGGGGTGGGGTCGAAGCCGAGACCGGACCAGTCGGGCGCCGCCGGCGCGGGGGTGCTCACGACTGCCCCGCCGGGGTGAGGACCTTGACGATGCTCTGCTCGGTGCCGTCGTAGTTCTTCTGTACCTGCGCCAGGCCCTCGTCCAGGACCTTGACGCACTCGCGGACCTTCTTCAGGCCGAACTGCCACTTGTCCTTGAAGTGGCCGCAGGACTCGTCGAGGAAGTCGTAGCCGGTGCCGGTGTGGCCGGCCGCCTCGAACGCCTTGAGCCCCTGCTCCAGTTCGTCGCCGCAGCCTCTGAGGTCCTGGGCCAACTTGGCGAGGAATTCGGTACTGACCTTGAAGTCGGACACTTTCGCCCCCCGATGCGTCGCTTGTCGAACCGGGCGAGCATAGTCCTCGAGGGTGCGCCGGTGATCGCGGGAACCGGCGCCAGGGGGCCGTCATTACGGGACTTTTACGGGCCGTCGACGCCTTCTTGACGTCGGCGGCCCGACCCCGGGGCGGACATCCGCGACGGGGGCTCAGCGGCGCCAGAAGCCGCGCTTGCGCCGGCCGACGAGCTGCACGACGGCCGCCACGAACAACTCGGCGACGGGGGAGGGCCCGGAACCGTGGTTGAGATGGCTCTCGGCGGTCCACTCGCCGAGGACGGTGCCGGGGCTGCCGTCGAGGGGGCTGAGCGCGTGTTCGAGGGTCACGTAGCGCACGGTCCTGGCGCCCTTGGGCTGGACGGCGGCGACGAAGTGGGCCTCGGTGGCGCCGACCGGGGTGGGCAGGGTGACCAGCAGCATGTGGTGGCCGTCGACCGACAGGTGGCGGCAGTCGAGGCCGTGGCCGGGCAGGCGGTCCTCGGGCGGCAGGGACGCGCCGAGGTCGTCCCAGATCTGGGTGACGACGGGCAGCAGGCTGCCGCCGTCCGGGGTCGGGGTGGCCACGCGCGGGCCGAACTCCAGCACCTGGCGGGCGAGCTCGCGGTGGACGAAGCGGTAGTGGTGGGGCCGGGGGTCCGTCATGGGGACACCGTAGCGAAGCCCTCGGGGCGGGAGGTCGGCGCGTCCGACTTCCCGCCCCGGCGGGCGAGTTGACAGTCTTGAACTGAATTGACGATCCGTCAGGAACGGTCAGGTGTGCTCGGGGCGGTCAGGAGTGGCCGCCCTTGAGGTTGAGCACCACCACCCCGACGATCACCAGCGCGATGCCCAGCCACTGGAGCCGCCCGAGCGACTCGCCGAAGGCGACCACGCCTATCCCGGCGACCGCCGCGGTGCCGGCCCCGGACCAGACCGCGTAGGCGACCGAGACCGGTATGTGCTTGAGCGCGCGGCCGAGCAGCAGGAAGGAGAGCGCGTAGCCGATGCCGACACCGAGGCTCGGCCAGAGCCGGGTGAACCCCTCGGTGAGCTTGAGGCAGCTGGTGGCACAGACCTCGCTGGCGATGGCGAGGGCGAGCAGGAGATAGGGCATGTCAGGGTCGAACCGCGCCGGCTCCGGCGAGCTTCCCGAGCAGGGCGAGGTCGGCCTGCTCCAGGCTGGCGAGCAGGGTGATCCGCTCGCCCTGCGGCATCGGCACCGCGGTCGACGGCACGGCGAGCACCGCGCAGCCGGCCGCGGTGGCGGAGGCGACCCCGGTCGGGGTGTCCTCGACGGCGAGGCAGTCGGCCGGGTCCAGGCCCAGCCGCTCGGCGGCGGCGAGGTACGGGTCGGGCGCGGGCTTGGTGCGCGCCGTCTCCCCGGCGGCCAGGGTGACGGCGAACCAGTCCCGGCCGATGGCGGACAGCACCAGGTCCACCACCCCGCGGGGGGAGGCGGAGACCAGCGCGGTGGGCACCCGGGCGTCGCGCAGCGCGGCCAGCAGGGCGAGCGCGCCGGGGCGCGGCACCGTCTCGGCGGCGACCTTGGCGGCGAAGGACTCGCCCAGCCGGGCGGCGAGTTCGGCCTCGCCGAGGGTGGTGCCGCTGACCCTGTGCAGGTGGGCGGCGGTGTGCTCGATCGCCTGGCCGAGCACCTCGGGGGCGTCCTGGTCGGTGAGCGGGCGGTGCAGCTCCTCGGCGAGCTCGGCGGCGGCCTGCCACCACAGTTGCTCGGTGTCGACCAGGGTGCCGTCCATGTCGAACAGGACGGCGGCGGGCAGGGCGGGGGAATCGGCGAGGGCGGGGGATCCGGGCATGGCGGAGTCAGGCATGGCGGTACCTTCGGGTGGCTCTACGGTGGTTCGGCGGTGCTCCGTCGGGCGGAGCGGGGAGGTACGAGGCTCTCAGGCCGCGCGGCGGTCCACCAGTACCGGGCGCTCCGGCAGGGTGAGCGCGGCCCGCGCACCGGCCGGCAGCGCGGCGGCGGCCTCGGTCGGCAGGTCGGCCTTGACCTCGGTGCCGTCGTCCAGGCGGACGGTGAGCCGGGTGACGGCGCCCAGGAAGGAGGCGGTGACCACCAGCGCGGGGCCGTCCTCGGCCGGGGTCAGGGTGACGTTCTCCGGGCGGACCAGCACCTGGAGCTCGCCGTCGGCCGGGATCCCGCCGTCCACCGCGTGGCGGCGGCCGAGCACCTCGACGCCGTCCGAGGTGCGGGAGCACGGGATGCGGCTCATGGTGCCGACGAACTCGGCGACGAAGGCGGTGGCCGGCCGGCCGTACAGCTCGGACGGGGTGGCGCACTGCTCCAGCTTCCCGGCGCGCAGCACCGCGACCCGGTCGGCCATCGACAGGGCCTCCTCCTGGTCGTGGGTGACGAACAGGGTGGTGATGCCCAGCTCCTGCTGGAGGCGGCGGATCTCCTCGCGCAGCTGGAGGCGGACCTTGGCGTCCAGCGCGGACAGCGGCTCGTCCAGCAGCAGGACGCGCGGCTGGAGGGCGAGCGCGCGGGCGAGCGCGATGCGCTGCTGCTGGCCGCCGGACATCTGGTGCGGGTAGTGGTCGGCGCGGTGCGGCAGGCCGACCAGCTCCAGCAGCTCCTGGGCCCGCTTGCGGCGCTCGGTCTTGCCGGTGCCGCGCATCCGCAGCCCGAAGGCGACGTTGTCCACGGCGGTCAGGTGCGGGAAGAGGCTGTAGGACTGGAACACCATGCCCGCGTCGCGCTTGTGCGCGGGGATCGCGGTGATGTCCCGGCCGTCGACCAGCACCTCGCCGGAGTCGTGCTGCTCGAAGCCGGCGAGGATGCGCAGCGCGGTGGTCTTGCCGCAGCCGGACGGGCCGAGCAGGGCGAGCAGCTCGCCCGGGTGGACGGTCAGGTCCAGGCCGTCGAGGGCGGTGGTGGTGCCGAACGCGCGGCGCAGGGAGCGGAATTCGACGGTGGCGCTGCCGGGGGAGAGCGAGACGCCGTTGGCGATGGCGGTGGCCGTGGTCATGACTGGTGACTCCGGGGGTTTCAGGAGGTGGCGGTCTTGGCGCGGCGCTCGCGCCCGGCGGTGGCCAGCAGGAGCAGCAGCAGCCAGGTGAGCAGCAGGCTCAGGATGGAGACCGCGACCGACATGTGGGCCTGGCTGTTGCCGACCGAGTAGATCCAGACCGGGAAGGGCTGGAAGCCGAGGATCGAGGCGGTGGTGAACTCGCCGAGGACCAGGGCCAGGGTGAGGAAGGAGGCGTTCAGCAGGGCGCCGCGCAGGTTGGGCAGGACGACCGTGAACACCGCGCGCGGCCAGCTCGCGCCGCAGTTGCGGGCGGCCTCGACCAGCGTGCGCACGTCCATCGAGCGCAGGCCGGCGTCCAGGGCGCGGTAGGCGAGCGGCAGGGCCATCAGCACGTACGCGATGACCAGCACCAGTGGGAAGTCCGGGTCCTGGATGAACACGAAGGTCTGGAAGAACGGGGTGTCCATCAGGTAGTCCGGGCCCCAGCGGAGCACCCCGATGAGGCCGGCGGTCAGCGCGACCGGCGGGACGACCAGCGGCAGGGTGCAGAGCACGTCGATGACCGGGCGCAGCTTCGGCGAGCCGAGCCGCACGGAGATCAGCGCCGGGACGAGCAGGAGCAGCAGCACCACGACGGTGACCACGGCCAGGCCGAGGGTCAGCCAGAGGCTGTCCAGGAAGCCGGGGGCGGAGAGCAGCCCGGTGTAGGCCTCGAAGGAGATGCCCGTGGGGTCGTCGATGGAGAACCAGAAGGACGCCGCGAGCGGGACGACGAAGTAGACGCCGGCGAGCGCCAGCACGGCGCCGCGCCACCAGCGCACGGTGCGTCGGCCGGGGCGGGCGGGGGTGGTCAGCTGAGCCATCGGGCGCTCCGGCGCTGGAGGGGGAGGTACACGGCCATCACCAGGACGGCCACGACGATCATGTTGAGGCTGAGGGCGAGGGCGAGGTTGCCCTGGCCGACCAGCACGTTGCCGGAGAGCGCGTCCGCGATCGAGCGGCTGACCAGCGGGACGGTCGCGCCGACCATGGCGGCGGCCGTCGCGTAGGCGGCGAAGGCGCTGCCGAAGAGCAGCACGAAGCCGCCCAGCAGGGAGGGGGCCAGGATCGGCAGGGCGACGTGGATCCAGTACTGCGTGCCGGTGGCGCGGTTGTTCTGGGCGGCCTCGCGCCACTGGGTCCGCAGGCCGTCCAGGGCCGGGGTGATGGTGAGCACCATCAGCGGGACGAGGAAGTACAGGTACACGACCGTCAGGCCGGTGAAGGAGTACAGCGACCAGCCGTGGTCGGTGAGGTGCAGCAGCTTGGTGATCTCGCCGGCGTTGCCGAGGGTGGCGACGAAGGCGAAGGCGAGCGGCAGGCCGCCGAAGTTGGCGAGCACGCCGGAGGCGGTGAGCACCGCCTGGCGCAGCCAGCCGTGCCGGGAGGTGACGACGGCCTGGGCGAGCGGCAGCCCGAGCGCGGTGGCGAGCAGCGCGGTCAGCGCGGAGAGCTTGAGGCTGCTCAGCATGGCCGTCTGGTAGCCGCCCTGGACGGAGGCCGTCAGGTTGTCGAAGGTGAACTGCCCCGCACCGGTCTCCGCGTCGCTGGAGGTGGTGAACGCGCCGATCACGATGGCGACGGTGGGAAGTCCGAAGCCGATCAGGAAGAACAGCAGCAGCGGCACGGCGGCCAGCCAGGACGCTCCGCCGAGGCGGGCGAGCGGCCGGCGCCGCGGCGCGGGGGCGGTGGTGGTGGTGGGGGAGACGGTCGTGGCGGTGGCGGACGCCCCCGCGCCGCCACCGGGGAAGGTGGCGGCGGGGGTGGTCGGCACCGGGGTGGGAGCCGTGGTCATGAGTGCCTTTTCTCAGCCCGAATTACGGTACGTGGCCGGGGTGTCAGCCCGCGACGGCCTTGGTCCAGTTCTCGGTGACGACCTTCTTGGCCGCGTTGATCTGGTCGACGGTCGGGAAGGTGGTGAACGGCTTCTCGACCGGCGGCAGCTTGGCGGCCGCGGCGGCGTCCAGGGTGCCGTCCTTCTTCAGGGCCTCGAAGGTGGACGGGGTGGCGTAGCCGCCGAGGAAGAGGTTCTGGCCCTCGGCGCTGAACAGGTACTCCTGCCACAGGCGGGCGGCCGCCGGGTGCGGGGCCCACTTGTTGACGCCCTGGTTGTAGAACTGGGCGTAGGAGCCGTCGACCGGGATGGAGACCTTCCAGTCGACGCCCTTGCCCTTGAACTCGTCGGTGTAACCGGCGTTCAGGTAGGACCAGTCGATCGAGATCGGGGTCTCGCCCTTCTCGACGGTGGCCGGGGTCGACTCGACCGGGTTGAAGTTGCCGGACTGCTTCAGCTTGCCGAAGAAGTCGATGCCGGGCTGGATGTTGTCCAGCGAGCCGCCGTTGGCGAGCGCGGCCGCGTAGACGCCGCCGAAGGCGGAGCCGGACTTGGTCGGGTTGCCGTTGAGGGCGACCTGGCCCTTGTACTCCGGCTTGAGCAGGTCGGCGAAGGTCGTCGGGCAGACGGCGATCTTCTTGGCGTCGCAGCCGATGGAGACGTAGCCGCCGTAGTCGTTGACGGCGGCGCCGTTCGCGTCCTTCATGGTGTCCGGCACCTTGTCGAAGGTGGACACCTTGTAGGGGGCGAGGATGCCGTCCTTGACCGCCTGGAGGGCGAAGGCGCTGCCCAGGTCGACCACGTCGGGGGCGCGGTCCTGGCCCTTGCGGGAGTTGATCGCGTTGATCTCGTCCTGGCTGGAGCCGTCCGGGTTCTCCTCCTCGACCTCGATGCCGTACTTGGCCTTGAAGCTGTCGATGATCTTGCCGTAGTTGGCCCAGTCCCGGGGCAGCGTGATGACGTGGAGCTTGCCCTCCTTCTTGGCGGCGGCGACCAGGCCGTCCATGCCGCCGAAGTCGGCGACCGAGGTGGCCGTCTTGGCGTCCTTGGCGCCGCCCTTGGCGGAGTCGCCGGACTTGGCGCTCGAACCGGCGGAGCCGCAGGCGGTGAGGGAGAGCGCGGCGGCGGTCAGTACGGCCGCGAAGGCGGCGGCGCGGGCGCGGTGCACGGTCACGGGGAAGTCTCCTGTTAAGGGGGCGTACTGCGAGGGGCGTTCGCGGGGGTTCCGCGGGCTTGCGTCTCGCGAAGGGCGGCGGACCGGCCCAGTGGGCGATCGATCGACGTCGTCCGAGTTGACTAGCCAACTTCGCTGACAGCAGTAAGTACGCCGGAGCCCGGTGACGGGAAGGTGAACGGACGGCCCAGAACCGGGGTCGGCTGCGGGAACGGTGGAATCCGGCCATCGGAGCGCGAACCGTTCGGTGCGATGCTTCGAAGGCGCAGCGGGATAAGGTCGGGCTGTCCGCGCCGGTACGGCTGCGCAGGACACCGCCCCAGGAGGGACATTGACTGACGTGGCAACTGAGCCCCAGCGCCCCGAGACCGAGGGGCACCCGGCCGCCGGGGACCACTCGGCCGGCGGGGAGCGCTCGGCTGCCGGGGAGCGCCCGACAGCCGGCGAGCCCCCGGCCGAGCGCCCCGGCGCGCTGTACCGGAAGGTGGCCGCCGACCTGCGCGAGGCGATCACCACCGGCGCGTTCGGCGAGGCCGGCCGGCTGCCCGCCGAGGGCGCGCTGGCCGAGCAGTACGGCGTCTCCCGCGGCACCGTCCGCCAGGCGCTCGCCGTGCTGCGCTCCGACGGACTGGTCACCTCCCGCCGCGGCACCCGCCGGGTGGTCCTCGGCGGCGCCCGGGTGCAGAGCTTCTCCGAACTGCTCAGCTTCACGCACTGGGCGTACTCGATGGGCGAGGAGCCCGGCGGCATCCTGGACTCGCTGGTGCGCCGCCCGGCCGACGCCGCCGAGCGCGAGCAACTGCGCCTGGAGCCGGGCGCCGAGGTGTACGTCATCGTCCGGCTGCGGACGCTCTCCGGCACGCCCGTGATGGTCGAGCGCACCGTCTACCCGCCGCGGGTCGGCGAGATCGTCGCCGAGCTGCCGCCGGACGTCGTCTCGCACACCGAAGTGCTGCGCGAGCACGGCATCCTGTTCACCGACGCCGACCACACCATCGACGTCGTCCCGGCCAACGCCGAGGACGCCCGGCTGCTCGGCTGCCGCCGGGGCGGCCCGCTGCTGCGCGAGCGGCGCCGCACGACCGACCCGACGGGCACACCGGTGGAGTGGTCCCAGGACCGCTACCTGCCCGGGACGGTGGCGTTCAGCGTGCACAACTCCCTTGCCACGTCGGCGCTTTCGCGGCACGCGCGGGAGCAGGACTGAGCTCCTCCGGGGTGTCGCGCGGGTTTCCTCGGCGGGGCGTCCCCGAGGTGCGGGCGTCCTGGGCGTACGGGCGTCCTCGGCGGGGCGTCCCGAGGTGCGGGCGTCCTGGGCGTACGGGCGTCCTCACCGCATGAGCGCGGCGAGCAGCGGGCGGTAGTGCTCGAAGCCCGGCGTCGGGGCGCCGGCCACCTTCGCCCGCTCGTCCCAGCGCCGCACCGCCACCGCGTCCCGGGCGCCCGGGAGTTCGGCGAAGGCGGCGGCCTGGCGCTCGTCCATCGGGCCGCCCTGCACGCCCAGCGTGTACTCGGAGGCCTCGGAGAGCTGCTCCCGGTACCCGGGCTCGACCGCGCACAGGTAGCGCTTGGCGGCCACGTGCAGCCGGACCGGCTCGGTGACCTCCGGGCCGAACCAGCGGGCCAGCCAGTCGGCCCCGGAGTCGCTGTGCCGGTTGTCCTGACCCTTCATCAGATCCCGTCCGTGCGGGGATCCGTGGCCGTGCTCGTCGAAGAAGTGACCGACGTCGTGCAGCAGCGCGGCGGCGACCAGGTGCTCCGGCGCCCCGGCGGCCTCGGCGGCAGCGGCGGCCTGGAGCATGTGCTCGGCCATGGTGACCTCCTCGCCCAGGTACTCCCCGGCGCCCTCGCCCGCGAACAGGGCGGCGATCGAGTCCAGCGCGGCGGCGCGCCGCCGCAGCACGGCGAGGGTGCTGTTCAGCGAGTCGAGGTCGGCGTAGCAGCCCTGGAGGTGGCGGTGGCCGTCCTGCTGGAAGGCCGTCCGGGCGTGCATCAGACGGGTGTTGTCGAAGACCAGGCAGTCTCCGGGGCCGAGGCGGAAGGTGAGCCGGAGCTCGGGGCGCAGGGTGATCGCGGCGAAGCGGCGGTAGGCGGCGTAGAAGGCGTCCAGGTCCTTGGGGTCGTCGGCCCGGACGGTGCCGATCGAGCGGTTGTTGAACCTGACCTCGCGGATCCGGCCCCGCGGGTCCACGTCGATCAGCGGGCGGTCGGCGCGCAGTTCGGTGCGGCGGTCGCGGAAGACGAACGGGACGGGCGTGCGGGTGAGGACCTCGAACGCGTCCGGCGCCTCCTCCCGGAGGATCGCCGCGGCCTTGAAGCCGTCCACCAGTCCGGAGTCGCCACCGGTCGCCGAGTTCTCCAGGCAGTGCAGCAGCTGGAGGGTGGGCACCGGGTCCCGGTACGGGTTGTCGGTGTGCGGGGCGATGGCGACGCTGGTGAAGGCCAGGTTGTTGGGGTCCGGCTCGACCCGGACGTCGAACAGCTCCCCGTAGTTGGTGACCCGGACGTACCCGAAAGTCTCCGCCACCCGCAGCACCTGTCGCTCGACGGCCGGCACCCCGCGCAGCACGGCGAAGCCGCTGTCCCGTACGGCGGCCAGCACCGAGGCCCGCTCGGCCGGTTCGGCCAGGTAGTCCTCCCAGCGCGTCCGCGGGATGCCGGGCGCGAAGTCCGCCGCCGTCCAGAGCCGCTTGCCCCGCTCGGTGCGCCCGTCGCCCTCGTCCGCCCGGTCCAGCCACTCCAGCGGGTAGCGGGAGCGGTGCCCGTCCGACCAGAGCACCTCCAGGTGCCCGTCGGCCTCGGTGCTCCCGGCGACGGCGAGGCCCTCGGGCAGGTCGTCGATCCGGAAGAGCTTCTGCCCGTTGCGCGGGTCCCGGCACTCGGCGCACGGGCAGTTGTCGCGCAGCCAGTACGGCGGCAGCTCGGTCATCGGTCTTCTCCTCGGCGCACTACGGCTGTCGTGTCGGGTGAAGTTGTATAGCCAACTTCACGTCCTGTCCGGGAGCCTGCCTGCCTCCGGTGAGTTCCACGTGCCGGGCAGGTGAACGAAACGGGAACTGTCCCGGAGGTCGGCGCTGCGGGCACGTCGGCGAGTGGCCCGGCAGGTGCGGCGCCGAGTGGTCCGGCGGGTGGTCCGGCGGGTGGTTCCGGAGGGCTGTTCGAGTGAGGGGCACGGGGCACGGGGCGTTTCGGGGCGAGCGGGCGGGCACTGTCCGAGGAATTCCTCCTGCTTCGAGAGGCGATCGGCCATGGCCCATTCCTCGTCCAACCCGCCCGGCTCGGGGCACACCGCACTGCGGCGCGAGGTCGGCGTCATCGGACTGCTCTGGGCCTCGGTCGGGGCGATCATCGGCTCCGGCTGGCTGTTCGGGGCGCAGAAGGCGGCGGTGGCGGCCGGGCCCGCGGCGCTGCTGTCCTGGGGCATCGGCGCGATCGCGATCGTCCTGCTGGCGCTGGTGCACGCCGAGCTGGGCGGGCTGTTCCCGGTGGCGGGCGGTACGGCGCGCTACCCGCACTACGCCTTCGGCGGGTTCGCCGGGATGTCCTTCGGCTGGTTCACCTGGCTCCAGGCCGCCACCATCGCACCGATCGAGGTGCAGGCGATGATCAACTACGCCCAGCACTGGAGCTGGGCGGACGGCCTGCTGAACAAGAACCTGACGCTGACCAGCTGGGGGTTCGTCGTCGCCGCCCTCCTGCTCGGGGTCTTCGTCGCCGTCAACTTCCTCGGCGTGCGGCTGCTCGCCCACACCAACAGCGCGGCCACCGTCTGGAAGGTCGCCATCCCGGTGGTGACCATCTTCGCGCTCGGCATCAGCGAGTTCCACGGCTCCAACTTCGATGTCCACGGCTTCGCGCCGGACGGTGCCAAGGGCGTGCTCACGGCGATCAGCAGCAGCGGGGTGATCTTCGCGCTGCTCGGCTTCGAGCAGGCCATCCAGTGGGCGGGGGAGAGCCGCAACCCGCGCCGCGACATCCCGCGCGCGGTGCTCGGCTCGGTGGTGATCGGCACGATCGTCTACGTGATGCTCCAGGTGGTCTTCATCGGCGCGCTGCCCCCGGAGACCTTCGCCCACGGCTGGAGCACGCTCGACTACCCCGGGATCAGCGGACCGTTCGCCGGCCTGGCGACCCTGATCGGGCTGGGCTGGCTGGCCACCGTGCTGTTCATCGACGCGGTCATCTCGCCGGCCGGCACCGGGCTGGTCTACATCACCTCCAGCTCCCGGGTCACCTACGGCCTGAGCCGCAACGGCTACGCGCCGCAGGTGCTGCAGTCCACCGACAAGCGCGCGGTGCCCTGGCTCGGCCTGCTGATCGCCTGGGTGGCCGGGGTGATCTGCTTCCTGCCCTTCCCGAGCTGGCAGCGGCTGGTCGGGTTCATCACCTCGGCGGTGGTGCTGATGTACGCGGGTGCCCCGCTGGCCTTCGGGGTGCTGCGCAAGCGGCTGCCCGGGATGGAGCGCTCGTACCACCTGCCCGGGGGCTCGGTGGTCTCGCCGCTGGCCTTCGTGGTGGCCGGCCTGGTCATCTACTGGTCCGGCTGGGACACCCTGTGGCGCCTCGGCCTGGCGATCGTGATCGGCTACGTGCTGCTCGGCGGGTACTCCTGGTACGCGCGCTCGAAGGGGCTGCCGAACGCGCCCCGGATGGACTTCCGGGCCGGCCAGTGGCTGCCGGTCTACCTGGTCGGCATGGGCCTGATCTCCTGGCAGGGCACCTTCGGCGTGGGCGCGCAGGGGAACCTGCCGCTGTGGTGGGACATCGCCGTGGTGGTGGCGTTCTCGCTGGTCGTCTACTACTGGGCGCTGGCGATCGCGCTGCCGGCGGAGGAGATCGAGCGGAACATCCGGGGCGTCGAGGTGGTGGACACCAACGGGCACTGACGCACACGGGCACCGCGGAGTCCGCGAAGGCCGAGGCCCCCGGAGGACGTCCTCCGGGGGCCTCGGCCGTACCGGGTCAGGCCCGGACGGTCGCGTTCCAGGCGGCCTCGGCGGCGGCCAGGGCGGGCGCTGCGTCGGTGTCCGTCGCGTCCGCGAGGGCCGACAGGCAGGCGCGGACGGTGTCCAGGGCGGCCGCCTGCCCGTAGTGGTTGACCCGCAGCATCGAGCCGGCCAGCGCGCCGCCGCCCGGCTGGACGGGCAGGGCCGGGTCGAGGCGGGCGGCGAGGGCCGTCGCGTCGACGCCGTCCTGGGTGCGCAGGGTGGTGGCGACCGGGGCCGCGTGGGCGTCCTCGACGACGTACGGGGCCAGGGTGCCGAGCGCGCGGACACCGGCCCGGGTCGCGGCGGAGGCGGCGCGGTGGCGGGCGATCACGGCGGGCAGGCCGTCGGCGGCGATCCGGTCCAGGCAGGCGCCGAGCGCGAGCATCTCCAGCTGGGCCGGGGCGTGCGGCAGGACGGCGCGGCCGGCGTCCGTCCAGCGCTCCTTCCAGTCGAGCAGCGACAGGTAGGAGCGGCGCGGGGCGGCCGGGTTGGCGGCGATCCGCTCCCAGGCGCGCTCGGAGACGGACACGGCGGAGACCCCGGCCGGGCCGCCCATCGCCTTCTGGCCGCCGATGACGCACAGGTCGACGCCCCACTCGTCGGTGAGCAGCGGCTCGGCGGCGACGGAGGCCACCGCGTCGAGCATCAGCAGCGCGCCGTGCTCACGGACCACGGCGCCGATCCCGGCGACCGGGTTGGTGTTGCCGGTGGCGGCCTCGGCGTGCACCAGGGAGACGAAGTCGATCTCCGGGTGGGCGTCCAGGGCCCCGGCCACCTGCTCGGCGCTCACCGCGCTGTCGAAGGGCGCGGCCAGGTCGACGACCTTCGCGCCGCAGGAGCGCAGCCAGTTGCCGAAGGTCTGCCCGTAGGGGCCGGTGACGATGTTGAGGGCGGTCGAGCCGGGGTGCGCGGCGCCGCGGATCGCGGCCTCCAGGGGGAGGAGCGCCTCGCCCTGGGTGACGATCACGTCGGCCTCGGTGTGCAGCAGCGCGGCCACCTGGTCCTCGATCGCCGCGAACTCGGCGGCGCTGAGCGGGGGCAGGTCGAGGAAGGGGCTCACGTCTTTATCGCCTTTCGCGGGGGTGGGTGCGGAAACGAGTCTGCCGCATCATGACTGCTTACACGGAACCCGCCCGTCGGTAGAGTGCGGCCATGAGTGATGGTGCGGTGCTGCACGTGCGGGGTCGGGTGCTGGTCGGCCCCGAGGACGTCCGGGACGAACTCTGGGTGGTGGACGGCCGGGTGAGCTTCACCCGCCCGCCGAGCGCCGAGGACGTGCGGACGGTGACCGGCTGGGTGCTGCCCGGCCTGGTGGACGCGCACTGCCACGTCGGACTGGACGCGCACGGCGCGGTGGACGCCGAGACCAGCGAGAAGCAGGCGCTCACCGACCGGGACGCCGGCACCCTGCTGATCCGCGACGCCGGCTCGGCCGCCGACACCCGGTGGATCGACGAGCGCGAGGACCTGCCCCGGATCATCCGGGCCGGCCGGCACATCGCCCGCACCCGCCGCTACATCCGCAACTACGCGCACGAGATCGAGCCCGGCGACCTGGCCGCCTATGTCCGGGCCGAGGCCCGGCGCGGGGACGGCTGGGTGAAGCTGGTCGGCGACTGGATCGACCGTGACCGCGGCGACCTCGCCGCCTGCTGGCCCGGCGACGCGCTGGCCGAGGCGATCGCTGCCGCGCACCAGGAGGGCGCCCGGGTCACCGCGCACTGCTTCTCCGCCGAGTCGCTGCCGGACCTGCTGGCGGCCGGGATCGACTGCGTCGAGCACGCCACCGGGCTGACCGAGGAGCTGATCCCGGTCTTCGCCGAGCGCGGGGTGGCGATCGTGCCGACCCTGGTCAACATCGCCACCTTCCCGGACCTCGCGGCCGGCGGCGAGGCCAAGTTCCCGGCCTGGGCGGCGCACATGCGGCGGCTGCACGAGCGCCGGTACGACACCGTGGGCGCCGCGCACGACGCGGGCATCCCGGTGTTCGTCGGGACGGACGCGGGCGGCTCGCTGGCGCACGGGCTGGTCGCGGACGAGGTGGCGGAGCTGGTGAAGGCGGGGCTGAGCCCGGCCGAGGCGCTGTCGGCGGCGAGCTGGGGGGCGCGTGAGTGGCTGGGGCGGCCCGGGCTGGAGGAGGGCGCGCCGGCGGACTTCGTGGTGTACGCGCAGGACCCGCGGGCGGACGTCCGGGTGCTCGCGGACCCGCGGCTGGTGGTGCTGCGGGGGCGGGTGGTCGGGTAGCGCGCCGGGTCGTCCAGGCTGCCGCGCAGGCCCGTCCGTACCGACGCGCGGGCCCGTCCGTACCGACGCGCGGGCCCGTCCGGGCCGTCGCGCCGGCCTTCCCTGGCGGCCCTTGGATCGCATGATCATCCGCTGAAAGCCCTGTCGGTGTAGGCCGATAGGGTGGCGACCATGGCACCGCGTCCACTGAACGAGATCGTCGAGCCCGGCTGGGCCACCGCCCTGGAACCCGTCGCCGGACGGGTCGCCGAAATGGGCGACTTCCTGCGCGCCGAACTGGCCGCAGGCCGCACCTACCTGCCCTCCGGCCCGAACGTGCTGCGGGCCTTCCAGCAGCCCTTCGCCGACGTGCGGGTGCTGATCGTCGGGCAGGACCCGTACCCGACCCCGGGCCACGCCGTCGGGCTGAGCTTCTCGGTGGCGCCGGAGGTGCGGCCGATCCCGGCGAGCCTGATCAACATCTACCGGGAGTACGGCACCGACCTGGGGCTGCCGCAGCCCTCCAACGGGGACCTCACCCCGTGGACGCGGCAGGGTGTGCTGCTGCTCAACCGGGTGCTCACCGTCCAGCCGCGCAAGAGCGGCCAGCACCGGGGCAAGGGCTGGGAGGCCGTCACCGAGCAGGCGATCCGGGCGCTGGTGGCGCGCGGCGGCCCGCTGGTGGCGATCCTCTGGGGGAGCGACGCCCGCAACCTGCGCCCGCTGCTGGGCAACGTCCCGTCGGTGGAGTCGGTCCACCCCAGCCCGATGTCGGCCGACCGCGGCTTCTTCGGCTCGCGGCCGTTCAGCCGGGCCAACGAGCTGCTGGTGCGGCAGGGGGCTCAGCCGGTGGACTGGCGGCTGCCGTAGCGGACCGGCCGTAGCAGAGTCGAGTCAGCGCGGAACGCCAATCTCACTCCAACGAGTGAAATGACGTTCTGTGTTACTCATGTGACGGATTGTTCGAGAAGACTGGCGGCTCATCGTTTCATCTGTGTGGGGGTACCGCCATGTCTTCTCGCCGAATCGTTTCCGCCGCCGCGGCCACCGCCGTGGTGGCGAGCACGCTGCTCACCGCCGGGCCCGTCCAGGCGGCCGAGCCCGCCCCGTCACCCGGCAAGGCGCGCGCCGTCACCGCCGAACTCGACCTGGACGTCAGCCTGTTGAACAAGGCCCTGGACGTCCCGGTGAACATCGCGCTGAACAAGGTGGAGTCGCCGGCCCAGCGAGGGGGGTCCCCCCAGCCGGAGGCTGGGGGAGGGTCGGTCCTGACGGCCACCGTGGCCGGGGTCGACCAGACCGGCCCGGTCGAGCTGGTCAAGGCCGACATCGGCAAGTCGGTGACCAGGGTCGACGCCAAGGGCGCCACCGCCTCCGTCAAGCTGGTCAACGCCGACGTGCACGCCCCCGGCCTGCCCGCCACCACGCTGCTCGGCCTGGAGGCGATGAGCGCCGAGGCGACCTGTCCGGTGGACGGGCAGCCCACCGCCGACGTGGTCGCACCGGTCAAGCTCAGCGTGCTCGGCAAGCCGGTCACCGTCGGCCTCTACGGGCCGACCAAGGTGGACGTGCCGCTGATCGGCAGCGTCTCGGTGGAGTTCTCCAAGAAGACCGTGACGACGACCACCGCCGCCGCCTCCGCGCTGGAGGTGCAGGTGGAGGTGAACCCGCTCAACCTGAACGTCGCCAAGGTCACCGGGAAGATCACCGTCGCCTCGGTGAGCTGCGAGAAGCCCTCCGCGCCGGCGGCCGGCCAGGCCACTCCGTCCACTCCGGCCGTCCCGTCCGGCCAGGCCACCGGCGGCGCCGCGTCCACCGGCACGCCCGCCGCCCAGCCGGTCGCCGACACCACCGCCTCCCGCACCGCCGTCCCGCAGGCCGGGGTGGAGACGCCGGAGAAGGCGGAGAGGCTGGCCTCCACCGGCGGCAGCAGCGCCACCGGCCCGCTCGCCGCAGGGGCCGCCGCCCTGGTCGCGGGCGGGGTGGCCGCGCTGTGGGCCACCCGGCGCCGCCGCGCCGCGCACGCCCGCCGTCACTGACCGCGGCGGCCGCCCGCAACCGCATCCGTCGTCACTGACCACGTAGGTGCCGTCACCGACGGCACCCGGAACGGCGGGAGTGCCGCCCGCGGCACTCCCGCACCGTGACGGTGTCAATGCGGACGGTTGGTTCACATGCGCGTTACACGAGAGGAACAACCGGGAAACGGCGGCTTGCAACGCTACGCGGGCACCCACCACCCAGCAATGCGAGGGACCCGACGTGGCAATCAAGGCCGAGTACATCTGGATCGACGGCACCAAGCCGACCGCGAAGCTCCGTTCCAAGACTCGCGTCCTGCCCAACGCCGACAAGATCCCCACCTGGGGCTTCGACGGTTCCTCGACCAGCCAGGCCGAGGGCCACGCCTCGGACCGCGTGCTGGACCCGGTGCGCGTGACGCCGGACCCGATCCGCGGCGGCGACCACATCCTGGTCCTCTGCGAGGTCCGGGAGACGGACGGCACCCCGCACGTCTCCAACACCCGCGCCCTGCTGCGCGAGGTCGCCGAGAAGTACGCCGCGCAGGAGTCGATCTTCGGCATCGAGCAGGAGTACACCTTCTTCAAGGGCTCCCGCCCGCTCGGCTTCCCGGAGGGCGGCTACCCGGCCCCGCAGGGCGGCTACTACTGCGGCGTCGGCGCCGAGGAGGTCTTCGGCCGCGAGATCGTCGAGCTGCACCTGGACCGCTGCATCGACGCCGGCCTGGCCATCTGCGGCATCAACGCCGAGGTCATGCCCGGCCAGTGGGAGTTCCAGATCGGCCCGGTCGACGCGCTGACCGTCTCGGACGACATGTGGATCGCCCGTTACCTGCTCTACCGCACCGCCGAGGAGTTCGGCATCGACGCCACCCTGGACGCCAAGCCGGCCCGCGGTGACTGGAACGGCGCGGGTGCCCACACCAACTTCTCCACCAAGGCGATGCGCGAGGGCTACGACGCCATCATCACCGCCTGCGAGTCGCTCGGCGCCTCCCAGGAGAAGGTGCTGGAGCACGTCAGCCAGTACGGTGACGACATCCAGTCCCGCCTCACCGGCAAGCACGAGACCGCCCCGTGGAACGTCTACAGCTACGGCGTCTCCGACCGCGGCGCCTCGGTGCGCATCCCGTGGCAGGTCGAGGTGGACAAGAAGGGCTACATCGAGGACCGTCGCCCGAACGCCAACGTCGACCCCTACGTCGTCACCCGCCTCCTGATCAACACCTGCTGCGAGGCGCTGGAGAAGGCCGGCCAGATCTGATCCACCCGCCCCACCCGGGCCCCGTACCACGCCCCGCAGGCCCCCTCCCGGTGCAGGAGGGGGCCTGCGGGCGTTCCGTCGCGTGCGTGGCCCTCGGGGGCGGTGGTGTCCGGGGCGGACGGTGGGCCTTGAGTGGGCGGTGGTGTCCGGGGCGGACGGTGGGCCTTGAGTGGGCGGTGGTGTCCGGGGCGGACGGCGGGCCTTGAGTGGGCGGTGGTGTCCGGGGCGGACGGCGGGCCTTGATCGGGCGGGGGAGTTCGCGGAGAATCGGGCCGTGACTGCTTCGGACCGGCCCCTCCTCGTGCGCAGGCTGCACGTGGATCTGGGGCGGGTGTGGGCGGACGGGTGTCGTGGTCGGTGGGTTCCGTCAACCGACCTCAGGCAGTACCGGCCCCAGGAGTGTGTCCGTCCATGGCTCTCACCTTCCACTGGTTCCTCCCCACCAACGGCGACAGTCGGCTGATCGTCGGCGGCGGGCACGGCTCCACGCCCGGCGCGGCCGGGTCGGACCGGCCGCCGAGCATCGGCTACCTCGGTCAGATCGCCCGCAGCGCCGAGCAGTTGGGCTTCGAGGGGGTGCTGACGCCGACCGGGGCCTGGTGCGAGGACGCCTGGCTGACCACCGCGATGCTGAGCCAGGTGACCGAGCGGCTGAAGTACCTGGTGGCGTTCCGGCCCGGGCAGATCAGCCCGACGCTGGCCGCGCAGATGGCCGCGACCTACCAACGGCACACCGGCGGGCGGCTGTTGCTCAACGTGGTGACCGGCGGGGAGTCCGCCGAGCAGCGCGCCTACGGGGACTTCCTGGACAAGGACGCCCGGTACGCCAGGACCGGGGAGTTCCTGGACGTCACCCGGCGGCTCTGGGCGGGGGAGACGGTCGACCACCACGGCCCCCACCTGCGGGTCGAGGGGGCGAGGCTGACTCGGTTGCCGGACCCGGTGCCGGCGGTGTACTTCGGCGGGTCCTCCCCGGCCGCCGGCGAGGTCGCGGCCCGGTCCGCGGACGTCTACCTGACCTGGGGCGAACCGCCCGCCCAGGTCCGCGAGAAGATCCGCTGGGTCCGCGAACTGGCCGCCGCCCACGGCCGGACCGTACGGTTCGGCATCCGGCTGCACGTGATCACCCGGGACACCGCCGCACAGGCCTGGGCGGAGACCGAACGGCTGCTCGCCGCCATGGACCCGCGCCGGGTGCGGGAGACCCAACGGGCGCTCGCCGAGAGCGAGTCGGAGGGACAGCGGCGGATGCTCGCGCTGCACGGCGGCTCGGCCCAGCGGCTGGAGGTGTACCCCGGCCTGTGGGCCGGCATCGGGCTGCTGCGCGGCGGCGCGGGGACGGCGCTGGTGGGCAGCCACCGCGAGGTCGCGGACCTGATCTGCGAGTACCACGGCCTGGGCATCGACGAGTTCGTGCTGAGCGGGATGCCGCACCTGGAGGAGGCGTACTGGTTCGGCGAGGGCGTGCTCCCGCTGCTCGCCGCCCGCAAGCTCTGGGACCGTCCGTGATCTCCGGGGCCACCCGGGGCCTCCGGGTCCGCCCGCGATCTCCGGGGCCACCCGGGGCCTCCGGGTCCGCTCGTGATCTCCGGGGCCACCTGGGACCTCTCGCTCCGTCCGTGACTCGTGGTGCGGGAACCCGATCGTGACCGGCAAACCGCTGGTCAAGCGCCCCTGCCGGATCGAGAATTCATGGCATGACCCAGCAGCCCCTGCTCCTCCTCGACGTGGACGGACCGCTCAACCCCTACGCCGCGCCGAAGCGGAGGCCCGAGGGCTACGCCACCCACCGCCTGCGCCCCTCCTGGTGGGTGGCGAAGCAGGAGCACCTGGCGGCGGTCCAGGCCCGGCAGGCGACGCGCGCCAAGCACGCCAAGCCGCCGGCCGTCCGGGTCAAGCCGCTGCGGGTGTGGCTCAACCCCTCGCACGGCGAGGAGCTGCTGGCGCTGCCGTACGAACTGGTGTGGGCCACCGGGTGGATGGGCGAGGCGAACACCCACATAGGCCCGCACATCGGCCTGCCCGAACTCCCGTTCATCCGCTGGTCCGATCTGTTCGGCACGAACTCGGACGGGCTGCACTGGAAGACCAGGGACGTGGTCGCCTGGGCCGCCGGGCGCCCGTTCGTCTGGGTGGACGACGAACTCGGCCCGCGGGACGAGGAGTGGATCGCCGTCCACCATCCGGGACCGGCGCTCGCCCTGCACGTCAACCCCCGGATCGGCCTGTTGGCCGACGACTTCGCCAGGCTGCGGGAGTGGGCTGAGGGTCGCGCTGTTCCGGGGGCGTGAACCACGGGGGATGGGGCGCGCGGGGCGTGAACGAGCCGGTGGTGTGCGCCGTGCGCCCCGTTGTGCACGTCGCACCGCGCTTTCTAACGTCCCATCATGACCATTCTCACGGAGCCCATCGGCAGCATCCCGCGGCCGAACACCCTGCTGAACGCCCTGACCGAGCACGCCGAAGGGCGCCTGTCCGACGCCGACCTGAAGAAGCTGCAGGACGAGGCCACCGCCGACACCCTGGCCAGGCTCGCGGACCTCGGCTGCCCCGTCCTGGTGGACGGCGAGCAGGCGAAGCCCAGCTTCGTCACGTACCCCCTCGCCGGGCTGACCGCCCTCGACGGGGACGGCGCCGTCATCCCCTTCGCCGACGGGCACACCCGGCAGCTGCCGCGGCTGACCGCCGGGCCGTTCCGGTACCGGGTCCGCGCCGAGAGCTACCTGCGCGAGGCCCTCCGCCACACCTCGCAGCCCGTCAAGCAGGCCGTCATCGCGCCCTCGGCGCTCAGCCTGCTCTACCCGGCCGACGGCATCGACGGGTACTCGCGCGAGGACTTCCTGAAGGACCTGGCCGACGAGGCCGAGGCCGACATCCGCGGCTGCCTGGACGCGGGCGCCCACGTCGTCCAACTCGACTTCACCGAGGGGAGGTTGTCGCTCAAGCTGGACCCGTCGGGCGGTCTGCTGGGCGACTTCGTGGACCTCAACAACCGGGTGCTCGACCGGTTCACCGAGGAGGAGCGGGCCCGTCTCGGCGTGCACACCTGCCCGGGCGGGGACCAGGACTCCACCCACAGCCTGGACGTCGACTACGCCGAGCTGCTGCCGAAGCTCTTCCGGCTGAAGGTCGGCAACTTCTACGTACAGCTGGCGAGCGAGGCCGATCCCGACCGCGTTCTCGCCGTCATCGCGGAGCAACTCCGCCCCGGGATCCGGGTGTTCGTCGGGGTGACCGACCCGATCGACCCCAGGGTGGAGACCCCGGAGGAGGTGCGCGACCGCGTGCTGGCCGCGGCCCGGCACATCCCGGTCGACCAGCTCGGCACCACCGACGACTGCGGGTTCTCGCCGTTCGCCGACGACACCTCCACCGCGCGTGAGACCGCCTTCGCCAAGATCGCGGCGCGGGTGCGGGGCACCGCCCTGGCGGCGGAGGCGCTCGGGCTCGGGTAGGGGTTCCTGTTCGGCCGTTCGCCGGGCTGGGCGGCCGGCCGGGCCCCTCCGGCGGTCAGGCCGAACGGAGCACGGCCTCAAGGGCGTCGAGGAAGCGGTCGGTGGTCGCCTCGTCCCGGACGGCGATCCGCAGCCACTCCTCGCCCAGCCCCGGGAAGGTGTCCCCGCGCCGGACGGCGAAACCGTGCTCGCGCAGCCGCTGCCGGACGGCGGCCGCCTCCGGCAGTCGCACCAGGACGAAGGAGGCGGCCGGTTCGCCGTACAGCCGCACCGAGCGGAAGGCGGCCAAGCCCTTCACCAAGTGGTCGCGCCGGAGCGCCAGTTCGGCCGCCGCCTGCTCCGCCTCGGCGAGCGCCGCCGGGCCGCTGCACACCTCGGCGGCGGCCAGCGCCGGGGTGGACACCGGCCAGAGCGGCTGGGCGGCGGCGAGGTCGGCGATCAGTGGTGCGGGCCCGAGCACGTAGCCGATCCGCAGTCCGGCCAGGCCCCAGGTCTTGGTGAGGCTGCGCAGCACGACGACCCGGCCGGGCAGGCCCCGGGCGGAGGCGAGGGACTCCCGCTCGCCCGGGACGGTGTCCATGAACGCCTCGTCCACCACCAGGGTGCGCCCCGGTCGGGCCAGCGCGGCGACGGCCTCGGCGGGGTGCAGTACGGAGGTCGGGTTGGTCGGGTTGCCGAGGACGACCAGGTCCGCCTCCTCGGGGACCGCGCCCAGCCGGAAACCGTCCTCGGGGGAGAGCAGCACCCGGTGCACCCGGTGTCCGGCGTCCCGCAGCGCCGCCTCCGGCTCGGTGAACTGCGGGTGGACCACGACGACGTGACGAGACGTCAGAGTTCTGGCCAGCAGGACGAAGGCTTCCGCGGCCCCCGCGGTGAGCAGCACCTCCTCGACCGGGCGGGCGTGCCGGGCGGCCACCGCGGCGCGCGCGCTGCTCTGGTCGGGGTAGGCGGCGAGGTCGCCGAGGGTGGCCGCGAGGTGCTCGCGCAGCCAGACCGGGGGAGTGCCGGTGCGGACGTTGACGGCGAGGTCGACCAGGCCGAGCCCGTCGGCGCGCACCTCGGCGTCGCCGTGGTGGCGCAGGTCGGGTTCGGGGGCGGTCACGTGGGGTCTCCTTGCGGGGTGGTGCGGGTGGTGCGGGCGGGGCTCGTAGTGCGGGGTGGTGTGGCGTGGGGCTCGTACGGGCCCGGCGGTGTGGCGGGTGGTGCGGCGGGCGGCGTGACGGACGGCGCGACCCGCGCGACCGGCGAGGCGGGCCCGTCCGGTGCCGCGGCCAGGGCGATCGCGACCGTGGCCCGCGCCGACTTCCGCTTGGTGACCAGGAGCCGGCCGCCCGGAGCGCTCGCCAGCGCCGCCGCCTCGGCCACGCTCGCGGTGCCGACGGCCGTACCGACCGTGGCGGAGGGGTTCGGCACCGGCACGCCCGCCAGGGCCTCGGGCGGGTGCTCGTCCACCGGCACCCCGCCGAGGCGGTCGGCCGCCCAACGCACCGCCGGGTGGTCCGCCCTGCCCGTCACGGTCGCCAGCCGGGCCACCGCGGAGCGGTCCAGCCCGGCCTCCCGGAGGGTGTCCGTCAGCAGTCGCAGCACCTCGGTCCGCTCGGCGCCGCTGCTCGCGCCGATCCCGGCCACCAGGGTGCGCGGGACGACGGCGACCAGTCCGCTCACGTGCCGCACCCCTTCGTCCCGAACTCCGGTGATCCCACCACGCCCGGCCGGAACGGGTCAATCGTGGCGGGTGTGACATCGGACGCCGGGCCCGGCGCTGCGCCCGACGCTGTGCCCGGCGCTGTGCCCGACGCCATGCCCGGCGTCGCCGGTCCGCCCGGGGCCGCCGCGCGGCAGCTGTTCGTCTGTTCTTCACCTGCGTTGTGGGGTACACGACACTGCGGCGCTCGTACTGTTCTCGGCGCTCCCGCCCGGGAAGACCCGACCTCCGGAGGACCCCATGGCCTTCGCACGACTGCGCACCCCCGGAACCCCCGCCCCCGGCGTCCCCGGCGCCCTCCCGCGCCCCCTCCGCCGCCGCCCGCTCACCGCGCTGGCCGCCGGCCTCGGCCTGGTCACCGGCTCGCTCGGCCTGTGGGCCGCCGGCGGCAGCGCGGCCGCCGACGCCGCCGCCGGGCTGCCCGCGCCGGACCACGTGGTCGTCGTCGTGCTGGAGAACCACGCCTACACGCAGGTGATCGGCAGCTCCAAGGCCCCGTACATCAACAGCACCCTGGTGGCCGGCGGCGCGACGCTGACCAGCTCCTACGCGCTCACCCACCCCAGCCAGCCCAACTACTACATGCTGTTCTCCGGCAGCTCCCAGGGCGTCGTGGACGACGGCTGCGTGGACGTCGGCGCCCTGCAGGAGCCCAACCTCGCCTCCGAACTGATCGGCGCCGGCCAGAGCTGGGCCAGCTACAACGAGGGCCTGCCCGCCCCCGGCGCCACCGACTGCGGCAGCGGCAACTACGCCCAGAAGCACAACCCGTGGTTCGGCTTCGGCAACGTGCCCACCTCCAGCGCGTACGGCATGGACGCCTTCCCGAGCGACTACAGCACCCTGCCGAAGGTCTCCTTCGTCGTCCCGGACCTCTGCGACGACATGCACGACTGCTCCGTCGGCACCGGCGACTCCTGGCTCCAGGCCAACCTCGACGGGTACGCGCAGTGGGCGAAGAGCCACAACAGCCTGCTGCTGCTCACCTTCGACGAGGACAACAAGCTGTCCGGCAACCGCATCCCGACCCTGCTCTACGGCGCCCACGTCGTACCCGGCAGCAGCACCGCCACCACCTACAACCACTACGACGTGCTGCACACCCTGGAGGACCTGGCCGGGGTCAACGCCCACGCGGGCAACTCCGCCGGCGCCGCCGACATCACCGGAATCTGGAACTGACGCCCGTGTACGTCGCGGACTCCCGCAGCTCGAAGGCCCCCGTCGGGCCGGCCTCGCCGGCCGCCGCTGCCTCCCCGGCCGCCGGCCCGGTGCGGCGGGGCGCCGGCCCGCGCACCGTGCCCGGGGCGGTCATCGCCCTCGGCACGGTCAGCCTGGTCACCGACATCTCCTCCGAGATGGTCACCGCCGTCCTCCCCCTCTACCTGCTCACCGGCCTCGGCCTCTCCCCGCTCGGCTTCGGCCTGCTCGACGGGATCCAGAACGGCTTCAGCGCCCTCGTCCGGCTGGTCGGCGGCCACCTCTCCGACCGCCGCGGCCGCGACGGCGCCGCCCGCCACAAGGCCGTCGCCGCCGTCGGGTACGGGCTGTCCGCGCTGTGCCGGCCCCTGCTGCTGTTCGTCCACACCGTGCCGCTGATCGGCGCCGTGATCGCCGTCGACCGCACCGGCAAGGGTCTGCGCACCGCGCCGCGGGACGCGATGATCTCGCTCGCCACCGAACCCGCCCACCGCGGCCGGGCGTTCGGCGTGCACCGGGCGATGGACACGGCCGGCGCCCTGCTCGGCCCGCTCACCGCCTTCCTGGTGCTGCGGCTGGCCGGCGGGCCGCTGCTCGCCGACGGCGGGGAACGGCACGGCTACGACGCGGTGTTCACCGTCAGTTCGTGCGTCGCCGCGCTCGGCGTGCTGATCCTGTTGCTGTTCGTGCCGAACCGGCAGCGGGGTGACGACTTGTCGACTTCGGCGCCCTCGCTGCGCGCCGGCCTCGCCCTGCTGCGGCTGCCGGGGCTGCGCAGGCTGACGTTCTGCGCCGTCCTGCTCGGCCTCACCACCGTCAGCGACTCCTTCCTCTACCTGCTCGTCCAGCGCCGCCTCGACCTGCCCGTCTCCCTGTTCCCGCTGCTGCCGCTGGGCACCGCCGCTGCCTTCCTGGTGCTCGCCGTCCCGCTCGGGGCGCTCGCCGACCGGATCGGCCGCCACCGGCTCTTCCTGGCCGGGCACGGGGTGCTGCTGCTCGCGTACGGACTGCTGCTCTCGCCGCTGCGCGGGCTGCCGGTGGTGCTCTGCGTGCTGGTGCTGCACGGCGTCTTCTACGCGGCCACCGACGGCGTGCTCGCCGCCGCGGCCGCCGACGCGGTACCCGCCGAGCAGCGCGGCGCCGGGCTCGCCCTGGTCGGCACCGGGCAGGCGCTGGCCCGGTTCGCCTGCTCGCTGCTGTTCGGCGCGCTGTGGGGCGCCGTCGGCGGCCCGGCCGCGCTGGGCTGGTCGGCGGGGGCGCTGGCACTGTGCGTGCTCGGCGCGGCGGCGGTGCTGCGCCCGTCCGGCGCCGTGGAGCCGGGCCCGTCGGGACCGGTGGGCCCCGGCCCGTCCGGACCGCTCGGCGGCGGGCCCGGATCCGTCGGCGGGCGGCCCGAGCCCGCCGTCGCCGCGAAGCAGTCGGAGACGACCCAGGAGGAGACCCGATGAACCTGCGGAACCGGACCAGGGTGATCATCCTGCTGGTCGCCGTCGTCCTGCTCGGCGCGGTCGGCACCGGGGCCGTCCTGAACGCCGCCGGCCGCACCGCCCGCCGGGACCAGGCCCAGCCCGGCGGGCCGTCCGTCGAGTCGGGGCCGGTGTCACTACAGGTGCAGAGCGGCGGACGACGGCTGTTGTTCCGCAACATGGCCTGGGGCCCGCACCGGGACGAGATCACCACCGTCGCCGCCGACCACCCGGACGGACCGCGCACCGCCTCCGGAGTCCAGTGCCTGCGCTTCCACGCCGCAGCCGGCACCGGCATCTGCCTCCAGGCACAGCGCGGCGCGCTGGAGGACAGCTACCGCGCCGTCGTCCTGGACGACCACCTGCGCGAGCTCCGCTCGTTCCCGGCGGCCGGCATCCCCACCCGCTCCCGGGTCTCGCCGTCCGGGCACCTCGCCGCCTGGACGGTCTTCGTCAGCGGCGACTCGTACGCGGGCAGCGACTTCTCCACCCGCACCTCGATCGTGGACGTCCGGGACTGGAGCCTGCGGGAGAACCTGGAGGACTTCGCCGTCGTCCTGGACGGCCACCCGTACCAGGCGCACGACGTCAACATCTGGGGCGTCACCTTCGCCGACGACAACACCTTCTACGCCACCCTCGCCAGCGCCGGGCGGACCCACCTCGTCCGCGGCGACCTCGCCGCCCGCACCCTCACCGCCCTGCACGACAACGTCGAGTGCCCGTCGCTCTCCCCGGACGGCACCCGCGTCGCGTACAAGAAGCGCGTCCCCGGCCTGCCCGCCGACTCCCCGTGGCGGCTGTACGTGCTCGACCTCGCCACCATGACCGAGACCGCCACCGCCGAGCAGCGCAACATCGACGACCAGGCGCTCTGGTCCGGCGACGGCACTCTGGTCTACGCGCTGCCCGGCGACTACGGTGCCGATCTGTGGACCGTCCCGGCGGACGGTTCGGGCAGCGCGCAGCCGGTCACCAAGGCCGCGGTCGCCCCCGCCTACCTGGGCTGAGGAACTCTCGGCTACGGTCCCACGTCGAGCAGAGAGTGACGTCCCTGATCGGGCATATTGAACGAATGCCCTGATCAGACGTCCTGATCGAGCGTTCTGATCGAACGGGGGAGCGAGACAACCGTGGACGGCATCCCACCCGAGCGCATGGTGACCGACTCCTGGCCCGCCCTGCACGGGCGCCCGGTCCTGCGGCGCACCGTCGCCGTCGGGCTGGTGCTCTGCGTGTCCGTCGCCGCCGCCCTCGTGGTGCGCGGCGTCAACGCGCTCACCGCCGGCAGCGCCGGCCGCGAGACCGACCGCGACCGCGCCGAACGCCTGGCCGGCCTCCACCCGTCCCAGCACCCCGGGGTCGGCCGCTTCTACGTCCCGGTCGGCGCCGTCTACACCCACACCTCCGACGGCGCCCCGGTCGCCTACCTGCACTACCGCCTCGGCGGCGGCAGGGCCCCCGGCCTCGGCGACTTCCTCAGCGCCTACGACCTCCCCTCACCCGGCCCGGCCTCGCGGCTCCCGGCCGACCTGGTCGCCGCCCTCGGCGGCGACGAACCGGCCGAGGCCCCGGAACTCCCCGCCTCCCCGCTGCTGCCCGCCGCCACGCCGTCCGCCTCCGCCTCCGCCTCCGCTTCCACCGAGGGCCTGTCGCCGGAGGCCGACCCGGGCGGTCCGGGCGGCACCGCCGGCACCGCGGGAAACCGGGCGGACCCTCTCGCCGCCCCCGCGGACCCCGCCGCCGACCCGGCCCCGGCTCCGGCCGTCGCCCCGGCCCCCGACGAGCCCACCCCCGACGACCCGGCCCCGATCCCGGCCCCCACCCCGACCTGGACCCCTACCCCCAGCCCCAGTCCCACCGCCGTCCCCACCCACACGCCCACCGCCCGCCGCATCTACGTCGCCACCATCCCCGGCGGCCAGCCCGGCGCCGCCGACATCTACATCCGCGCCACCGGCTGACCCCCGCCCGGGCCCGGGAGCCGTCGTCCGGGCGGCCCGTCGTCCGGGCGGCCGGTCGCCGCACATGCCTGCGCCCCGCCGGGACGGACCCGGAGGGGCGCAGGCATGTGGTGGCGTGGTCAGCGGGTGGTGGCCGGTGTGGGGTGGGGTGCGGGGGCAAGAGGCGCCGCGGTGGGAGCGGGAGTGGGGGTCGAGGCCGGCGTGCGGCGGGCGGGGGCCTGACCGATGAGCATGGCGGCGAGGGCGAGGAGGAGGCCGAGGAGCTGCCAGGGGGTGAGGGTCTGGCCGAGGACGAGGAGGCCGCCGAGGGTGGCGACGACCGGGTTGATCAGGCCGAGGAAGGAGGCCGGGCCGGCGCCGAGGTGCTCGATGCCGCGGAACCAGAGGACGTAGCCGAGCGCGGTGCCGAACAGGCCGAGGTAGGCGAAGCCGGCCAGGTTGGCGGCGCTCAGCGCGGGCGGCGCGCCCTCGACCAGGGCGGCGAGCGGGACGAGGAAGACCGAGCCGGCCAGGAGCTGCCAGGCGGTGAGGTCGAGCAGGGTGGCGCCCTCGGGGCGGCCCCAGCGGCGGGTCAGGACGGTGCCCATGGCCATCAGCGAGATCCCGGCGACCATCGCGGCGATCCCGACGCCGTCCAGCCGGGCGCCGCTCTTGAGCACCAGCAGGGCCACTCCGCCGACCCCGACCAGTCCGGCGAACACCGCCCGCCGCCCGGGCCGCACCCGCAACACGCCGATCGAGAACCCGGCGACGAGCAGCGGCTGGATCGCCCCGATGGTGGCGGCGACGCCGCCGGGCAGGCGGTAGGCGCCGACGAACATCAGCGGGAAGAACAGCCCGATGTTGAGCATCCCGAGTACGGCCGCGCGCCCCCACCAGCGCCCCTTGGGAAGTCGACGGCCGATCAGCAGCAGGAGCAGCCCGGCCGGGAGCGCGCGGAGCGCGGCGAGCAGCAACGGGCGGCCCTCGGGCAGCAGCTGGGTCGTGACGAGGTAGGTGGTGCCCCACGCGGCCGGGGCGAGGGCGGCGGTGACGGCGATCCCAGCGCGCTTGCGGTCCATGACGGCCATGACTTCCCCCTGAACGTTGATTATCTGAACGTTGAGATACTTTCTACGCCCGGAATCGGTGAACGTCAAGTATGTGAATGTTAAGATATCCGGGTTGGACGGACGGATCCGGACGGCCTCGAGCGGTCGCGGACAGACGGGCTCCAGGAGGGCGGCGGACATGCAGCAGCGCGACACCGTGGACGACATCGTCGAGCAGTGGGCCCGGGCCCGCCCCGACCTGGACGCCGGGCCGATGGCCCTGATCGGCCGGCTGCGACGGCTCAACGTCCGGGTCGACAACGCCCTGCGCGAGTACTTCACCGTCTGCGGCCTGGACTCCTCCGAGTTCGACGTGCTGGCCACCCTGCGCCGCTCCGGCGAGCCGTACGAGCTCAACGCCCGCGCGCTGCTCAAGTCCGCGATGGTCACCTCCGGCGCCATCACCAACCGGGTCGACCGGCTGTCCGCCAAGGGTCTGGTCGAACGCAACCCCTGCCCGACCGACCGTCGCGCCGTCCTGGTCCGCCTCACCCCGGCGGGCAAGGAACTGATCGACGGTGCCCTGGCCGGCCACGTCGACAACGAGGAGCGCATCCTCTCCGCCCTCGACGCGGAGGAGCGCACCCGGCTCGACGCCCTGCTGCGCAAGCTCCTCATCGCCCACGGGGACACCGAGCCGCTCCTCTGAACCGGGCGGCCGGCCGGCTCGGGCCGTTCGGCTCGGGCCGTTCGGGTCGGGCCGTTCGGGTCGGGCCGGGCCGTCGGGCTCGGGGCGGCGTGTCCAGGCGCGTCCCGGCCGCGTTATCCCCTGCGGAAGCCCACCGGAGGAGAGGCCCCGATGAAGAAGAAGACCCCCAGGGACATCGCCGTCGACGATCAGCTGCGGGCCGCCGGGGCCGAGGGCGCCCAGTGGCTCACCGCCTCCGGGTGGGGGCCGCCGGTCAGGGTGCCGGTGCAGGAGGCCGCGAAGTGGCAGCAGGAGACCCGGGCCCGAATGCTGGCGTCGCAGCGGGACGAGTCCTGCACGTGGTGCGACCACCTGCTGTACGGCGGCCCGCAGCCCGTCGTCGTCCACGCGGAACACCCGACCCACCTGGTCTGCCGCGCCTGCTCGATCGCCGCCCGGCCGCGCCGCGTCTGCCTGGACTGCGGGGAGCCGGCCTCCTCCGCGTCCCCGGCCGACGGTCGCGAGGACGTCTTCATGGGCGCGGTGGCGATCTACACCCGGCTGCGCTGCGCCGCCTGCCACCGGTTTGACCCGCTCAACGGCACCTTCGGCGGGCGCGCCTGACGCGGACGCCCCGCAGGCCCCTCAACGGCGCGCGACCAGCGCGTACCGCTCGTCGTCCACCGGGCCGCCCCACAGCTCGGCCTCCCCGCCGAGCGGCTCGACCCGCAGCTCGGACACCAACGGCCGGACGGCCGCGGCGAGTTCCTCCGCCTCGACCCCGCCGCCCCACGGCAGCCGCCCCGCATCGGCCGGGTACGGCGGAGGGGCGTCGGCGGCCCGCCCGGCCTCGCGCCAGCGACCCTCGACCAGGACCAGTCGGCCGCCGGGCCGCAGCAGCCGGACCCAGGCGCGCAACGCCCGCTCGGGCTCGGGGAGCGTCCAGAGCAGGTGGCGCGACAGCAGCACGTCGAAGCTTCCGTCCCGGAGCGGCGGAGCGCCCGCGTCGCCCACCAGGAAACGCGCCGTCAGCCCCGCGGCGACCAGCTTCGCCCTGGCCCGTCCGACCATCCGCGGCGCCAGGTCCACCCCCGTGACCCGGTGCCCGTCCGCCGCGAGCAGCAGCGACAGCGACCCGGTGCCGCACCCGACGTCCAGCACGTCCGCCGCCGCACCCGGCACCCACCCCCGCACCCGTCGCACCCACGCCGCCCGCACCGGCTCCGCCCGCAACCCGTGGTCGGGCTCCTGGTCGAAGGCCGCGGCGGCCGCGTCCCAGTACTCGGCAATGGCCCGTCGGCCGGAGTCACCCATGGCACGCATCATCGCAACCCCCGCCGACACACGCGGCCTGGCGACCCATCGCGATTGACTTCGGAATGTGTTCCGAACGACCGTCCAACCGCGCTGCCGCGCCTCCCGCGGTCTTTCCCCGGACCTGGCACCTGTCGGCCGAGCTCACCGGGCCCCTGCCCGGCGACGATCACGGCGAGGTGGTCGAGCCGTGAGCTGCCCCAGTGGGCGTACGAGGTGACCGCCGGCGGCCGGGTGCGGTACGTCGTGGACGAGGCGGCCCGCACCGTCCATCTCGTCCACGCCTCGCCCCGGTGCCCGAAGGACACCGACGCGTAGGCTCCGAACCCGGCCTCGACGCCGACGCCCCCGCGGTGTGCGCGTTCTTCAGCTGCGGGGGCAGGCCCCTCACGCCGTCTCGCCCAGGGCCGGCGGCTGCCAGCCGTACGTCGGGGCCGAGCGGCTCAGCAGGGCGCGGGCGGGGAGGAGGCCGGCGAGGGTGAGGGCGGCGGTGCGCAGGCCGGTGGCGGCGGGGGAGCGGAGGGCGACGAGGTCGCCGATGCGGCGGGAGCCGGCCACCACGGCGGTGGTGCGGGGGAGCCGGGCGGCGGTGTAGGCGGGCAGGGCGGCGGCCGGGTCGGTGCCGGGGGTGAGCAGGGAGGCGAGGACGACGGCGTCCTCGATGGCCTGGCAGGCGCCCTGGCCCTGGAAGGGGCACATCGCGTGGGCGGCGTCGCCGAGGAGGGCGACCCGGCCGTGGTGGTGGGCGGGCAGCGGGTCGGCGAGGTCCCAGACGTCGTGGCGCAGGACGCGCTCGGGCTCGGCCAGCGTGAACAGCTGCGGCACCGGGGCGCACCAGTCGCCGAACCGGCGCAGGAGTTCGGCCCGCTCGTCCCCGTCGGCGGCCCGTTCGCCGGCCGGGGCGAGGGCGGCGCCGTAGACGTAGACCCGCCCGTCGGCGAGCGGGACGATCCCGGCGAGGCACCCGCGGCCCCACACCTCGCCGGCGGCGGCCGGGCGGCGGTCGGGGGTGACGACGGCGCGCCAGGTGGTGAAGCCGCTGTAGCGGGGGCCGGGGTGTCGGGGGAAGAGCAGGCTCCGGGTCGCGGAGCGGATGCCGTCGGCGGCGACGACCAGGTCGGCCGTCTCCTCGCCGTCGGTGGTGCGGACGACGGCGGGCTCGGTGGGGCCGCCGGGGGTGACGAGGGTGGCGGGCGAGCCGGTGCGGACGGTGCCCTCCGGGAGCGCGTCGACCAGGGCGTCGATGACGTCGGCGCGGGCGACGGCGGCGATGGTGTCGCCGAAGTAGGCCTCGAACACCGTGGTGCTGGTGCGGGCCAGCCAGCGGCCGGAGGGGTGGCGCAGCCCGATGGCGGGGTGCGGGGTGGCGAGGGAGCGCAGGCGCTCGCCGACACCGAGCCGGTCGAGGGAGCGCAGGGCGTTGGGGGCCAGGGCGAGCCCGGCGCCGACGGGTTCGAGGGAGTCGGCGCGCTCGTGGACGCGGACCGGGACGCCCCGGCGGTGGAGGGCGAGGGCTGCGGCGAGACCGCCGATGCCGCCGCCGATGACGATCGCCTGCCGACTGCTCTGTGGGCTGCCCATGGAAGGGCTCCTCTCCTCGCACTACGTCCGTAGTGTGCGTCTGCCAGCACCGTACTACAGATGTAGTCCACTGGAAACTACTGATGTAGTGGTTTGGGATCGTCCGAGAGGAGAGGCCATGATCGGACCCATGACGCCCCCGCGCCCCACCCTGATCGCCGACGCCGCCATCACCCTGGTCGCCGAACGCGGCCTGCGCGGGCTGACCCACCGCGCCGTGGACGAGGAGGCCGGACTGCCCCCCGGCTCGACCTCCAACCTCGCCCGGACCAGGGCCGCCCTGCTGGAACTCGTGCTCACCCGGATCGTCGAGCGGGAGACCGAGGACCACCCGGTCCTCACCGTGGAGCCCCCCGCGGCGGCGTCGCTCACCCCCGCCTCCGCGCGGGACCTCCTCGTCCGGGTCGGCGCCGACCTGCTGCACCGGGCGCTCACCACCGGCCGCCGGCTCACCCTGGCCCGCCTGGAACTCGCCCTGGAGGCCACCCGGCGGCCCGAACTGCGCGCCGTCTACGACCGGCTGGGCGGGCGCTTCGCCGACATCGCCGCCGCGCTGCTCGCCCGGAGCGGCTCGGCCGACCCGGCGGCGGACGCCCGGCGCCTGATCCGCTGGTGCGACGGCGTCCTGTTCAACGCCACGGCGGGCAGCGGGCACTGGCACGTCCCTTCGCCGGAGGAACTGCGCGACGAGGTGGAGTCCTACCTCGCGGCGCTGCTCGACCGGGAGTAGCCCGTGGCCCTACGCGGGGGTGCCGGCCCGCCCGTCCGTCGGCGCGTCCGACGGGCCGCCGGCCGTCACCCGTGCCGCCACGGCCCGGGCACAGTCCGCCGCGGCCGCTTGCGAGCTGTCCACCACCAGGTCGTACGCGACCCCCCGGTGCACCGCCTCCGCCTGCGCGGCGGCCATCCCGGCCACCCGGTCGCCCCGTGCGGCCTCCCGCCGCGCGGCCACCGCGGGATCGCAGCGCACCCCGACCCAGAGCACGTCCAGGCCCTCCAGCGCCGCCCGCCAGCGGGCCTGCGAAGCCGCGCCGCCGAGGAACACCTCGTCCACCACGATCCGGGCCCCGGCCCGGGCCATCGCCGCCACCCCGACCGTCCAGGCGGCGTCCAGCGCGGCGAACGCCGGCCCGACCTCGACCGTCCCGTCCCCGTCCTCCAGCCCGCCGATCCCCTCGCCGCCGCTGTGCAGCGAGGGTGGCAGCGCCTCGACCATGGTGTCCGTTCCGAGGTGCAGCCAGGGTTCCGGCAGCAGCTCCTGCAGACACCGCGCGATGCTCGACTTGCCGGAACTGGAGCCGCCGTTGAGGACGATCACATGCATGCGCGAAGCCTAGGCCGGACGCCGCGCGATGTCGCGGCGTTATCCGCCGGGGGTCGCACCCGCGCCGGAGGTCTACGGTGCGGAGGTCCCCGCCGTAGCGGTCCCCGCCGCGAAGGCCGCCGCCGCGGTCGTGAAGGAGGACGCCAGTGCCGGTGCGCCCGCCCAGTGCAGGTGCAGGTAGGAGGCGTGCACGTTGCCGCCGGCGAAGCCCTCGGTGCGGGGGCCGGTCGGCAGGCGCCAGCCCCAGGCGGGGAGTTCGCCCGCGCCGGGCTCGCAGACGGTGCGGTGGAACTCGTGGCCGCGCACTCGGGTGCCGGCCGGGGCGAGGGGGGAGTCGTGCAGGGCGACCGCCTCCCGGTAGCCGAGGGTGAGCCGTTCGGTCATCCGGGCGTCGGCGGCCAGTACGCCGCACATCGGCAGGCCGTCCAACTCCCGCCCCAGGTAGAGCAGTCCGGCGCACTCGGCGGCGATCGGCCCGCCCGCGGCGGCGAACGCGGCGATGGCGCCGCGCAGCGGGGCGTTGCCGCTCAGCTCGCGGACGTACAGCTCGGGGAAGCCGCCGCCGATCACCAGACCGGCCGTCCCCTCGGGCAGGGCCGAGGCGTGCAGCGGGTCGAACGGAACCACCTCCGCGCCCGCCGCGCCGAGCAGTTCGGCGTTCTCGGCGTACGAGAAGGAGAAGGCCGCGCCGCCCGCCACCGCGATCCGCGGCCGGCCGGCCACCGGGACGACCTCGGCCGACGGATCCCACGGCTCGACGTCCAAGTCCGGTGCCGTCCGGGCGAGTTCGAGCAGGGCGTCCAAGTCGACCGAGGAGGCCACCAGTTCGCCCATGTCGGCAACCGCCTTCAGGGCCTCGGCCGAGCGCTCCACCGCCGGGATCAGCCCGAGGTGGCGGGACGGCGTGGCAACCGCCGCCGAGCGACGCAGCGCGCCCAGCACCGGTACGCCGGAGCCCTCCTCCAGCGCCTCGCGCAGGAGTTGCTCGTGCCGGTCGGAGGCGACCCGGTTGAGGATCACCCCGGCGAGCCGCACCTGCGGGTCCCAGGAGGCGAAGCCGTGCACCAGCGCGGCCACCGAGCGGGACTGCGAGGAGCCGTCGACCACCAGCACCACCGGCGCCCGCAGCAGCTTGGCGACGTGTGCCGTCGACGCCAGCTCACCGCGCCCGGAGGCCCCGTCGAACAGGCCCATGACCCCCTCGACCACCGCGACGTCCGCCCCCGCCGCGCCGTGCAGGAACAGCGGCGCGATCCGCTCCGGCCCGCACATGAAGGCGTCCAGGTTGCGGCCGGGGCGTCCGGCAGCGAGCGCGTGGTAGCCCGGGTCGATGTAGTCGGGGCCGACCTTGTGCGGCGACACCGCCAGCCCGCGCGCGGCGAGCGCCGCGATCAGGCCGGTGGCGACGGTGGTCTTGCCGGCGCCCGAGGAGGGCGCGGCGACCACGAGGCGGGGAACGGTGCGGGGAACGGTGCGGGGGGCGAGGCGGGGGGCGGTGCCGGGGGCGGTGTTCAACGGTCTACCACTCGATGCCGCGCTGGCCCTTGCGGCCGGCGTCCATGGGGTGCTTGACCTTGGTCATCTCGGTGACCAGGTCGGCGAATCCGGTCAGCGCCTCGGGCGCGTACCGGCCGGTGATGACGACGTGCTGGCTGCCCGGGCGGTTCTCCAGCACGGACACCACCTCGTCCGGGTCGATCCACCCCCAGTGCATCGGGTAGGTGAACTCGTCCAGCACGTAGAAGCGGTAGGTCTCGGCCGCGAGGTCGCGCTTGACCTGCTCCCAACCCTCCTTGGCCGCCTCCTCGCTGGACATCTCCTGCTCGGCGGAGCGCTGGATCCAGGACCAGCCGGAGCCCATCTTGTGCCAGTCGACGGTGCCGCCCTCGCCGGAGGCGCCGAGCACGCGCAGCGCGTTCTCCTCGCCGACCTTCCACTTGGCGGACTTCACGAACTGGAACACCCCGACCGACCAGCCCTGGTTCCAGGCCCGCAGGGCCATGCCGAAAGCGGCTGTGGACTTGCCCTTGCCCGGGCCGGTGTGCACGGCGGTGATCGGCTGCGTGCGGCGCTGACGCGTCGTCAGGCCGTCGTCGGGGACGCTCTCGGGGACACCCTTGGGCATGTCGGCTCAGGCCGCCTTTCGCATCGTGGTGGTCGCGCGGTTCGCGGAGCGGTTCGCGGAGTGGTTCGTGGAGCGGTTCGTGGAGCGGTTCTCGCGGACGAGCGAGGCGACGCCCTCGGGGCGCAGCTCGTCCAGGCTGACGGCGGTGCCGCCGAGCAGTCCGGCCAGGGTGCGGGCCAGGCCCAGGCGGACCGGGCCGGACTCGCAGTCCAGCACCACGCTCGCCGTACCCTGCGCCGCGAACAGCGCGGCCGCGCGCTGGGACTGCGCCAGCGCGTCCCGCCCGCCGGTGGCCCGGCCGTCGGTCACCACGACCAGCAGCGGGCGCCGGTTCGGGTCGCGCAGCCGCTCCACCCGCAGCACCTCGTGCGCCCGCAGCAGGCCGGCGGCCAGCGGGGTCCGCCCGCCGGTGGGCAGCGACTCCAGCCGGGCCGCGCCGACCTCCACCGAGGAGGTGGGCGGCAGCGCCAACTCGGCGTCCGCGCCCCGGAAGGTGATCATGCCGATCTTGTCGCGGCGCTGGTAGGCGTCCATCAGCAGCGACAGCACCGCGCCCTTGACGGCGGTCATCCGCTGCCGGGCGGCCATCGAGCCGGAGGCGTCCACCACGAACAGCACCAGGTTGGACTCCCGTCCCTGGCGCACCTGTTCGCGGAAGTCGTCCTTGCGCAGCAGCAGCGCCCGCCCGCTGCGCCCGCGCGTCGCCTGGTGCGGCGCGGCGGCCTGGAGGGTCGCGGTCAGGTGCAGCCGGGCGAGCGCGCCCTGCGGGCGGCGGGCGCGGATGGTGTGCCCGCCGGTGGTCTCGGCGGGGGAGCGGCGGCCCTGGGCGCCGTGCCCGGTGCCCTTGACGGTGAACAGCCTGGTCCGGAACGGGTCCCCGGCCGCGACCGGCGCCGACTCCCGTGCGGGGGCCGGGTGTTGGGCCGGTATGGGCGGCTGCGTGGGCGCGTCGGCACCCTCGGCGGCGGGAGCCTCGGGTGCGGGAGCTTCGGGAGCGGGCGCCTCGGAGCCGCCGTCGGACGGCTCGGGTGCGCCACCGCCGTCAGGGCCACCGCCGTCGGGTCCGCCGTCGGGGCCGTCGTCCTGCGGCCCCCCGTCCGGCCCGCCGTCGCCGTCCGGGCCGGGCCCGTCGCCCTCGGGCTCCGGATCGTCCTGGGCGTGCTCCTCCAGCGTGCGGTCCAGCTGCTCCTCGTCCAGTCCCGGCGCGTCGAAGGGGTTGCGACGGCGCCGGTGCGGCAGCGCCAGCCGGGCGGCCCGTCGGACGTCCTCCTCCAGCACCTCGGTGCGCCCGTCCCAGGCGGCCAGCGCGACGGCGGTGCGGGCCATCACGATGTCCGCGCGCAGCCCGTCCACCTCGAACGCGGCGCACACGGCGGTGATCTGACGCAGAGCCACATCGGTAAGCTCGACGGCGGGCAGCAACTCCCGTGCGGTGGTGATGCGTTCGGCGAGCGCCCGTTCCTCTCCGGCGAACCGCGCGGCGAAGCCGGCCGGGTCCGCGTCGTACGCCAGCCGGCGGCGGACCACCTCGGCGCGCTCGACCGGGTCCCGGGTGGCGGCGATCTCGACGGTCAGGCCGAACCGGTCGAGCAGCTGCGGCCGCAGCTCGCCCTCCTCCGGGTTCATGGTGCCGACCAGCAGGAACCGGGCCGCGTGCCGCACCGACACGCCCTCGCGCTCGACGTACGAGCGCCCCATCGCGGCGGCGTCCAGCAGCAGGTCCACCACGTGGTCCTGGAGCAGGTTCACCTCGTCGATGTACAGCACGCCGCGGTGCGCCCTGGCGAGCAGTCCGGGCTCGTACGCCTTGACGCCCTCGGCCAGCGCCCGCTCCAGGTCCAGTGAGCCGACGATCCGGTCCTCGGTCACGCCGACCGGCAACTCGACCAGCTGGGCGGGGTGTTCGGACGCGGACGGGACGGCGTGCGGCCCGTCCGGGCACTGCGGGTCGGGTGCGGCCGGGTCGCAGGCGAAGCGGCAGTCGTCCACGGTGGCGATGGACGGCAGCAGGCCGGCCAGCGCGCGCACCATCGTCGACTTCGCGGTGCCCTTCTCGCCGCGCACCAGCACGCCGCCCACGGCCGGGGAGACCGCGTTCAGCAGCAGCCCGAGCCGCAGGTCGGCCATGCCGACGATCGCGGTGAACGGATAGCGGACGTCGGTCATGCGTCACTCCCAGGGGCCCCGGGCGGGAGGAACGGCAGCGATCCGGCCGCCGGCACCCCGCCCTCGATCAGCTTCCACAGCGCGTCGGTGTCCGCGTGCTCCTCGATCAGGTCGCCCAGCCGGTCCAGCCGGGCCTCGCGCGCCGCGGCGAAGGAGGTGTCCGGCGCCGGGACGAACGCCCGCCCGGACAACTCGGCGACTTCGCACAGGAGTTCGCGACGGAATCCGTCGTTCTCCAGCGCGCCGTGCCAGGTCGTGCCCCAGACCGCGCCCACCCGGCAGCCGTCCAGGAAGGCGTCCCCGCCCTCGACCGTCACCACTCCGTGGTGGATCTCGTAGCCCTCGACCCGCTGCCCGTACGCCTCGCCGACGGGGCGGGCCAGCACCTTCTCGGCGCCGAACCGCACGTGCGTCGGCAGCAGCCCGAGGCCCTCGACGGCGCCCGCCTTCGACTCGACCTCGTCCACGATCGAGTGCGCCAGCATCTGGTAGCCGCCGCAGACCCCGAGGACCGGCAGGCCGGCCGCCGCGCGCGCCCGCAGGGCCGGCTCCAGGCCGCGCTCGCGCAGCCAGGCGAGGTCCGCGACGGTGGCCCGGGTGCCGGGCAGCACCACCAGGTCGGCGTCGGCCAGCTCCTCCGGCCTGGTCGCCCAGCGCACCAGCACGCCCGGCTCCTGCGCGAGCGCGTCCACGTCGGTGAAGTTGGACAGCCGGGGGAAGCGCACCACGGCCACCCGCAGCACGTCCGCGCCGAGCGGCCCGGGCCCGTCCGCCCGGTCCACCACCGTGGACAGGTCCAGCGAGTCCTCGGCGTCCAGCCAGAGCCCGGGCAGCATCGGCAGCGTGCCCAGCACCGGACGGCCGGTCAGCTCGCGCAGCATGTCCAGCCCGGGCGCCAGCAGCCGCGCGTCGCCGCGGAACTTGTTGACGAACCAGCCCGCCACGTGCCGCTGGTCCTCCGCCGACAGCAGCGCCAGCGTCCCGTACATCGCCGCGAAGACCCCGCCCCGGTCGATGTCCCCGACCACCACCACCGGCAGGGCGGCGGCCGTGGCCAGGCCCATGTTGGCGATGTCACGGTCGCGCAGGTTGATCTCGGCGGGCGAGCCCGCGCCCTCGCAGACCACCACGTCGTAGCGGCGGCGCAGGTCGGCCAGGCACTCCAGGGAGCGCTCCAGCAGGACGGGCTTGCGCTCGCGATAGTCCAGCGCGCCCACCTCGGCCACCGGTCTGCCGAGCAGCACCACCTGGCTGCGGCCGTCCGCGCCCGGCTTGAGCAGCACCGGGTTCATCGCCGCCTCCGGCTCCACCCGGGCGGCCTGCGCCTGCATCGCCTGGGCGCGGCCGATCTCGGCGCCGTCGGAGGTGACGAAGGAGTTCAGTGACATGTTCTGCGCCTTGAACGGCGCGACCCGCACGCCCTGGCGGGCGAGCCAACGGCAGATCCCGGCCGTCACCACGCTCTTGCCCGCGTCCGAGGTCGTCCCCGCGACCAGCAGTGCGTTGCTCATCCCCGTCCCCTTCTCTTCGGCGACTTCCGCTCCAGCAGCACCCGCAGCAGGACGTGCCCCGCGACCGTCGTACCCAGCGCCAGCGCGCCCACCCGCCGGGAGAGCGCGCAGGCCCGCTCGATGTCGTCCACCGTCACCGGCCGGAGCTCCGCGCCCAGTACCGGCCGGTTCTCCACACGCTCGCCGTACCGCAGCGCCCCGCCCAACCGGACGCCCACCGCGCCGGCGAACGCCGACTCGGCCTGGCCCGCGTTCGGGCTCGGGTGCGCGGAGCCGTCGCGCCGCCAGACCCGCCAGGCCGTCCGGGGCTCGGGCGCGGCGGCCACCGTCAGCAGCGCCGTCAGCCGGGCGCCGGGCCAGCCCGCCAGGTCGTCCAGCCGGGCCGAGGCCCAGCCGAACCGGGCGTAGCGCGGCGAGCGGTGGCCCACCATGGCGTCCAGGGTGTTCACGGCGCGGAAGGCGAGCAGGCCGGGCGTGCCGGCCAGGGCGCCCCAGGTCAGCGCGTTGACCACGGCGTCGGCGGTGTTCTCCGCCACCGACTCGACCACCGCCCGGGCGATCTGCTCCCCGTCCAGCGCGCTCGGATCCCGCCCGCACAGGTGCGGCAGCCGTTCCCGGGCGGCCGTGAGGTCGCCCGCCGCCAGCGAACGGCCGATGGTGCGCGCCTCCCGGGTCAGCGAGGTGCCGCCGAGCACCGTCCAGGTCGCGGCCGCCGCCAGCGCCGCCCGGCCCAGCGGGCGCCGGCCCACCGTACGGTCCAGGGCGAGCGCGCCCGCCGCGACCGCGCCCACGCACAGCGCCGTGTACCCGGCCCCGGCGGCGCGGTCGTCGCGCCACAGCCGCCGCTCCAGCCGGGTCGCGGCGCTGCCGAAGACGGCCACCGGGTGGCCCCGGCGGGGGTCGGCGAAGCGGGCGTCGGCGGCGTAGCCCGCGACGGCGCCGAGCGCGAACGCGGCGGCGCGGGTCAGCGGGCGCGCGGAAGGGGAAGACGCGGGCGGGGTCATCGGTCGCACGGCGGAGGGCAGCTCGGGGTCGGGCAGGGCGGGGCAGCCTGCATCGCGTGCGTGTCCTCACTCAGGGTCCGCGCCCTGGATCGACGTGACGGCGGCGAGAGTCTCCTGGCTTCCGGGTCGAACGCACCCTCGGAGCCTTCCAGCGGCCGTCGACGGCCCGCCGTGGCGATGTTCCGAGCGTGCTCCCCGGTGACAGTGGCGGGACCGCGCCGGACTTCCACCGGCTTCCTCTCCATGCCTCCGTTTGGCCCCAGGATCCCATCACGGGCCCGAACCGGGAGTCAACCGAGGTCACGGAGGGGTTGGTCACACGCGGACGCCGCTGACGCCCCGTGGGGCCGGTCGGCGCGGCGGGCCGAGGACGGGGTCTGCCGCTGCCCTCGTCCGCTGCCTTCGCCCTCCCGGGGCCGGCCGTCCTTACCGTCCTCACCGTCCGTCTCCGGCGCCACCTCGGCAGCGCGGGGCCGCCGGCTCCTCGGCAGGGCCGGCCCGCCGCCCGGGTGACCCGGACGGCCCAGCCCGGTGGCCGGGCGGGCGGGGCGCCGGTGAACTGGTGCCCGAACACCGTCCGGTCCGTGAGCAGGAGAGCGGGGAGCGAAATGCGTTGGGGAACCGCAGCCGTCGTGGCGGCCGCCGCGGTCGGGGCCGCCGTGCTGGTGATCGGCCGTCGGGCCTCCGAGCGGATGGTCCGTCCGGTGACCACCGTTCAGGAGTCCGCTCCGGTCGTCGTCCGCGGCCTCGCCCCCGGCCGGGTCACCTTCACCCGCGGCCCCGGGAGCCTGCGCCCCGGCCGCTGGGCGGTCGAGTGGGCGGACGGCGGGCACGCGGTCGTCGAGGAGATCCTGCACGGCGACGAGCAGGAGGTCACCCGCCGGCTGGTCCGCGCCGACCGGGGCACCCTCGCCTCCGGCACCGAGGTCCGCTTCACCCCACGGGTCCACCTCGGCGACCCCACCGAGGCGCTCGGCCTCGCCTTCGCCGACACCGCCGTCGACGGCGAGCTCGGCGCCCTTCCCGCCTGGCAGCTCGACGGCAAGCGCGGCACCTGGGTGATCCTGGTGCACGGCCCCGGGGCCGACCGCCGGCAGACCCTTCCGGTGCTCCCCGTCCTCGACCGGCTCGGCCTGCCCGCCCTCGCCGTCACCTACCGCGGCGACCGGGGTGCCCCCGGCTCCCCGGACGGGCTCAGCCACTTCGGCGAGACCGAGTGGCGCGACGTCGAGGCGGCGGTACGGCTGGCGCTCGACAGCGGCGCCGGCAAGGTGATCCTCTACGGCTGGTCCCTCGGCGCGACCATGGTCCTCCACACGGCGGCCCACTCCGCCTGGTCGCACGCCGTCCGCGGCCTGGTCCTCGACTCGCCCGTGCTCGACCTCCCGGCGTCCGCCCGCCGGGACGCCGCCCGCTCCGGCTTCCCGGGCGTCGCGGCGGAGCTCGGCGCCCTCGCCGCCGAAGGCCGGACCGGCGTCGACCTCGCCGACTTCGGCCGCATCGCCGAGGGCGCCGACCTGCGGGTGCCCACCCTCCTCCTGCACAGCCCCGAGGACCGGATCGCCCCCTTCGGCACCGCCGAGAAGCTGGCCGCCGCCCGCCGCGACGTGGTCAGCCTCCAGGCCTTTCCCGGCGCCGACCACGCGACCCTCTGGAACAGCGCCCCCGAGCGCTACACCGAACTCCTCCGGCGCTGGCTCACTCCGTTGCTCTAGCCGCCTTCCGCGCGAGCCGTTCCGCGCGAGCCGTTCCGTGCGAGCCTTTCCGCGCGAGCCGTTCCGTGCGAGCCTTTCCGCGCGGGTCCTGCCGTTCGATCCGTTCCGCGTGAGCCCCCCTCTCACCGCGCCGGCGCTTTCGGCCGGGTCCCGTCGGTTTTTCCGTTTGTCTTCCCCCGTCCACGAATGAACGTTTCTCTCATTCCGTCGAGCGCGCACGAGAAGTCGGCCGGCCCGACTTCTCGTGCGGCACGATCCCCCGCCCCCGCCCTCCATCCGTCCGGATTCGGGCTGGACAGCCCGGCCGGATGTCGGGGGAGGGGATTGCCCGCGCGAAATCCGGCCCGTCGTCAGGGGCAAGAATTGGCCCGGGCTCTTACCCCCCACCCGTACGCACGGTGACCGGTCGAGCATTCCCGGCAACCGGGGCGCCCGGGATGGCATGGGCAGGCCATACGATTCCGGCCAGGCGGTTTGCCGCTGTTGCCCGATCTTGCGGAGGTGCCACCGCCGCTCGCCCGGTCGTACGGACAACCGGATGTGACAGAAGGCCGGTACAAGGGGAAGACTGCTCGACGTGACGTCTCGGAACCCGCGCGACCGTGATGCCCCGCTCCCGCCGACGATCGGTACCGGTGCGACGGTGACCCGTCTCCCCGGAACGGCCCAACGGCCCGCCGGTGGCAGGCCGGGCGGGGCGGGTGTCCCCCGTAACGGAGTACCCCGGCGACGGGGACCGGCTCCGGCTCCCGGGCGGGGTCGGGTTCCCGTGCCGGAGGGCTTCCCGGCACCCGCCGAGCTGGCGCCGCTGGCCCGCCGGATGCTGGTGGACGCCGTCCGGGTCGCCCGCTGGGCCGGCGAGCTGGCCGAGGTCGACAAGCGCGGCGAGCTGCTCCCGGAGGACGCCCGTGCGGCGGGCCGGGCGCTGGCCATGACGGTCGGCGCCGCCACCAAGGCATGGGGTCGGGCGCTGCTGGTGGGTCTGGTCGAGGCCCGGGACGGCGGAGCCGGCCCCGGCTGGCGCCTGCACGCCTGGGAGCACGACGACGAGGCCGTGGTGCGCGGCTGGTCGGCGCTGTTCGACGCCTGGACCCTCCTCGCCCCGGTGCCGCCCGCCGCGCTGCGCGGCGTGTTCGCCGTACTCGCCGGGCAGGCCGTGGACCAGGCCCCGCAGCTGCTCTCCTTCCTGCACCTGGTGGACGGCCCGGTCGCCGAGAGCGAGCTGCTGGAGCTGCTGCGCCGCGGGCTGGACGAGCGCCGGGTCGGCGCGGGCCTCGGCGGGCCGGGCCTGTCGCCGGTGCCGCACGCGGCCTCGGCCGTCTCCGCCGTCCGCGGCACCTGCCGCGCGCCGCAGATCGACACCCCGGCCGCGCCCTCGGACGTGGCCGCCGTCCTGGACTGGATGCTGGACGGCCTGGCGGCGGTCGGCGCCCTGGTGCGCAGGAACGATGCCGCGGAGCTGTCGCCGCTCGGCCACTGGGCGGTGCGGGCCAAGCTGGAGGAGATCTGCACGGTCGCCCAGACCGCGGCCGGGCACATCGAGCAGAGTGCCTTCGAACTGTTGAACGCCTGCGCCGACTACTCGCCGGGCCCGGCCCGCGCCGAGTTCCGCGCCTGGGTCGCGGCTCGTCCGGCCGACCGCGCGGTGGGCGAGCTGCTGGAGGCCGCCCGGGGCGACGACGCGCTGGTGCGCGGGCTGGCCTTCGAGGCGTTGCGGGTGGCCGGGGGGCCGGCCGAGCAGGCGGTGCGCGCGGCGGTGGACGCGCCGGTGTTGCGCCCCTACGCGCTGCTGTGGCTGGCGGAGCGCGCGGACGAGGGCGTCTCCCCGGCGGACGTGCTGGGTGCGGAGGATGCGGCCTGGCTCTGGGTGGACACCGCGGCCGCAGTGCTCGACCACGGGGAGACCGAGTTGCTGGTGGGCCACGTCGAGGGCGCCTCGGCGGGCGACCCGGTGCGGCTGTTCGCCCGGGCCCGGCAGTCCGGGCACCCGCGGGCGGCCTCGGTGCTGACGGCGGTCTCGGGCGTGCACCCGGACCCGGGCGTGGCCCGGGCGGCCCGTCGTTCGGCGTTCAGCGTGCACACCGGTGGCGCCTGATTTTTATGACATTTGAGATGGAGTTCGTCGTCCACGGCGACGGCGGCTCCGTCGTCAGCACCGACCGCGCCTGCGTCGTTCACGTCGTCGCCAGCACCGACCGCGCCTTGGGCGCCCGCACCCGCGGCGTTCGACTGTCGTGAAAAGTCATAAGAGTCAGGGCCCGGAACCTGTTGGTTCCGGGCCCTGACTCTTATGACTTCTGCGGGGAATCAGCCGATCCGAGACTCAGCCCGCCGGGCGCGGACGTCGCCGACCTTCTGCCCCACCTTGCGGCGGATGACCAGCAGCGGCGCCATCGCGGCGAGCGTGATCTGGGCGAACGCGCCGACGTGCATCAGGTTGTCGCCACCGGGCAGTCCGGTGGCCCAGGCGGCCAGGCAGCCGATGGAGACCACGATCCAGCAGAGCGTGGCGGTGGCCAGCAGGCCCTGCGGCTTCGGGTACTCGATCCGGCTGACCATCAGGTACGCGGCGCCGAAGATGGCGAGCAGACCGGGCAGGAACGGCGGGTCGAGCAGCACGATGGCGATCACCGTCATCGCGCCCATCGGGCAGGGCATGCCCTGGAACACCCCTGGCCGCATCTTGACGGCCGAGAAGCGGGCCAGCCGTAGGACCACCGCGAGCAGCACCGTGATCGCGATGAGCGCCGAAAGCTTGGTGTTGGACCCCTGCGAGACCATGCCCCAGACCGCGACGAAATAGGCCGGCGCGATGCCGAAGCTGATCAGGTCCGCCAGGTTGTCCAGTTCCGCTCCGAGGGCGGACGAGCGCAGCTTGCGCGCCACCAGGCCGTCGAAGAGGTCGCACATCGAGCCGATCAGCAGCAGCGTCACCGCGGTGGCGGCGCTGTGCCGGTCCGGAGCGGCGTCCGGGTTGGTGATGTGCGGGACCAGGACCCCGGTGGTGATCGAGTAGATCGCCAGGAAGCCGCAGACGGCGTTCCCCAGGGTCAGGAAGTCGGCGGTGGACAGGTGCTGAGGAGAGCGCGGGGCGCGCAGCTCGCGGTCGCGCGCCCAGCGGCGGCGGCGCAGGGCCGTCTCCTCGTCGTCCAGGCCGACGATTGTTTCAGGATCAGTCACGGTCAAGGCGCGTCACCCCGGCTGTGGTTTTCTGGCCGACCTCGACGCCGACCTCGACGCCGGCCGGCAGGTAGGTGTCGACCCGGGACCCGAACCGGATCAGGCCGATCCGGTCGCCCTGCTCGACCTTGGTTCCGGCGTCCACGTACGGCACGATGCGGCGGGCCACGGCCCCCGCGATCTGGACCATCTCGATGTCGCCGAGCTCGGTGTCGAAGTGCCAGACGACCCGCTCGTTCTGGTCGCTGTCCTTGTTGAACGCGGGGACGAAGCCGCCCGCGACGTGCTCGACCGACGTCACCGTGCCCGGCAGGGGCGCGCGGTTGACGTGGACGTTCAGCGGGCTCATGAAGATCGCGACCCGGGTGCGGCCGTCCGGCCAGGCGTCGATGCTCTGCACCACGCCGTCGGCGGGGGAGATCACTCTGCCCGTGCCGACCTCACGCTCGGGGTCGCGGAAGAACCACAGCATGCCCGCGCTGAGCGCGCAGGCGGGTACCGCCGCCAGGGCCCACTTGCCGCTGCGCCGGGTGAGGGCGGTGGTCACGGCGGCCGTGGCGAGGGTGGGGACGAACCAGGGGGTGGCTCCGCGCGCGATGGTCACGCGGGGTCGCCGACCGGCCGTCGGGGCTGCGAGGGCATCGCGGTCCGTGACGGAGGTGTGAGGGGACGGGCTGATGGGCATCGAAGACCTTTGTCGCGGGGGATCATGGCCGCTGGACGGGGGCCACCGCGGGATCGGTAATAGAGGGACGGCTTGCTGTCCCGGTGGATGCTATCGGGAGCACACGGTGGGTGGGCAACCCGCCTGCTCGTTCACGTGTCCGGTGGCGGCGCGTGTGCGCGTCCACCCCTACGACCGTAGCTCGACCCGGTCCGGTTCCCAAGGGACCGGACAGGGCTGGTGACTCTTGTCTCAACGGGTACGCCGAAGGAACCCGTCGGGCGAAACGGCCGTGGCGGCCGGAAGCGGGTGTGCGGAAGCGGCCGCAGGGCGCGTCGTTGCAGCTGTACGCCCTGCGGCCGCTTCGGGAGGGCCGTGCCGGACCCAGGCGGACCAGGCCGGGCCCGTGACGGGGCACGGCGCTCCGCCGGTACGGGCCCGCACGCCCGTCGACCGGCGGTTCGAGGGGCCGCCCGGCGATGTGGTCCGTCGGCGGGCGGCCCGGGGATCAGTCGGCGATCCGGTACTCCTCCAGGAGCCGGCGTCCGACGATCATCTTCTGGATCTCCGCAGTACCTTCACCGATGAGCAGCATCGGGGCCTCGCGGTAGAGGCGCTCGATCTCGTACTCCTTGGAGAAGCCGTAGCCGCCGTGGATGCGGAAGGCGTCCTCGACGACCTCCTTGCAGTACTCGGAGGCGAGGTACTTGGCCATGCCGGCCTCGAGGTCGTTGCGCTCGCCGCTGTCCTTTTTCCGGGCGGCCATGACCATCATCTGGTGGGCGGCCTCGACCTTGGTGGCCATCTCGGCGAGCTTGAACTGGATCGCCTGGTGCTCGGCGATCTTCTTGCCGAAGGTGGAGCGCTGCTGGGCATAGGAGATGCCGAGCTCGAAGGCGCGGCGGGCGACGCCGCAGCCGCGGGCGGCGACGTTGACGCGGCCGACCTCGACGCCGTCCATCATCTGGTAGAAGCCGCGGCCCGGGACGCCGCCGAGGACGCGGTCGGCCGGGATGCGGACGTCCTGGAGGACCAGCTCGGTGGTGTCGACGCCCTTGTAGCCCATCTTCTCGATCTTGCCGGGCACGGTCAGGCCGGGAACCCTGGGGTTCGGGCCGAAACCGGCCTCCTTCTCGATCAGGAAGGTGGTCATGTTCTTGTACGGGGTGTTGCCGCCCTCGTCGGTCTTGCAGAGGACCGCGACGAGGGTGGAGGTGCCGCCGTTGGTGAGCCACATCTTCTGGCCGTTGAGGACGTAGAAGTCCCCGTCCTTGACGCCCTTGGTGGAGATGGCCGAAACGTCGGAGCCGAGGCCCGGCTCGGACATCGAGAAGGCACCGCGGATCTCGCCGGCCGCCATCTTCGGCAGGAAGTAGTCCTTCTGCTCCTGGGTGCCGTGGGCGTTGATCATGTGCGCCACGATGAAGTGGGTGTTCACGATGCCGGAGACGGACATCCAGCCGCGGGCGATCTCCTCGACCACCAGGGCGTAGGTGAGCAGCGACTCGCCGAGGCCGCCGTACTCCTCGGGGATGGTGAGGCCGAACAGGCCGAGCTGCTTCATCCCCTCGACGATGGCGGTCGGGTACTCGTCCTTGTGCTCCAGCTCGGTCGCGACCGGAATGATCTCCTTGTCGACGAAATCCCGCACGGTGGCGAGGATGTCCCGCTGGATCTCGGTGAGGCCGTCGGTCTGTGCGAGGCGTCCCATCGTGCGGCTCCGAAAGGTCTGAGGGTCTGCGGAAAGTCGGGGAATCCCCGGGGGGGGGGATTGCGGGGGCCCTGCCGGCGTGGCTGCGGCAGCAGGGCCCCCGTACCGGGTGGGGCGCGGCCGATGACGGCGGCCTGCCCGTCCGGGGTCTCTCGAGGGAGCCCGCCCCGGAAGGAGGGCCCCCTATAAAGGGGAGAGGTGGACCAGGGAAGGGGGAGCGGCTCAGGCGAGCGGGGTCGGACGGCCGGGCTGCTCGCCGCCGCGCTCCTTGGTGTACGTCTCGGTCGGCACCATCACCTTGCGGCGGAAGACGCAGACGACCGTGCCGTCCTGCTTGTACCCCTTGGTCTCGACGTACACGATGCCGCGGTCGTCCTTGGACTTGGACGGCCACTTGTCGAGCACGGTGGTCTCGCCGTAGATGGTGTCGCCGTGGAAGGTCGGCGCGACGTGGCGCAGCGACTCGATCTCCAGGTTGGCGATCGCCTTGCCTGAGACGTCCGGGACGGACATGCCGAGCAGCAGCGAGTAGATGTAGTTGCCCACCACGACGTTCTTGCCGAAGTCCGTCGTCTTCTCCGCATAGTTGGTGTCCATGTGGAGCGGGTGGTGGTTCATGGTGAGCAGGCAGAAGAGGTGGTCGTCGTACTCGGTGACCGTCTTGCCGGGCCAGTGCTTGTAGACCGCGCCGACCTTGAACTCCTCGTAGGTCCGTCCGAACTGCATGGCGTGGGTCCTCAGCTTTCCGGGATCTCGAACTTGGTGGTGCGCTGCATGCCCGCGGCCCGGCCCTTGCCGGCGATGACGAGCGCCATCTTGCGGCTGGCCTCGTCGATCATCTCGTCGCCGAGCATCGCGGAGCCCTTGGCGCCGCCCGCCTCGGAGGTGCAGTAGTCGTACGCGTCGAGGATCAGCTCGGCGTGGTCGTAGTCCTCCTGGGCGGGCGAGTAGATCTCGTTCGCGGCGGAGACCTGGTCCGGGTGGAGCACCCACTTGCCGTCGAAGCCGAGGGCGGCCGAGCGGCGGGCGACCTCGCGGTAGCCCTCCTGGTTGCGGATCTGGAGGTAGGGGCCGTCGATCGCCTGGAGGTCGTTGGCGCGGGCGGCCATCAGGATTCGCATCAGGATGTAGTGGTAGGCGTCGGCGCCGTAGCCGGGCGGCTGCTCACCGACGACCAGCGACTTCATGTTGATGGAGGCCATGAAGTCGGCGGGGCCGAAGATGATGGTCTCCAGCCGGGGCGAGGCCTCGGCGATGGCGTCGACGTTGATCAGGCCCTTGGCGTTCTCGATCTGCGCCTCGATGCCGATGCGGCCGACCTCGAAGCCCATGGTCTTCTCGATCTGGGTGAGCAGCAGGTCGAGCGCCTTGACCTGCTCGGCGTCCTGCACCTTGGGCAGCATGATGCAGTCGAGGTTGGTGCCGGCGCCCTCGACGACGGTGATCACGTCGCGGTAGGTCCAGTGCGTGGTCCAGTCGTTCACCCGTACGACGCGGGTCTTGCCGCCCCAGTCGCCGTTGTTGAGTGCGTCGACGATGTTGTGGCGCGCGCTCTCCTTGACCAGCGGGGCGCAGGCGTCCTCCAGGTCGAGGAAGACCTGGTCGGCCGGCAGGCCCTGGGCCTTCTCCAGGAAACGCGGGTTGCTGCCGGGCACCGCGAGGCAGGAGCGGCGCGGGCGCAGACGGTTGACTGCAGTCATAAGAATCGAGGGTTCCTTCCCAGTGGTCAGCTGGTCAGCTGGTCAGTTCGTGGCCGTGGTCGGTGCGGGCGTCCACGGCTGGAGTTTGTTGGCCAGCCGGATCTCGTCCACGATCCGGCCGATGATGGTCGTGATGCCGAAGTCCTTCGGGGTGAACACGGCGGCGACGCCGGCGGCCTTGAGGGCCTCGCCGTCCGCTGCCGGGATGATGCCACCCACGATCACCGGGACATCCTCCACCCCGGTGCGGCGCAGCCGCGTCAGCACGTCGGGCACCAGCTCGCTGTGCGCGCCGGAGAGGATGGACAGGCCCACGCAGTGCACGTCCTCCGCGACGGCGGCGGAGACGATCTGCTCCGGGGTCAGCCGGATGCCCTGGTAGACCACCTCGAACCCGGCGTCGCGGGCCCGGACGGCGATCTGCTCGGCGCCGTTGGAGTGCCCGTCCAGGCCGGGCTTGCCGACCAGCAGGCGCAGCTTGCCGGCGCCCAGCTCCTCGGCGGTCGCGGCGACCGCGGCGCGGACCTGCTCCAGCTCGCCGCCCGGCTCGGCGGCCACCGCGACGGGGGCGCCGCCGACGCCGGTGGGCGCGCGGTACTCGCCGAACACCTCGCGCAGGGCGAAGGCCCACTCGCCGGTGGTGACGCCGGCCCGGGCGCAGGCGAGCGTGGCCGGCATCAGGTTGGCCTCGGTGGCGGCGACGGTCTTGAGCTCGGCCAGCGACTCCTGGACGGCGGCCTCGTCGCGCTCGGCGCGCCAGGCCTCCAGGGCGGCGAGCACGGACTGCTCGGAGGCCGGGTCGACCACCATGATCGCGCTGTCGAGGTCGGCGGTGAGCGGGCTCGGCTCGGTGGTGTCGAAGCAGTTCACCCCGACGATCTTGTCCTCGCCGGACTCGATCCGGGCCCGGCGGGCGGCGTGCGAGGCGACCAGGTTGGACTTCAGGTAGCCGGATTCGACGGCGGGAATCACCCCGCCCATCTCCAGCACCTTGGCGATCTCGGCCTCGGCGCCGGCCAGCAGCTCCTCGGTCTTGGCCTCGACCACCTCGGAGCCGTTGAAGATGTCGCCGTACTCCAGGAGGTCCGACTCGTACGCCAGCACCTGCTGGATGCGCAGCGACCACTGCTGGTCCCAGGGCCTGGGCAGGCCGAGCGCCTCGTTCCAGGCGGGCAGCTGGACGGCCCGGGCGCGGGCGTCCTTGGAGAGGGTGACGGCCAGCATCTCCAGGACGATCCGCTGGACGTTGTTCTCCGGCTGGGCCTCGGTCAGGCCAAGCGAGTTGACCTGGACGCCGTAGCGGAAGCGGCGCTGCTTGGGGTCGGTGACGCCGTAGCGCTCCAGGGTGACCTTCTCCCACAGCCGGGCGAAGGCGCGCATCTTGCACATCTCCTCGACGAAGCGCACCCCGGCGTTCACGAAGAAGGAGATCCGGGCGACCACCTCGCCCATCCGCTCGGCCGGCACCTGGCCGGAGTCGCGCACCGCGTCGAGCACCGAGATGGCGGTGCACATCGCGTAGGCGATCTCCTGGACGGGGGTGGCGCCGGCCTCCTGCAGGTGGTAGCTGCAGATGTTGATCGGGTTCCACTTGGGGATGTTGCCGACCGTGTAGGCGATCATGTCGGTGATCAGCCGCACGGACGGGCCGGGCGGGAAGACGTGCGTCCCGCGCGACAGGTACTCCTTGACGATGTCGTTCTGGGTGGTGCCGGTGAGCGTGGCGATGTCCGCGCCCTGCTCCTCGGCGACCACCTGGTAGAGCGCCAGCAGCCACATGGCGGTGGCGTTGATCGTCATCGACGTGTTGGTCCGTTCGAGCGGGATGCCGTCGAACAGGGTGCGCATGTCCCCGACGTGGCCCACCGGGACGCCGACCCGGCCGACCTCGCCGCGGGCGAGGACGTGGTCGGAGTCGTAGCCGGTCTGGGTCGGCAGGTCGAAGGCGACGGACAGGCCGGTCTGGCCCTTCGCCAGGTTCCGCCGGTAGAGGGCGTTGGAGTCGCTCGCGGTGGAGTGGCCGGCGTAGGTGCGCATCAGCCAGGGGCGGTCGCGCTTCTGGGGCTCGGTCATCAGACGTTCCTGAAGCGGTTGATGGCGGGCAGGTGCTTCTCCCGCAGCTCGTGGTCGGTCACGCCCAGGCCCTCCTCGGGGGACAGGCAGAGCACGCCGACCTTGCCCTGGTGCTTGTTGTGGTGCACGTCCAGGGCGGCCTGGCCGGTCTCCTCCAGGGAGTAGACCTTGGAGAGGGTCGGGTGGATCCTGCCCTTGGCGATCAGGCGGTTGGCCTCGAAGGCCTCGCGGTAGTTGGCGAAGTGCGAGCCGACGATCCGCTTGAGCGACATCCACAGGTACCGGTTGTCGTACTGGTGCATGTAGCCGGAGGTGGAGGCGCAGGTGACGATGGTGCCACCCTTGCGGGTGACGTACACCGAGGCGCCGAACGTCTCCCGGCCCGGGTGCTCGAAGACGATGTCCACGTCCTCGCCGCCGGTGAACTCGCGGATCTTCGAGCCCAGGCGCTTCCACTCGCGCGGGTCCTGGGTGTTCTCGTCCTTCCAGAACCGGTAGCCCTCGGCGGAGCGGTCGATGATCGCCTCGGCGCCCATGGCGCGGCAGATCTCGGCCTTCTGGTCGCTGGAGACCACGCAGATCGGGGTGGCGCCGCCGGCCAGCGCGTACTGGGTGGCGTACGAGCCGAGGCCGCCGCTGGCGCCCCAGATCAGCACGTTGTCGCCCTGCTTCATGCCGGCGCCGTTGCGCGAGACCAGCTGGCGGTAGGCGGTGGAGTTGACCAGGCCCGGGGAGGCGGCCTCCTCCCAGGTGAGGTGCTTGGGCTTGGGCAGCAGCTGGTTGGTCTTCACCAGGGCCAGCTGGGCCAGGCCGCCGAAGTTGGTCTCGAAGCCCCAGATGCGCTGCTCCGGGTCCATCATCGTGTCGTTGTGGCCGTCCGCGGACTCCAGCTCGACCGAGAGGCAGTGCGCGACGACCTCGTCGCCCGGCTTCCAGGCGTTGACCCCGGCGCCGGTGCGCAGCACCACGCCGGCGAGGTCGGAGCCGACGACGTGGTACGGCAGGTCGTGGCGCTTCGTCAGCGGCGACAGCCGGCCGTAGCGCTCCAGGAAGCCGAAGGTGGAGACCGGTTCGAAGATCGAGCTCCAGACGGTGTTGTAGTTCACCGCACTGGCCATGACGGCGACCAGGGCCTCGCCGGGGCCCAGCTCGGGCAGGGCCACCTCGTCGAGGTGAAGGGACTTGCGGGGGTCCTTGTCGCGGCTGTCGAGGCCGGCGAACAGCTGCTCCTCGTCCTTGTGGAGCGTCACCGCTCGGTAGGACTCGGGGAGCTTGATCGCCGCGAAGTCCGCCGACGTGCTGTCGGTGCTGAGGATCGCGTCGAGGATTTCCTGCATGGCTGCCTCCGAAGGCGTACCTGTGTGAGGGGCACAGGGCGTCTGGGGGAGCCGGGAGCGGACACCGGCTTCGCTGAGGTGGGTGGTGGGCGGGTCAGGCTGGGCGCCCGGGTGGACCGGGCCGTGCTGGCTCTGCTCCCGGGGTGTGGGAACGCCGGACGACGGCGCGCCGAGGTGGGGAGCCGCGGCGCCGCGACTGGTGGGTAACAAGGTAGTGGCACCCTGTGCCACTCGTAAAGACACCGGGTGTCACGAATTCGGGCGGCCTTCGGAGCTGCGTGACGCGCGTTGAGCGGGCATGCGAAGGGCCCGCGCCGATCGGTCGGCGCGGGCCCGGTGTAGAGCTCTGACCTGCGTGAATACCGCGTCTACGACTCCCGGGCGCCACTCAGCGCGGCCCGGATGCTGTCCACCACGACGTCCAGTGGAGCGTCCGTCCGGGCGACTGTGATGAGCACCTCACCCCCGGGGCTGGCACTCAGTGCGCTCTGTGCCCCGGTGTCCCCGGAGGTCCCATTGGCACCCGGTGCCACCAGTGAGCCCCGGCGTCTGGCACCCGGTGCGCTGGAGGCCCAGAAGGTCCGCCGGATCACCTCGAAGGAGTGGTCCAGCTGCGCCTCCACGTCGCCCCGGCCACCGGCCCGCAGCCAGCGCCGCAGCACGTGGTTGTGCGCCGCGACCACCGCCGCCGCCGAGACCTCGGCCAGCATCGAGTCGTCCTCGCCGCCCCGCTGCCAGCCGGACGGGATGGACTCGCCGGTGTCGAAGCGCCCCAGCAGGTAGCGGGTGAACAGCCGCTCGTAGCGGGCCACCACGGCGATCTCCCGCTCGCGCAGCGCCGGGACCTGACGGATCAGCTGGTACCGCGCCACCGACACCCCCGGGGTGGAGGCGTACATCCGCAGCACCTCCTTGATGCCGCGGCAGACCACGTCCAGCGGGTGCTCCTCCGGCTCCGCGCTGGCCAGCAGGTCGGCCACCCGGACCAGGGTGTCGTCGTGGTCCGGGAAGATCGCCTCCTCCTTGGACCGGAAGTACCGGAAGAAGGTGCGCCGGGCCACCCCGGCGGCGGCCGCGATCTGGTCGACCGTGGTCTCCTCGTAGCCCTGCGAGGCGAACAGCTCCATCGCCGCCGTGGCCAGGTCCTGGCGCATCTGCTGGCGCTGTGCCGCCGCCCGGCGGCTGCCCGGCCCGCCCTCCGGCCCGGTGCCCCCGGTCGAGGAGGCGGTCCGGTCGGCGCCGCCGTGCGGCCCGGTGGGGTGCTGCGGGGAGGTTGACTGAACCCGATCCATGTCCGGAACGCTACACGGCCCGGACGGCGCGGCCGCGGCCCTTCCCCGTCGCACCGGCGCGACCGGGCCGGTCACGGCCGGGCGGGGCCAGTGCGAGGACACCGTCCCGGGGCTCCAGCCGGGGCGCGCGGACGCCGCGGAGGGCGTGGTGGCCGCGGATCCGTGCGGCGGCGCCCCGTACGGCTGCGCGGCGAGCGGTCCGGCCGGCGGGGCCCCGTACGGCGTCTCGTACGGGCCGCCCCCGGCCTGCGGCGTGGTCACCGGCGCGCGTGGTCGCGGAAGCCGCGGCCGGTCTTGCGGCCCAGGCAGCCCGCCGCGACCAGGTGCTCCAGCAGTGGCGCGGCGGCCAGGCCGGGTTCGCGGAACTCCTGGTGCAGCACCCGCTCGATGGTCAGCGAGACGTCCAGGCCCACCACGTCCAGCAGCTCGAACGGGCCCATCGGGTAGCCGCAGCCGAGCTTCATCGCGGTGTCGATGTCGTCCACCGTCGCGTAGTGCTCCTGGAGCATCCGCACCGCGTCGTTCAGGTAGGGGAAGAGCAGCGCGTTGACGATGAAGCCGGCCCGGTCGCCGCACTCCACCGGGTGCTTGCGGACCGCGGCGGTCAGCTCCAGCACGGTCGCGGTGACGTCCGGCGCGGTCAGCACGGTGGAGACCACCTCGACCAGCTTCATCGCCGGGGCCGGGTTGAAGAAGTGCATGCCGATCACGTCCTGCGGCCGTGAGGTGGCGGTCGCGCAGCTGATCACCGGCAGCGAGGAGGTGGTGGTGGCGAGCACCGCGCCCGGCCGGACGATCTTGTCCAGGGTGGCGAACAGCTCCCGCTTGACCGCCAGGTCCTCGGCGACCGCCTCGACCACCAGGTCCACCTCGGCCAGCTCGGCGTACTGCCCGACCGGGGTGACCAGCGCCAGTGCGGCGTCCCGCGCCTCGGCGGACAGCCGGCCCTTGGCCACCGAACGCTCCAGCGACTTCGCCAGCTGCGCCTTGGCCGCCTCGGCCTTCTCCTGGCTGCGGGCCGCCAGCAGCACCGGGTGCCCGGCCTTGGCGAACACCTCGGCGATCCCGGTGGCCATCGTCCCCGAGCCGCAGACGCCGACGGTGCGCACCTGCCGCCCCGGCACCCCGGGCCTGGCCGGCCCGGTCGCCGCGTCCACCGCCCGGGAGGAGCCCGGTGCCTCGTAGGTGTAGAAGCCGCGCCCGGTCTTGCGGCCCAGCAGCCCGGCCGCGACCAGCTGGCCGAGGATCGGGGCGGGCGCGTGCAGACGGTCCCGGGACTGCTCGTACATCGCCTCCAGCACGGTGCGCGCGGTGTCGATGCCGATCAGGTCGAGCAGCGCCAGCGGGCCCATCGGCAGGCCGCAGCCGAGCCGCATCGCGGCGTCGATGTCCTCCCGCGAGGCGTACTTGGACTCGAACATCGCGGCGGCCTGGTTCAGGTAGGCGAACAGCAGGCCGTTCACCACGAAGCCGGCCCGGTCGCCGGCCGCCACCGGCTCCTTGCCGAGGTCGCGGGCGAACTCGGCGGCGTCCTCGGCGGTCCGCGGGGAGGTCAGCACCGTGCGAACCACCTCGACCAGCTTCATCCCGTGCACCGGGTTGAAGAAGTGCAGGCCGAGCACCCGCTCCGGACGGGCGGTCGCCGCGGCGATCCTGGTTACCGACAGCGCGGTGGTGCCGGTGGCCAGGACCGTGTCCTCGGGGCAGATCCGGTCCAGCTCGGCGAAGACCTCCCGCTTCAGCTCCAGCTGCTCGGGAACCTCCTCGATCACCAGATCCGCCCCGGCGGCGGCCGCCAGCTCGTGGCCGACCGAGATCCGGGCCAGCAGCCCGGTGCGCTCCTCGGCGGTCAGCCGCTCCCGGTCCACCGCGTGCGCGGTGGCCTCCTCGATCCGGGCCAGTGCCCGGGCGGCCGAGTCCTCGGTGGCCTCGATGCCGATCACCCGGCGGCCGCTCTTGGCGACCGCCACCGCGACGCCGGCACCCATCGTGCCGAGGCCGACGACGGCGACAGTGGGGAAGGGACGCTCCATCTGTCCTGACTCCTAGTCATGAAGGGCCCGTGCGCGCTCCGGCGGGCACGCCGCCGTGCCGGTACGCCGGGGCGGCCGCCGCCGGAGGAGGGTCCGCGCGCGGGGCTGGGGAGATGACGGGGTCGGCGCATCGGGCAGCGGCCGGTCCGCTCCGGCCGAACTGCGGATGTGCCGTGGTGCTCAGGCGCTCGAAGGTGAAGGAAGCGGCTCTGATACGAGGAGAACCCGGCCTGCCGCGGTCCGCGGCACCGGCCGGTGAAAGCGCACCGGGCGGGCGCCGGAGAAGCGGCGACCGCGGCCTGCCGCCGGTGCGGCTCCCGAAGCCCGGCGGTGGTGCGTGTCCGGCCACTGTAGCGAAGCTACTCGCGAGTAGGAAGAGGGCGTGGGCGGAAAACCCTTCGGAGCCGCGAAACCCGCCGGAGTCGTGGGGGGCGGTCGCCGGGCTCGCCCCGAACGGGTGAACGGGCGAACACGGCTGCCAACGGGACCACCCGATAGGGGAGTTACCCGACCCCGGTCGGCGGGGCAGCATGAGGACATGACCACCCGAACCGCCGCCGCCGGCCCCACCGCGCCCGGCCCCGCCGAGCCGCCCGCCACGGCCGAACGGCTCGCCGCCGCCGCCACGGCGGCCGTCGCGCTGCCACCGCGAGACGAGCGGGCGGAGCGCGCCGAGGCGGCCGCCGACCGGCTGCGCACCGACGCCGTCGAGGCGGTGGCCGTCACCTGGGTGGACAACGCCGGCATCACCCGGGTCAAGGCCGTGCCCCTCGGCGGCCTGGTGCACGCCGCGCAGTGGGGCGTCGGCACCGCGCCCTGCTTCGACGTGTTCCTCGCCGACGACACGATCACCACCAGTGCGATCATCGGCGGCCCCACCGGGGACCTCAGGCTCTACCCGGACCTCGACCGGATCGTGCCGCTGGCCGCCCAGCCCGGCTGGGCCTGGGCCCCGGGAGACAGGTACACCCAGGCCGGCACCCCGCACCCCGGCTGCCAGCGGCTGTTCGCCCGCCGGGCCAGGGCCGTGGCGGCCGCGCGCGGCCTGAGCCTCAAGGCGGGGATCGAGGTGGAGTGGACGGTCGCCCTGGCCGGCACCCCACAGGAGGACCCGCAGTACCCGACGCACGGCCCGGCGTACGGGATGCACCGCCTCACCGACCTCTCGGACTACCTGCGCGACGTCCTGCGCGCCCTCGGCCGACAGGGGCTGAGCGTCCTCCAGATCCACCCCGAGTACTCCCCGGGCCAGTTCGAGGTCTCGGTCGCCCCCGAGGACCCGGTCGCCGCCGCCGACACCTCCGTCCTGGTCCGGCACACCGTCCGGGCCGTCTCCGCCAGGCACGGGCTGCGGGCCTCCTTCGCCCCGGTGGTCGAGACCGGCGGCGTCGGCAACGGCGGGCACCTGCACATCAGCCTCTGGCGGGACGGGCACAACCTCGGCCACGGTGGCCCCGGCCCGCACGGCCTGACCGCCGAGGCCGAGGGCTTCCTCGCCGGGGTGCTCGACGCGCTGCCCGAACTGCTGGTGCTGGGCTGCTCCAGCCCCGCCGGGTACCTGAGGCTGGTGCCCTCGCACTGGGCCGGCGCCTACCAGTGCTGGGGCCTGGAGAACCGGGAGGCCGCGCTGCGCCTGGTGACGGGCTCCACCGGGGAGCGGTCCGCCGCCGCCAACGCCGAGGTCAAGTGCTTCGACGCGAGCGCCAACCCGTACCTGGCGGTCGGCGGCGTGATCGCGGCCGGCCTCGCCGGGCTGGACCAGCGCCGCGCGCTGCCACCGGAGTTCACCGGGGACCCAGCGGCCGCCGATCCCGGCACGGTGCCGAGGCTGCCGACGAGCCCGGCCGAGGCCATCGCCGCCTACGAGCGCTCCGCGGTGCTGCGCGAGGCGCTCGGCGAGCCGCTCTACCAGGCGGTGCTGGCAGTGCGCCGGGCGGAGCGGGAGCGGTACGCGGCCGCCACGCCGGAGGAGCTGGTCGCGGCCACCCGCTGGCGGTACTGAGCGGTGCCCCGGCCGGAGGGGCCCGCGCTGGTCGACCACCACTGCCACAGCGTGGTGGCGGCCGAGCTCACCGATGACGCCCTGGCCGGGCTGCTCACCGAGTCGGACCGCCCGCCCGCGCCCGGCTGTTCGCCCTTCGACAGCGCTCTGGGCCTCGCGGTGCGGCGCTGGTGCCCGCCCGCGCTCGGCCTGCCGGCGCACGCCCCGGCCGCCGACTACCTGGCCCGGCGGCGGGAGTTGGGCGCGGCCGAGGCCACCGGGCGGCTGCTCGCGGCGGCCGGGCTGGACACCTGCCTGGTGGACACCGGGCTGGCCACCGCGGCGGGCCACGCGCTGCTGCCGCTGCCCGAACTCGCCGCGGCCACCGGGGCGTCGGTGCGCGAGGTGGTCCGGTTGGAGTCGGTCGCCGAGACGGTGGCGGGCGGTGCCGAGGACTGGCCGCGGGCCGTCGCGGGGGCGCTCGCTTCGGCCGCCGCCGGGGCCGTCGCGGTCAAGTCGGTGCTCGCGTACCGGCGAGGCCTGGCCGCCCCCGCCGAACGCCCAACCACCGCGGCCGTGGTGGCCGCGGCCGGCGCCCACCTGCGCGGCGGGGGCGGCCGGCTGACGGACCGGGTGCTGCTGCACCACCTGCTCTGGACGGCGGTGGACGTCTGCGCCGAGCTCGGCCTGCCACTCCAACTCCACACCGGCTTCGGCGATCCCGACCTCACCCTGCACCGGGCGGACCCGTCCCTGCTGACGGACTTCGTGCGGGCCGCCGAGCCCAGCGGTGTCCCGCTGGTGCTGCTGCACGGGTACCCGTACCACCGGCAGGCCGCCTGGCTGGCCCAGGCCTTCCCGACGGTGTACACCGACCTCGGGCTGACGGCCTCGTACACCGGGCCGCGGGTGGCCGCGGTGCTGGGCGAGATGCTGGAACTGGCCCCGTTCGGAAAATTGCTGTTCTCCACCGACGCGTACGGGCTGCCCGAGCTCTATTTGGTGGGCACCTGTCAGTTCCGGTACGGACTGGCCGCGGTGCTCGGGGAGTGGCGGGCCGACGGCGCCTGCTCCGCGGCCGACGCCGAGCGGCTGGCGCGGTCGGTCGCGTCCGGCAACGCGCGTCGGTTGTACGCGTTGTAGGGGTGCGATCCGTGCTGGTGGCCGAGGTCGCGGTGGGTGTGGCGGCACGTCGGCGAACCATCACTTTTTAACACTCTTGACCTCTGTTGCCTGTGTTGATCGCCGGGCGCGCTTAACCCCGGTTCCTGGTCAAGATGTGACGATTAGATGACTACCCCTTGCGCTTATAACCAAATATTCATTAGCGTCCCGGTCATTCCCAAGCGCACCTGCCCATCGCAGCTGCCGCCTGACGACTCGGGAGGCCAACCCTCATGCGTGTTCCTCGGATCAGTCGTACCCGGTATGCGGCGGTGGGCGTCGTGCTCGCCACCGCCGGCGCCCTCGCGCTGCCGGCCGGCACCGCCGTCGCGGCCCCCACGGCCGACTCGACGACCGGTCCGCTGATGAGCTACGTCGTCAACACCAAGGCCAACCACGGCCAGGTGCAGAAGGTCGAGAAGGCCATCACCGGCCTCGGCGGCACCGTGGTCCAGTCGTACGAGCAGGTCGGCGTCGTCGTCGCCCGCTCGAACGACACCAAGTTCGCCGAGAAGCTGCGCCTGGCCAAGGGCGTCGACTCGGTCGGCGCCAGCCGCACCAAGGGCATCCAGGCCGCCGACCAGGGCAAGGCCGACGTCGCCGCCGAGCCGGCCGCCGCGGCCGCCCCGGGCCAGGAGCCCTACGACGCCTACCAGTGGGACATGCGTCAGATCGGTGCCGACAAGGCCCACAAGATCTCGCTGGGCAGCCGCAACGTCACCGTCGGCGTGCTGGACTCCGGCATCGACGCCACCCACGAGGACCTGGCCGCCAACGTGGACGCCTCGCAGTCGGTCTCCTGCATCGACGGCAAGACGAACACCGACTGGAAGGCCTGGCAGCCGACCACCAGCGACCACGGCACCCACGTGGCCGGCACCATCGCCGCCGCCAAGAACGGCAAGGGCGTCGTCGGCGTCGCGCCGAACGTGAAGCTGGCCGCCGTCAAGGTCGTCGACGACGGCGGGTTCATCTACCCGGAGAACGCGGTCTGCGGCTTCGTCTGGGCCGGCGAGCACGGCTTCAAGGTGACGAACAACAGCTACTTCGTCGACCCGTGGATGTTCAACTGCAAGACGGACAAGGACCAGGCCGCGATCTCCGAGGCCGTCCGCAAGGCCGTCGCCTTCTCGCAGCGCAAGGGCGTCCTCAACGTCGCCGCCGCCGGCAACGAGAACCTCGACCTGGCGCACAAGACCGTCGACGTGGCCAGCCCGGACGACACCACCCCCGGCTCCCGCCCGGTCACCAACGACTGCCTGTCGCTGCCGACCGAGCTGCCCGGCGTCATCGCCGTCTCCGCGGTGGGCTCCGACGGCGTGAAGTCGTACTACTCCAGCTACGGCAAGGGCGTCGTCTCCGTCACCGCGCCGGGTGGCGACCGCCGCTTCCAGTTCCCGAACACCCCGGACAAGGACGGCCGCATCCTGTCCACCATCCCCGGTGGCAAGTACGGCTACATGCAGGGCACCTCGATGGCCACCCCGCACGTCGCCGGCGTGGTCGCGCTGCTCGCCAGCACCTTCCCGTGGGCCAGCCCGGACGAGCTGACCGAGCTGCTGACCACCCACGCCGAGTCCGTCCCGTGCCCGACCGGCGAGTTCAACCCGGGTGGCGCCGGCACCTGGAAGGCCACCTGCGAGGGCGGCGCGGACGACAACGGCTTCTACGGCGCGGGCCTGATCAACGCCGAGAAGGCGGTCCAGTGGTGGCGCTGACGCGCTGACGCGCTGACACGCTGATCGCGGACGACTCCGAACAGTAGAACCGGGGAGCGGGACCACACGGTCCCGCTCCCCGGTCGCGTTCCCGCACCGGCCGCTCGCACCCGACCGCCGACCGGCCGCTCGCACCCGACCGCTGACCGGCCGGACAGGATCGTCGACCGATCGCAACCGATCACCGACGCTCCGACCGCTCCCGGACCGCGCCACACATGGGCCACACCCGCGCCATACATGGGCCACGCCCGCGCCACACCCGGGCCGCATCGGCCGCCCGGGGCCGCTCCGGCCGCCCGCGCCCGGCTAACCCTCGTCGAAGTGGTGCTCCCAGACCGTCTCCACCGACGGCTTGCCGTGCAGGTCCGGCACCTCCTGCAGCCAGGCCGGCCGCCCCGCCCTGGTCCGGGCCGCCCGCCGCCGCTCCGCCTCGAGCAGCTGCTCGGGCGTGGCGAACCCCTCCGGCAGCCACGCCTCGGAGAGCACCACCCGGGCGGCCAGATGGGTGACGTAGGCGTGCCGGACGGCATCCATCGAGTCGAAGCCGGGCTCGCCGGCCAGCCACTCGTCCGGGACCAGCGCCACGACCTCCTCCAGCAGCGGCACGGTGACCAGCGGCCCGAGCTCCTCGTCGGCCAGCCGGACGTCCGGGGCCGAGCCGCCCAGCGCGTGGGCGCTGAGGTCGTACCGCTTGCCGACCGCCGCCTCGGCCCCTGCCCAGCGGTGGTGGAAGATCAGCGCGGCGCCGTTGTCGATCAGCCAGAGCCGCCCGTGCCAGACCACCAGGTTGGGGTTGTGGACGGTGCGGTCGACGTTGCCGGTCAGCGCGTCCAGCCAGACCACCCGCCCGGCCTCGGCGGAGTCCACCGTGATCATCCCCGGCCGGAAGTCCCGCGCGCCGGGCAGCAGGTCCATCCCGAGGTTGAGGCCGGCGCTGGCCTTGAGCATGTCCTGGATCTCGGTGTCCGGCTCGTCCGCGGCGACGGCCGGGTCGAAGTCCACCAGCCGCAGCTCCGGCACCCGCAGGCCCAGCCGCCGCGCCAGCTCGCCGACGATCACCTCGGCGATCAGCGCCTTGCGGCCCTGCGCGGCCCCGGTGAACTTGACCACGTACGTTCCCAGGTCGTCGGTCTCCACCACGCCGGGGACGGAGCCTCCGGCCCGCAGCGGGTCGACATAGCGCACAGCAGTCACCAGATCGAGCACACCGGCCACCCTATCCCGCCGCGTCGCGGCCGTGAGCCTGTGATTGGCTTGCCGGACAGAGCGGTTCCCACCACACGAGGAGAGCACGGTCATGGGACAGGTGCAGGCCACCACCGAGCGGGTCTACGACGCGGCCCCCGAGCGGGTGTACGAGGCGTTGGCCGACTACCAGGTGACCCGCCCGAAGCTGCTGCCCGCGCAGTACAGCGAGTACGAGGTGCGGGTCGGCGGCACCGGCGCCGGCACCCAGGTGCACTGGAGGCTCCAGGCCACCGAGAAGCGGGTGCGCGACTGCCTGTTCACCGTCTCAGCGCCCGCCCCGGACCAGCTGGTGGAGAAGGACGCCAACTCCAGCATGGTGATCACCTGGATCGTCTCGGCCGTCGGCGAGGGCCGCTCCAAGGTCACCGTGACGGCCACCTGGCAGGGCGCGACCGGCATCGGCGGCTTCTTCGAGCGCACCTTCGCGCCGAAGGGCCTGAACCGGATCCACGACCAGGTGCTCGCCAACCTCGCCGCCGAGGTCCGCTGAGGCATCCGCGGCCCACTGGGGCCACCGAGGCCGCCACGGCCGCCACGGCCGCCACGGCCCACTGGGGCCATCGGGGCCACTGGAGCCCGTCGAATCGTCCGCGGTCCGCCGGGGCCGCGGAATCGCCAACCGCGCGATTCGCGCGGTTAGATCCATCGAACCGCTCGAATCGCCCGGGAATTCGAGCGGTTCGGTCTCCCGTACGAGCCGAAAGCCGTACGGGTGGCCGAACCACCACCTGCGGGTGACGAGGGCCGCCCGGCACCGGGGAGCCACCCTAGGCTCGCCGCCGTGCATATGACGATCCTTCACATTTCGCAACCGGTGGACGGCGGGGTCGCCCGCGTCGTCGCCGATCTGGTCCGGGGCCAGCGGGAGGCCGGGCACCGGGTCATGGTCGCCTGCCCGCGCGGCGGGCGGCTGGCCGAGGAGGCCGGCGCGGTGGGCGCGCTGGTCCAGGACTGGCCCGCGCGGCGCTCGCCCGGCCCGGGCACCCCCGCCGAGGCCTGGCGGCTGCGCCGGATCGTCCGGGCCGCCGCGCCCGACGTGGTCCACCTGCACAGCGCCAAGGCCGGACTGGCCGGGCGGCTCGCGGTGCGCGGCACGGTGCCGACCGTCTTCCAACCGCACGCCTGGTCCTTCGCCGCCGTCGACGGCGCGCTCGCCGCCGCCACCCTGCGCTGGGAGCGCTTCGCGGCCCGCTGGTCGCACCGGCTGCTGTGCGTCAGCGTCCAGGAGCGGGCCGACGGCGTGGCGGCCGGGGTGCACGCCGACTGGGCGGTGGTGCCCAACGGCGTGGACGTGCGCCACTTCGTGCCCGCCGACCGCCGCGCCGCCCGGATCGCGCTCGGCCTGGACCTGGACGCCCCGCTCGCGGTGTGCGTGGGGCGGCTGTGTCGGCAGAAGGGCCAGGACGTGCTGCTGGCCGCCTGGCCGGAGGTGCTGCGCCGGGTGCCGCGGGCCCGGCTGGCGCTGGTCGGCGGCGGGCCGGAGGAGCAGCGGGTCGCGGAGCTGGTCAGGCGGACCGCCGAGCCCGCCCGGGTCCGGCTGGTCGGGGACGTGCCGGACCCCCGCCCGTGGCTGGCGGCGGCCGACCTGGTGGTGCTGCCCTCGCGCTGGGAGGGGATGGCGCTGGCCCCGCTGGAGGCGATGGCGGCCGCCCGCCCGGTGCTGCTGACCGACGTGTCCGGGGCCCGGGAGTGCCTGCCGCCGTCCGAGCTCGCGCACGCGGTGGTCCCGTCCGAGGACGTGCGGGCCCTCGCCACCCGAATGGGGGACGCGCTGTCGGATCCGATCGAATGCGAGCGGCGCGGTGCGCGGCTGCGCGACCACGTGGTCGGCCGGCACGACGTGCGCACCGTGGTCGAACAGGTGGACGTCCTCTACCGCCACCTGCTGGGTGCCGGTCCGGCGTCGGGGCGGCGCCGGGCCCGTGTCCCAGAGCGGATCTGATCGTTTCACATGCCGTGAATGCCCGTCGTTTCCGGCGTTGTCGTATTCGCGCCTTCGGCCGGATATGGAGGCGAGGAGTCAAATCCGAAATACCTATTACTGGGCGGCTGGAATGAAACGGCAAGTCAACTTCCGTCCGGTAAGGCCAGGTTCTGTATTGTCGGATTTTGCCTGCTTCGTTCAGATTCCATGCCGGGAATTCACGGCAGAGCCCCGCGCGACCGATTCCCTCGTGATTGGTCCCTCGGCGATCGGCCCCGCCACCGGACGTCCGAAAGCCGTCAGCGGCAGCAGGCGCTGTCAGGACCGCGCCCACCGGGCCGGGACGGCCGCCCCGCGCCAGCCGGTGCCGGGGCACCGTCACCCCGGGCACACAGCAGGGGAGATCGTGCGCTGATGACCATTGACCACGACAGTCTGCCGCGATCCGCCGGACCCCTGTCCGGCCCCCGCCGGCCCGGCACCGGGCTGCTCGACCGTCCGGCGGGAGCGGCACACCACCGGGCGGTCCCCACGCCGCGCCGGTCCCGTGGCACGGTCCGACCCCGGCCGGCCCTGTCGCTCGCCCTGGTCCAGGCCGACGTCATCGCGCTCTGCTCCGCCGGCGGCATCGCCGGCCGCGTCATCGACCCGGCCGGCCCGCTCGACCCGCTGCTCGGCGTTCCCGCCGTCCTGCCCCTGCTGCTCCTGCTCAACCTCACCGGCGGCCTCTACCGCTCCCGCCTCACCCTCTCCGTCCTGGACGAACTGCCCGCACTGGCCGCCAGGGCCGTGATCGCCACCGCCCTCGCCGTCACCCTGTCCGGCTGCCTCGGCGGCCGCTGGCCCGACTGCGGCCCGGCCAGGCTCACCCTCCTGCTCGGCGCCCAGCTGCTGATCGCCGCCGCCGGCCGCGCCGTCCTGTACCACCTGGCCCGGCGGATCCGCCGCAGCCGCCCCAGCCCCGTCCTGGTGCTCGGCGCCGGCCGGCTCGGCCACCGGGTCGCCGCCGTCCTGCGCGAGCACGGCGAGTACGGGATGCGCCCGGTCGGCTTCCTCGACGCCGCCCCGCCGCTGCTGCCCGGCGACACCGACCTGCCCGTGCTCGGCGGCCGCGAGGCGCTGGAGCGCGAGGTGCGCCGGCACGGCGTCCAGCACGTGATCGCCACCGCCGGCGGCGCCGACGAGGCCGAGACCGCCGCCGCCCTGCGCGAGGCCACGCGGCTCGGCTGCCAGGCCTGGCTGGTGCCCGCCCTGCGGGAGTACGGCTCGCTGCCCGTCACCCCGGTCACCGGTGGCGACCACCTGTGGGGTTTCCCCTGCCTGCGGGTCGGCCGCCCCGCCCGCCGCCGCCCCGGCTGGATCGCCAAGCGCACCCTGGACCTCACCGCCGCCGCGGTCGGCCTGCTGCTGCTCGCCCCCGTCCTGGCGCTCTGCGCCCTCGCCGTCCGCTTCGACACCGGCCCCGGCGTGCTCTTCCGCCAGCAGCGCACCGGCCTGGACGGCCGGGTCTTCACCCTCCTCAAGTTCCGCACCCTGCGCCCGAGCAACGAGCACGAGTCCGCCACCCGCTGGAACATCGCCCAGGACCACCGGATGGGCGCCGTCGGCCGGCTGCTGCGCAAGAGCTCGCTGGACGAGCTGCCCCAGCTGTGGAACGTCCTGCGCGGAGACATGAGCCTGGTCGGCCCCCGCCCCGAACGGCCGTACTTCGTCATGAGGTTCGGCCAGGCCTACCCCGAGTACGCCGACCGCCACCGGGTCCCGGTCGGCCTCACCGGCCTGGCCCAGGTCAACGGCCTGCGCGGGGACACCTCCATCGAGGACCGGGCCCGCTTCGACAACCGCTACATCGAGAGCTGGAGCCTCTGGCAGGACGTCAAGATCCTGTGCCGCACCGCGGCCCTGATGCTCCACCCGGACGGGAGCTGACCCCGCGTGGCCCTGACCCTCCCCGCCTTCCCCCACCCCGTCTTACGGAAGGCCCTGCCCGTACTCACGGAGCGCACCAGCCCGCTGGCCGCGGCCACCGTCCTGCTGGTCTGCGTGCCCACCGGGCAGAAGGACGTCGCCGCGGCCGTCCACATCACCGCCGCCGACCTCGCCTCGCTGGTCCTGGTCGCCCTCACCGCGCTCGACCTGCTGCGCGGACGGCTGCCCGCGATCAGCCGCACCACCTGCGCGCTGTTCGGCGGGATCGTCGTGGCCGCCGCCGTCGCCACCGTCGGCTCGATCGACCCGGCCGCCGGCGTCACCGGCTTCGTCCGGCTCACCCAGGTGTTCGTCCTGGTCCCCGCCGCCGTCCTCTGCTCGCTGCGCGACCGCACCGACCAGCGCCTGGTCCTCGGCTCCTTCGTGCTCGCCGCGCTGATCCAGGGCGCGGTCGGCGCCAAGCAGTACCTCACCCACACCGGCGCCTCCTACACCGGCCAGCCGATCCGGGCCGTCGGCACCTTCGGCGCACTCGACGTCATGGCGATGTCCAGCGTGGTCAGCTACGGCCTGCTCGCCGCCCTCGCCCTGGCCCTCGCCGAGCGCGGACGAAGGGCCGGGCGGCGCACCCCCGCCCGCCGGGCGGCGGACGGGAGTCCGGCGCCGCGCCCCGACGGCAACCCCCGCCTGCGCCGCGCGATGTTCGCCGCCGCCGCCTTCCTCGTCTTCCCGCTGGCCGTCTCCTTCAGCCGCGGCAGCTGGATCGCCACCGGCCTCGCCGCCACCGTGCTGCTGCTGCGCGCCGACGCCCGGCTGCTGGTGCGCGGCGCCGTCATCGGCCTGGCCGCCGTCGTCGTCCTGGTCGGCGGCCTCGGGCTCGGCGGCTCCGGCGTCACCCAGCGGCTCAGCTCGATCGGCTCGGTCTCGGCCGCCCCCGACCAGTCCGTCTCCGACCGGTACGACCTGTGGTCCACCGCCGGACGGATCTGGCAGGACCACCCCGTGCACGGCGCCGGGCCCAAGGCCTTCCAGCAACTGCGGGACAGCCACGCCCCGTTGCGGCTGTCCTCCGGCAGCGACGCCGCCGACGCCACCATCGGCTTCCAGCGCGAACCGCTGCTCTCCCCGCACAACATGTACTTCCTGGTGCTCAGCGAGCAGGGCCTGATCGGCATCACCGCCTACGCCGCGCTCTTCCTCGCCCTGCTGCTCGGCTGCCTGCGCCATCGCCACGGCCCCGGGCTCGCCGCACTCGCCCTGCTCACCTGGGTCCTGGTCGACTTCCTGTACGCCGACATCGGCGGCACCACCACCGTGCTGACCTCCGTCGTCCTCGGCCTCGCCGCCCACGCGGCCACCCACCGCCCCGAGCACCCCGTTACCGGGCACCCCGTCACCGGGCATCCCGCCGCCGGAGCGGCCCGGTGACCATCGACCAGCCGGCCGCCGCCGTCGCGCCCTCCGCCCTTCCGGCACCCCGCGGCGCCACCGGCGAGGACCCCGCCGCCGAGCCCCTCCCGGGCCCCCGGCGCGGCTTCCTCGCCAAGGCCTTCGGCATCACCGCCGTCCTCAGCGCCGCCGGCTCCGGCCTCGGCCTGCTGCGCGACCTCCTGCTGGCCCGCTACTTCGGCGCCAACCAGGGCACCGACGCCTTCCTGGTCGCCTGGACCGTCCCCGAGACGGCCGCACCGCTGCTGATCGAGGACGCCATGTCCTTCCTCATGGTGCCCGCCTTCGCCCTCGCCCTGGTGCTCCGCGAGGAGGACCCGGACGCCCCCGACCCGGTCCGCCAACTCGTCCGCGCCTCCCTGCCGTGGCTGCTGCTTGCGCTCGGCGGCCTCGCCCTGGCCGCCGCGCTCGGCGCCCCGGAACTGGTCGCACTGCTCGCCCCCGGTCTCACCGACCCGGGCCTGGCCGTCACCTGCACCCGGATCACCGCGATCACCGTGCTGCCCTTCGGGGTGGCCGGCTACCTGGCCGCCGCGCTGCGCGCCCACCACCGCTTCACCGCCCCGGCCGGCATCTACGTCGCCCACAACCTCGGCATCCTCGCCGTCCTGCTCTGCCTCCACTCCCACCTCGGGGTGCGCTCCGCCGCCCTCGGCGTCGCGGCCGGCAGCCTGCTGATGGCCGGCCTGCTGGTCGGCCCGTTCCTGCGCCGGCTGCGCCAGGGCCCGCCCGGCACCGGCCGCGGCCGCCGCTCGCGCCGCACCCTGGTGCTGATGCCGCTCGCCCTGCTGCCGGTGGCCGCCTTCACCCTCACCCGCCAGTCCCAGGTCTTCGTCGAGCGCTACCTCGGCTCGGCCCTGCCGCCCGGCACCATCTCGCACCTCAACTACGCCGCCAAGGTCTCCCAGCTCGCCATGACGGCGGGCATCCTGATCTGCACCGTCACCTTCCCGCTGGTCGCCCGGGCCCTCGCCGCCGGGGACCTCACCGCCGCCCGCGACCGGGTGGAGAAGGACCTCGGCCAGGCGGCGGCCGTCGTCCTGCTCGGCACCGCCTTCCTGATGGCCTGCGCCCCCTCGGTGGTCTCGCTGCTGTTCGAGCGCGGCGCCTTCGGCCCGCACGACACGGCCGCCACCGCCGACGTCATCCGGGTCTACAGCTTCGGCCTGCCCGCCCAGGCACTGATCGGTGTGATGATCCGCCCGTACTTCTCGCTGCGCCCGGTGGTCCGCCGGGCCGACGACCCGGGCACCGAGGACGGGCGCAGCCGGCTCCTGGACTGGTACCCGGTCGCCGTCATGCTGCTCGGCCTCGGCGTCACCGTCACCACCGGCCTGCTCGCCACACCCCGCTTCGGCGCCCTGGGGCTGGCCGCCGGCAACGCCGCCGGCATCACCACCACCGCCGCGCTGCTGCTGCACGGACTGGTGCTGCGCGGAATCCCGCTGCGGCTGCACCGGGTGCTCGGTGGACACGGCCGGCTGGTGGCCGCCGCCGCCGGGGCCACCGTGCTCGGCACCGCCGCCGCCGCCCTGGCCGCCGACCCGCTGCTCTCGACCCTCCTCGGAGGCCTCACCGTGGCGCTGGCCTTCGCCGCCCTCGGCACCGGGCTCGGCGCCCGCGAGGTGCGCGGCCCCGTCCTCGCCGCAGCCCGGGCCCTGGGGCCCGGGCGGAACCCGCCAACCGTCGCCGAAGAAGGGAAGCGTCCCCATGGACGATGAACGGGGAGCCGTCCGCTCGGCCCGGGCGGGCGTCGGCAGCGCCCCGCCGCACCGGGCACCAGTGCCCGGGAGCCGCCTCCCGCTCGGTGAACCACCGGTCCCCGGCTCCGCCTCGCCATGGATCCTGATGTACCACTCGGTGGCGGTCGAGAAGGAAGACCCCTACCGGCTCACCGTCAGCCCCGAGCGGTTCGTCGAACAGATCGCCTGGCTGTACCGGCGCGGCCTGCGCGGCGTCAGTGTCCGCGAGCTGATGAGGGCCCGGGCCCTCGGCCGGGACGACGGCCTGGTCGGCCTGACCTTCGACGACGGCTACGCCGACTTCGCCCGGTACGCGGTGCCGATCCTCCAGGCGTACGGCTTCACCGCCACCGCGTACGTGGTCGCCGACCTGCTCGGCCGGGACAACGACTGGGACACCGAGGGCCCGCGCAAGCAGCTGCTCACCGTCCAGGAGGTCACCGAACTCGCCGCCGCCGGCTGGGAGATCGGCTCGCACGGCCTCGGCCACCAGGCGCTGCCCGGCCTGCCCGCCGAGGCCCTCGCCGTCCAGGCCCGGGAGAGCCGGCGCCTGCTGGAGGAGGCCGTCGACGGACCGGTCACCGGATTCTGCTACCCGTACGGTGCCGTCGACCTTCCCGCCGCCCTGGCCGTGCGCGACGCCGGGTACGACTACGCCTGCGCCATCGGGCACTCCCCGCTCACCGGCCGCTTCGCCCTGCCCCGCTGCTACGTCGGCGCCCGCGACGGCGCCTGGCGGCTGCGGGCCAAGAGGGTCCGGCAGCGGCTGCGCGACGCCGTCACCGAGCTGCGCCACGCCCGCCGGGAGCCCCGGCCATGAGGGTGCTGCACATCGTGACCGGACTGGCCGCCGGCGGTGCCGAGCGCCAACTCCACCTGCTGCTGCGGCACCTGCCGGCGCACCAGCAGTGCGAGGTGCTCGCCCTGACCGAGCCCGGCACGGTCGCCGCCGCGCTGCGCGCCGACGGCGTCACCGTCCACCACCTCGGCATGCGCGGCAACCGGGACCTGCGGGCACTGCCCCGGCTGGTCCGGCTGGTCCGGGCCGGCCGCTACGACCTGGTGCACACCCACCTCTACCGGGCGCAGCTGTACGGCCGGCTTGCCGCCCGGCTGGCCGGGGTGCGCGCGGTGGTCTCCACCGAGCACTCGCTGCACGCCGGGGTGATCGAGGGCCGCCCGGTCACCCGGGGCGTCAAGGGCCTCTACCTGGGGGCCGAACGGCTCGGCAGCACCACCGTCGCCGTCTCCCGCCAGGTCGCCCAGACGCTGCGCTCCTGGGGTGTCCCGCCGGCCAGGATCGAGCTGATCCCGAACGGCATCGACGCCTCCCGCTACCGCCTCCCGCCCGCCGAACGGGCCGCCGTCCGCCGTCGGCTGCGGGCCGAGCTCGGGCTGCCGCACGGGAGTTGGGTGGTCGGCGGGGTGGGCCGGCTGGTGCCGGGCAAGCGCTTCGAGGTGCTGGTCGAGGCGCTCGCCGAGCTCGACCCGGCCACCCGGCTGGTGCTGGTCGGCGAGGGCCCGGAGCGCGCCGCGCTGGAGCGCCGGGCCGACGAGGCCGGCGTGCGGGACCGTCTTGTGCTCGCCGGTGAGCGCGACGACGTGCCCGAACTGCTGGCCGCCCTGGACGTGTTGGCCGCCCCCTCGACCGCGGAGACCTTCGGCCTCGGCGTCCTGGAGGGCCTCGCGGCCGGGCTGCCGGTGCGGCACAGCGCCTGCCCGGCACTCGACGAACTCCCGCCCAGTGCCGCCCCGCAGGCCCGCCGCGTCCCCTCCGAACCGGCCGCCTACGCCGCCGCGCTGCGCGACCTGCGGCCGCTCAGCGGGCACATCGCCGACCCGCTGCCGCACCCCCCGGCCATCGGCCACTACGACATCGCCCGGGTCGCCTCCGACCTGGGCGCCCTCTATGACCGGCTGGCCCGCGTCTGATCGCCCGCCACCGCCGGAACCGCCGTACCAGACCCAAGGAGCAACACCCATGACCACACCGCGCCGAAGCGCCCGCCGCCTGGTCCGCCGCTGGTGGCCGGTGGTGCTCGCGGTTCCGCTGGGCGCCGCGGCCGGCGCCGGGTACGCCGTCGTCGCGCACCCGTCGTACTCCGCGAACGCCTACGTCCTCGTGGTCGCGCAGAACCCCGGGGAGGCCGCGATCGCGACCAACTTCGCCCAGGCGTACGGGCGGCTGGCCGGCCAGCCGCAGGTGCTCGCCGTGGCGGCCGACGAGACCGGCCACACCCGGACCGAGCTGGAGACCCTGGTGCACGGGACGACCTCGCCGGACGCCCCGATGATCGAGATCACCGGCACCGGGCGGCGCCCCCAGGACGCGGCCGGGACCGCCGACGCGGTGGCCCGCTCGCTGGTCGCCTTCGCCAACACCAGCAGCAAGGACACCAACGTCCGGCTGGTGACGCTGGCCCCTGCCGCCGCGCCGGACAGGCCGACCACGCCCTCCGGGAAGCTGGACGTCGCGGTCGGCGGCTCCGCCGGGCTGCTGCTGGGCGCGTTGGTGATGATGACCCGCCGTCGGGGCGGCGCGGGAACGCCCGAGGCCGACGCGAGCCCCGAAGCGCCGCGGGCCGAGCAGGCACCGGAGGTCCCCGCCGCCACCGCTGTCCCCGCCGCCGCCGTGTCGGTGGCGGTCCCGACGCAGCCGCGCCCGCGTCGCGAGGAGCCGGTCGCGGCCGGGCCCGAGGCTGTCGCCGCCCCTGAGGTTGAGGGGGCGAAGGCCGCGAGCCCGAAGAAGGAGAGCGCCAGGACCACGAGAGTGAAGAAGGAGAGCCCGAAGGCCGAGAAGAAGACTGACGCCAGGACCGGCGACAAGGCCGACAAGCAGACCGGCACCGAGTCCGCGGCCGCCGAGCCCGCAGCCGCCGAACAGCCCACTGCCGAGCAGCCCGCGACGGAGCAGCCCCTAGCCGAGGAGCAGCCCCCGGCCGAGGAGCAGGCCCCCGCCGCCGGGGGGCAGGCCCCCGCCGCCGGGGGGCAGGCCCCCGCCGCCGGGGGACAGGCCCCGGCCCCCGGGAACCAGACCCCCGCCCGGAAGAAGGCCCCGGCCGGGAGCGGCCGGTGAGCACCCGCACCCGCGGAAGCGGCCTGCCCGCCCAGGCGACGGCGCCGGCCTGGACCACCGAACTGCGCGGCGAGGACGACGCCCTGGACGTCCTCGCCCAGGAGTGGGACGACCTGGCCGCCCGCTGCCGGACCGCCACCTTCTTCCAGGCCGCCGACTGGCAGCGCTCCTGGTGGCGCCACTACGGCCGCCCCGGCGGCCTGCTCGTGGTGCTGGTCCGCCGCGACGGCCGGCTGGTCGGCGCCGGCGCCTTCGTGCGCCGCGGCGGACCGTTCGGTGGCCTGACCGGTCTCGGCGTCGGGCTGGCCGACTACACCGACGTCCTGCTCGACGACGAGTACGCCGACCGGGCCGCCGCCGAACTCGCCGCCGCCCTCCCGCTCACCCGCCCGTGGCACTGGCTGGAGCTGCGCGAGGTGCACCCCGACGCGGCGGTGCACCGGGTGTACGGGCACTGGCGCGGCAGCCGCCGCCGCTACCGCGACTCGCTCTGCCAGTACCTGCCGGCCGTCCCGATGGACCGGCTGCTCAAACGGGTGTCCGGCAAGACCGCCCAGCGCAGCCGGGTGAAGCTCCGCAAGATCGCCGAGGCCGGCGTGAAGGTCCGCACGACCCCGGTGGCCGAGGTGCCGCAGGCGCTGGACGGGCTGCTGCGGCTGCACTTCCTGCAGTGGCAGGCGCGCGGCGTCACGCCGGAGCACCGCACCGACCGGTTCGCCCGGCACCTGACCGAGTCCACCACCGGACTGGTCGCCGCGGGCAGGGCCGCCGTCCACCAGTTCCACCTGGACGGCCAGCTGGTCGCGGTGAACCTGCTACTGCTCTGCCCGTCCTTCGGGGGGCTGTACATGTACGGCGCCCATCCGGTGCTGCGCGAGCGCCTGGACATCGCCGGGCTGCTGTTCAGCGCGGCCCTGGACGAGACGGTCGACGCGGGTGTCCCGGTGCTCGGCCTGCTGCGCGGGCAGGAACCGTACAAGCAGCGCTGGCGGCCGGACCAGCTGTCCAACCACCGGCTGCTGCTCGGCCCCGCCGGGGCGGCACCGGCGGCCGCCCTCCGGGCCGGGGCGGTGCGCGCCCGGCAGGCGGCGGCGCACCAGCTGCGCACCCGCTTCCCCCGGCTCAAGGAGGCGCTGCTGGCCCGCCGCCGCGGCTGACCGCTCAGTGCCGGGCGTGCTTCGTGCCCGTCGGGGCGGCCGTCGCCTTGGGAGTCGTCGGACGGGCCGCCGGGTGCGGCGTCGCACTCGGCGCGGCGCCGCCCCCGGGCGCGGCCGGCGAGTCCACCGGGCCGGCCGGGCCCGGCGCCGCGGGCACGCCCGGCGCCGCCGCGGCGGGGGCCGCCGGCGCCCCCTTCGACCCGGCCATCAGCCCCTTGAACGTCGCCGCCGAGCGCGGATTGCGCTCGCACTGGAAGAAGCCGTGCGGACAGTAGTCGGTGACGGTCTGGTAGGCGGTGTCATGGGTGCGGATCCAGTCGACCATCCGCTGCACGAACTCGGGGTTGTCGCCGTTGCGGAACAGCCCCCACTCCGGGTACGAGACCGGCTTGCCGCGCTTGGCGGCGAACTCCACCTGGTCCTGGAGGCCGTACGGCTCGCGCACGTAGTCGTCGAAGGTGCCGCCGGCGGGCTGGTCGTAGTTGTCCATGCCGATGATGTCGACCACGTCGTCGCCGGGGTAGCACTTGGTCCAGGGGATGGCGTCCAGGCCGCGGCTGGGGGCGAAGTCGAAGCGGAAGTGCTGCCCGGGCACCGAGCGCATCACCTCGACGATCCGCCGCCAGTACGTCTTCCACGCCGACGGGTCGGGCTTGCAGCGGTGGGTGTAGGTGGTGCCGTTCATCTCCCAGCCGAGCGTGAGCACGGTGTCCGAACTGCCCAGCGCGACCAGTCGGCGCGCGAGCTTGAGGAAGTGCCCGTCGAAGTCACCGCGCGCCCCCTGGGCGAGCAGTTCGGCGACCTCGTCGTCCGACACCTTCGCCTCGCTGGGCACCAGCATCGGCACACCGAGCACCAGCAGCCGCGACGGGTCGGCCTGCCGCCACTGCGACCAGAGGCCGAGCACCATCGGCTCGCCCTCGATGTCGCTCCAGCCGTTGCCCGCCAGGTAGGTGTGGCCGACCTGGATGTTCGCGTCGCCCAGCCACTGCGCGTACCGGCCGATCTGCGGGATGTAGTCGTCCCAGGAGCCGACGAACGCGCCGAACGGCGGCTCGTGGTTCGGCCGCTGGACCGGTGGGCGCGGGGCCGGGCCGCGCGGCTCGACGGCGTCCGAGGAGAGGGTGTGCCGTTCGGTCTGGCTGAACGGCGTCCCGGCCGGGACGCTGGCCGTGGCCATCAGCAGCAGGGTGGCGGCGGCCAGCGTCAGGCGGCCGATTCGCATGGTGCTCTCCTCCGGAGTCTCGTGGGCGGGGCGCCACGGTCACGGCGTGGACGGACCGTGGCGCCCCGCTCGCTGACAGTAGGCCCGAAGAGGGACGAAGGGGCCGAATGTCACCCCAAAGTGGGCGCCGATCGAACGTCGGCTGCCACGGCGGCCGGCGGCCGGCGGTCATGTATCAGCTCTGTAACGGTCCCGCCGGGCCGCTGCGGCCCGCTCCGGCGCGTCCGCCGGAGCGGCTGTGGCCTGCTCCGGCGCAGGTGGGCGGGCGGACGTGCGGGGAGGGCGCGCAGGGCCGGGCGGACGCCGGGCGGGAGGTGTCGGCGGCGGAACCGGGCTGACTCGCGTGCCCGGTGAAAGGTACGCTCCGGCCGTGTCCTGGAAGCCGCTGCGTGTACTGACCCCCCGCTCGATCCTGCCTGCCTCGGCGGTGGTGCTGGTCCTTGCGGCCGGAGCGGCGGCACACGCGAACAAGCCGGTGCCGTTCGGCGACCGGGTGGCGGGACCGGGTGACGCGGGGGCGACCCCGGTCAACTCCGAGTCGCTCAGCTCGGCCGACCTCGACCTGCGGGTGGGCCCGGGCCTGGAGGCCTTCCACAAGCAGACCGGCGAGCACGCCTGGTCCTACCGCCGCGAGGGCGCCGAGGCGCTCTACCTGGCGATGGCCGGCGACAACGCCATCGTGGTCTGGGACGACGGCATGGTGACCTCGGTGCGCCCCGGCGACCACGAGGTGCGCTGGCACCGCGCGGTGCCCGGCCTGGCCGACTGGCTGCACGGCGACGGCGAACCCGGCGCCGACAAGCGGACCGACGCCCAGCGCAAGGCGCTCGCCATGCAGCGGGCCGCGGGCGCGCTGCACACCGTCCAGCGGGACGGCTCGCCCTGGCTGGCCCTGGTCACGCCGAACCTGACCATGGGCCTGCGCGACGCCGACGGCGACCTGCGCTACAACGACAAGCCCTCCGGCGGCTGCGTCTACGACCCGCTGCGCGCCGTCCACACCGACTACGCCGTGCTCATCCCGCGCACCTGCACCAACAGCAGCGGGCAGGCCGTGTCCGGCGGCATCACCGGCTACCGGCTGGACAGCAACGGCTGGGCGACGAGCACCGGCCCGAACGCCACGGTCAAGGTGCTGGACCGCAGCCGGGTGGAGATCACCGACGGCCCGATCGTCCCGCCCAAGGTGTTCGACACCAAGGCGGCGGCGCCCGAGACGCCCTGCGGCAGCGTGGACGCGCCGTTCGCCGCGGTCCGTCCGCAGGGCGGCTGCGCGGCGGACCCGTCGGCGCTCCTCCCGGCCGCGGGCGACCCGGCGGCCGCCGGCACCGCCCCGGACGCCCCGACGGCGGACCCTGCGGCGCCCGCTGGGGACCAGCCGACCGGCCAGCCGCAGTAGTCGAGGTAGCCGCGGCCGCGGTCGTCTCCGGTCGCGGCAACCGGTGGAGCCACGGGTGCTGCGGGAGGAACCTCCGGCAGCCGTCCGGGCGGCCCTCGGCCGGGACCGCGCGGGCCCCGGTGCCCGGTGGATACCCCAGGCCGGTACTTCTCCGGAGGCGACACACGGGGCCCGGTAGACTTGCCGCCATGGCTATCTTCTCCGGGCAATAGCGGGCGGCGGCGCCACGAGGGCCGCGCCGACCGCCGTTGAAGCCCCCCTCACGCCAACCCGGCCCCGGGTCCGTCGTACCCGGCCGCCCGCCCACGTCCCAGGAGTAGTCCGCAGCCATGATTTCCGCCAACGCCCTCGAACTGCGTGCCGGTGCCCGGATCCTGATCGAGTCCGCGAGTTTCAAGGTCGCCGCCGGCGACCGGATCGGCCTGGTCGGCCGCAACGGCGCCGGCAAGACCACGCTCACCAAGGTGCTGGCCGGTGAGGGCCTGCCCGCCGCCGGCGCCGTCACCCGGTCGGGCGAGGTCGGCTACCTCCCGCAGGACCCGCGCACCGGTGACCTGGACGTCCTCGCCAAGGACCGCATCCTGTCCGCCCGCGGCCTCGACACCGTGCTGAAGAAGATGCGCGAGAACGAGGAACGGATGGCCAACGGCAAGGGCGCCACCCGGGACAACGCGATGAAGAAGTACGCCCGGCTGGAGACCGAGTTCCTCACCAAGGGCGGGTACGCCGCCGAGGCCGAGGCCGCCACCATCGCCGCCGCGCTGGGCCTGCCGGACCGCATCCTCAACCAGCCGCTGCACACCCTCTCCGGCGGTCAGCGCCGCCGCGTCGAGCTGGCCCGGATCCTCTTCTCGGACTCCGACGTGCTGCTGCTCGACGAGCCCACCAACCACCTGGACGCCGACTCGATCGTCTGGCTGCGGGACTTCCTGAAGACGTACAAGGGCGGCTTCATCGTCATCTCGCACGACGTCGACCTGGTCGAGACGGTCGTCAACAAGGTGTTCTACCTGGACGCCAACCGCTCCTGCATCGACGTCTACAACATGGGCTGGAAGCAGTACCAGCAGCAGCGCGAGGACGACGAGAAGCGCCGCAAGCGCGAGCGGGCCAACGCCGAGAAGAAGGCCGCGACCCTCAACGCCCAGGCCGACAAGATGCGCGCCAAGGCGACCAAGACGGTGGCCGCGCAGAACATGGCCCGCCGCGCCGACAAGCTGCTCTCCGGCCTGGAGCAGGTGCGCCAGAGCGACAAGGTCGCCAAGCTGCGCTTCCCGGAGCCGGCCCCGTGCGGCAAGACCCCGCTGACCGCCAGCGGCCTGTCCAAGTCCTACGGCTCGCTGGAGATCTTCACCGACGTCGACCTGGCGATCGACCGCGGTTCGCGGGTCGTCGTGCTCGGCTTCAACGGCGCCGGCAAGACCACCCTGCTGCGGATGCTGGCCGGGGTGGAGCAGCCGGACACCGGCGAGGTGATCCCGGGCCACGGCCTGAAGATCGGCTACTACGCCCAGGAGCACGAGACGCTCGACCCGGACCGCAGCGTGCTGGAGAACATGCGCTCGGCCGCGCCGGACACCGACCTGGTGCAGATCCGCAAGATCCTCGGCTCCTTCCTGTTCTCCGGCGACGACGTCGACAAGCCGGCCGGGGTGCTCTCCGGTGGCGAGAAGACCCGACTGGCGCTCGCCACCCTGGTGGTCTCCTCCGCCAACGTGCTGCTGCTCGACGAGCCCACCAACAACCTCGACCCGGCCAGCCGCGAGGAGATCCTGGGCGCGCTGCGCGAGTTCTCCGGGGCGGTCGTCCTGGTCACCCACGACGAGGGCGCGGTCGAGGCGCTCGACCCGGAGCGGATCATTCTGCTGCCGGACGGCGTGGAGGACCTCTGGAACCCGTCCTACGCCGATCTGGTCTCCTTGGCCTGACCGGAAGTAGACGCGAGATCCGCTTTTCGGATGAGAATATCTAGTCCTTTCGGCGTGTCCGGGAATGAAGTAGACCCGGATTCCGTTTAAGGACTTTCCGTCGGCCCGCCACTCGATCGTGGTCGGGCCGACGCTGCTGATCAGCTATTTCTCGGCGAACGGCGACTTCCACCTGGGGGCGTGCACTCTGCGTGAGCGCCCTGATGCGCTCGGATCACCACCGTAGGACCACGCATTTCCGACATCGACCTTGTCGAATGGGTGGCCAGGACGCGATGGATGGGTGATCATGGGAATCTGACCGAGCAACGCTACGAGGAGGCACGGGTGGCCGAGACTCTGAAAAAGGGCAGCCGGGTGACCGGTGCCGCGCGTGAGAAGCTCGCGGCCGATCTCAAGAAGAAGTACGACTCCGGGGCGAGCATTCGCGCTCTCGCGGAGGAGACCGGTCGTTCGTACGGCTTCGTGCACCGGATGCTGAGCGAATCCGGAGTCATTCTCCGGGGCCGCGGCGGTGCCACGCGGGGCAAGAACAAGGCAACTGCCGGGGCCGGGTCCTGACGGTTCGTCAGCCACCGGCTGGATGACGCGGCGGCAGGGCGCCGGCCGAGGAGACGGCAGCTGACCACCAGCTGGGCGTCCGCCCTCGGGTCGTGTGGACCGGCCGCCGATCGTCATGTCCGGGGTGTCGTCCGCCCCCCGTTCCTCATGTCCGTTCGTTTTCCTTTCGCGCTTCGCTTCGCTTCGCTTCGCTTCGCTCCGCTTTCGCGTTTCGTCGAGCGCCGTGGGCCCCGTCGATCTTTTCGGGTCGGGGCCCCTGCCCTCGCGTCTCGAGTTTTGTTACTCTCCGGTAGCCAAGTCCCTCGCCACCGGAGGTTCCCGCATGACCGCTCCCGCCACCGACCCGCAGGCCCCGAGCTGGGAGCGCGACGGCGTCCGCCTGGAGATCGACGGTGAACTCGCCGTCGTCACCCTGTGCCTGCCCAAGCGGCGCAACGCCCAGTCGCCCGCGCTCTGGCGCGCCCTCACCGCGGCCGGCCGCGAGCTGCCCGGCAGCGTCCGGGTGGTGCTGCTGCGCGCGGAGGGCGTCTCCTTCTCCGCCGGGCTGGACCGGGCCATGTTCACCCCCGAGGGCATCCCGGGCGAGCCCACCTTCCTCCAGCTCGCCGCCTCCGGCGACCAGGAGCTGGACGACGCCATCGCCTCGTACCAGGAGGCCTTCACCTGGTGGCGCCGCCCGGACCTGATCTCCATCGCGGCGGTCCAGGGCCACGCCGTCGGTGCGGGCTTCCAGCTGGCCCTCGGCTGCGACCTGCGGGTGGTCGCCGAGGACGTCCGGTTCGCGATGAAGGAGACCTCGCTGGGCCTCGTCCCGGACCTGGCCGGCACCAAGCCGCTCACCGACCTCGTCGGCTACGCGCGGGCACTGGAGATCTGTGCGACCGGCCGCTGGGTGGGTGCCGAGGAGGCCACCGCGATCGGGCTGGCCAACCTGGCGGTGCCGGGCGAGGAGCTGGACGGCGCCGCCCGCGACCTCGCGGCGGCCCTGCTGGCCGCTCCGCGCGGGGCCGTGATCGAGACCAAGGCCCTGCTGCAGGGGGCTGCCGGGCGCTCCTTCGACGAGCAGCGTTCGGCCGAACGGGCGGCGCAGGCCCGTCGGCTTCGGGAACTCGCCGGGATCGGCGACTGACCGCGAGGTGACGACGCAGGGCCCGGCCCCGGGAGGATCTCCCGGGGTCGGGCCCTTTCCCTTGCGCGGGGTGGGAGCTTCCGCGCGGGGCGCCGGCCGCCGACGCTCAGCGGGCGGGGTTCGTGGCGAAATGCCAGAGTTAGGGAGGTTTGCGATATAGCTGGAGCCGCACGACAGGAGAAGCACCCATGCCTGACACTCCGACGCCCGCGACCATGCACAAGCACCCCGGCGGCGGCAGCGCCGCGACAGCCGGCCCGCCGGGGGCCGGCGGCGTTGCCAAGCCGGCCGGCGAGCGCGGCCGCACCGCGCTGGCCGTCGGCGTGGTGGAGAAGATCGCCGGGATGGCCGCCCGCGAGGTCGCCGGGATCCACGCGCTCGGCTCAGGGCTCGCCCGTACCTTCGGCGCGATGCGGGACCGGGTGCCCGGCGGCAAGCCCAGCGTCGGGCGGGGCATCAAGGCCGAGGTCGGCGAGAAGCAGACCGCGATCGACATCGCCCTGGTGGTCGAGTACGGCGTGGTCATTCCCGAACTCGCCCGCCAGGTGCGGGAGAACATCATCAACGCGGTCGAACGGATGACCGGCCTGGAAGTCGTCGAGGTCAACATCGCGGTCAACGACGTCCACCTCCCGGACGAACCGGAGTACGAGGAGGAAGAGGTGCCGGAGACGCCGCCCGGGCAGCGGCCGAAGCTCAAGTAGCGCGTTCGGCGGAGCGGCGGGGCGGCGGTGGGTTGTCGGCGGCTCGGCGGTGGGCCGGCGGCGGGGCGGATCAGGGCCGGACGAGGTAGCTGGAGACGAGGGAGTAGCGGATGAACCTGGCCATCGTCGGCCTGGCGGCGGGTATGGCCCTCGGCTTCGCCGGGTACTTCGGCGGATTCGCGGCCTTCCTGCTGGTGGCCGCGCTCGGGCTGGTCGGCTTCGTGGTCGGGCGCCTCCTGGAGGGGGACATCGAGCTGGGCGACCTCGGGGACCTGCTCCGCGGCCGCGACCGGCGTCACTGATGGCGGGCGTTGCGCCCGGTCCGGGGCCGGTCGCGGTCTCTTCCCGTTCCGGTGCGGGTTCCCCGGCGGTCCCCGGGGCGGGTTCCGCCGTGGGATCACTGCCGGGCCGTCGGGGGCGGCTCCGGGTCGCCGACCGGGTGTACGCCCGGATCGCGGCCAGGGCCGCCGGGGAGGTGGTCGCCGACGCCTGGCCCGCCGGGCGGGCGAAGGGGGCACCGCCGCATGTCTCGGTGACCGTACCGGGCAGCACCGTGACGGTCCGGGTGGAGCTCGAGCTGCCGTTCCCCTCGGACATCGCGGCGCTGGCCGGGGCGGTGCGGCAGCGGATCGCCGAGCGGGTGACGGGGCTCACCGGGACCAGGGTGTCGGAGGTGGTCGTCGTGGTCGAGAAGTTGGTGACGGGGGGCGCCTCGTGAGCGTGAACGCGGAGGATTCCGCGACGGCGGGCATGGCAGGGGCGGCGCCGCAGTCCCGGCCGCGGAAGGTGAGACGGCTGCGGGCACCGCGTACGGCCGCGGCGGCGCTGGTGGCGACCGGGGTGCTGGTGGTGGCGGGGGCACTGCTGTACGACGTGATCGCGGTGCGGCTGGGGCAGCCGGCACGGCGTTGGCGGGCGCAGATCGCGGACGAGCTGGCGACACGCCACCTCGACGACCTGGGAGTGCTGGTGGGGGCCGGAGTGGTGACCGCGCTCGGCGGGTGGTTGCTGTGGCTGGCCCTCGCGCCCGGGCTGCGGCGGTGGCTCGTGCTGCGTCCGTACGGAGGGACGTCGGCGGCCATCGACCGGGCCGGGGTCGGGCACCTGTTGGCGGACCGGGCGGCGGGCCTGGACGGCATCGACCACCTGCGGATCCGGGTCGGTCGGCGGCGGGTCCGGATCTCGTTGGCGGGGGTGGCGGATCCGGCGTTGGTGCAGCGGCAGCTGCGGGACGAGCTGGAGCGGGTGGGGCTGGGGCGGCCGTTGCGGCTGGACGTGCGGATGGCACGAGGGGCCGCCGGCGCGGTGGGGGAGGACTTCGGCGCGGGGACCGGTGCGGGGACGGGAGGCGGCGCGGGGGCTGGGACGAGTGCGGGGACGGGTGCCGGGGCGGGTGGCGGCGAGGGGGTGGCGGGGTGAGGAGGACGGTCGTCAATCGGGTGCTGCTGGGGCTGGTGGGTGCGGTGCTGTTGGGCGTCGGGGTGCTGGTGCTGGCGGGCGGGCTCGATCTGTACCGGCGACTGGGCGTCCATCCGCCGCACTGGTGGCCGCTCACCTCGCCCGACCAGCCGGTGGTGAGCGCGCGTTCGCGGGGGCAGTGGGTGGCGTCGGCGTGGTGGTGGCCGACGGTGATCGGCGGGTTGACCGTGCTGGTGGCCGGGATGGCGTGGTGGCTGGTCGCGCAGCTGAGGCGCAGCGGGCTGCCGAGCATCGCGGTGCCGACGCCGGGCGTGAGCGGGCTTCGACTGCGGGTCGGTGCGCGGGCGCTGGAAGAGGCGCTGGAGAACGGGACGGCGGTGCTGCCGGAGGTCGAGCGGGCCGGGGTGCGGCTGGTGCGGGCACCGAGGCATCCGCGGTTGCGTGGTGCGGTGCGGTTGCGGCCGGGCGGGGATCCGGCCGCGCTGGTGGAGCACTTCGAGTACGGGCCCCGGGCGGACGCGTGCGGGAGCCTGCGGCTGGCGGAGTTGCCGGCCGATCTGCGGATCCGGGTCCTGCAGGCGGCCCCCGCCGAGCCGCGGCACGGGCGGGGGCGGCGGGGGCGTAGGCAGCCGAGGGTGGAGTAGTCGGAACGGATTGGTCGGGACTGACTGATCGGGATCGATTGGTCAGGAATGAGCGATTGAGAGATGCGAGGGCGTCAGAGGGTGCGGAGGGCGCCGCCGTCGACGGGGACCATGAGGCCGGTCAGGAAGGAGGCGGCGGGGGAGAGCAGGAAGGCGGCGACCTTGCCGAACTCCTCGGGGGTGCCGTACCGGCCCAGCGGGATGGTGGCGGCGGCCTTGGCGCGAGCGGCATCGGGGTCGGGGGCGAGGCCGTCGAGCTCACGGACCCGGTCGGTGTCGATCCGGCCCGGTAGCAGGCCGAGCACACGGATGCCGCGGGGGCCGAGCTCGTCGGCGAGGGACTTGGCGGCCATGGCGAGACCCGGGCGCAGGCCGTTGGAGATGCCGAGGCCGGGGATCGGCTGGCGGACCGAGCTGGAGAGCACGAAGGCGATCACGCCGCCCTCGGGGAGCACGGCGGCGGTGGCGCGGGCCAGCCGGAGGGCACCGAGGAAGACGGACTCGAAGGCGTCGCGCCAGGCGTCCTCGGGGGTGGTCTCGACGGGGCCCGCCTGGGGGCCGCCGACGCTGATCAGGATGCCGTCGAGACGGCCGAAGTGGTGCCGGGCCTCGGCGATGAGGCGCTCGGGGGTGTCGGGGTCGGCGTTGTCGGCGACGAGGCCCCGGGCGGTGCCGAGGGTCCCGAGTTCGGCGACGGCGGTGTCGACGGCCTGCTGGGTGCGGCCGCTGATGAGCACGCGGGCGCCGTCGGCGGCGAGTTCGCGGGCGCCGGCGAGGCCGAGGCCTCGGGTGGCGCCGGTGACGATGTAGGCCTTGTCTTTCAGTCCGAGATCCATGGGGACATAGTGCCCGGTGGGGGTTGGGGTCTGGGGGGTGGGTTCTCGGGATCGCGGGGGTGGGGCAGGGCTGGCGTTGACGTCGGGGGGAAGGTTTACGGTCGTTGCCGGAAGTGCGGGAGGAGTGGTTCGGCGTGCGGATCGGGGAGTTGGCGGAGCGGGCGGGGACGACCACGCGGGCGTTGCGGTACTACGAGCAGTTGGGGTTGTTGCCGGCCCGGCGGGCGGGCAACGGGTACCGGGCGTACGACGAGGGGGATCTGCGGTTGCTGCGGGAGATCCGGATGTTGCAGGACTTCGGGTTCGGGCTGGAGGAGACCAGGCCGTTCGTGGAGTGCCTGAGGGCGGGGCACCCGGAGGGGGACTCGTGTCCGGCCTCTCTGGAGGTGTACCGGCGGAAGTTGGGGGAGCTGGACGAGTGCATCGCCCGGCTCCAGGAGGTTCGGGCGCAGGTGGCGGGGCAGTTCGATCGGGCCGTGCGGGCACGGGACGAGCTGGCCGCCGACCGGGAGCCGCCTCTCTGTGAACTGGTGAAGGAGTAGACGGTGGTGGAGATCACGGGTGTGCCGGCGGTGACGGACGACACGTTCGCCGCGGAGGTGCTGGCGGCCGAGGGACCGGTGCTGGTGGATTTCACGGCGGACTGGTGCCCGCCGTGCCGGATGATGGCGCCGGTGCTGGCGGACATCGCGCGGGAGGAGGCGCACCGGTTGCGGGTGGTGAGCGTGGACGTGGACCGCAACCCGCGGACGCAGGCGGCGTACGGGGTGCTGTCGATGCCGACGCTGATGGTGTTCCGGGGCGGTCAGCCGGTGCGGTCGGTGGTGGGGGCGCGGGCGAAGGCGCGGTTGCTGCGGGAGCTGGACGACGTGCTCTAGGCGGGGACGGCCTCGAGCGGGACCTCGGCTTCGGCGGCCTGCTTGGCGCGGTCCTTGGCCTCGCGGCGGGCGAGGACCCAGACGCCGACCGGGATCATCGCGGTGAACAGCCACCACTGGATCGCGTAGGCCATGTGCGGGCCGATGTCGGAGTGGTTGGGCTCGGGGATCAGCTGGGGCTGGTCGGCCGGGGCCGGGGTGGTGCCGGTGAGTTCGAGGTAGCCGCCGAGGAGGGGGACGCCGGTCCGCTTGGCCTGCTCGTCGGTGTTGATCAGGTTGAACTGGCGGTCCGGCAGGCCGGTGCGGTCCTTGATGCCGCTGGCGCCGTACGTCTCCTCGGCGCGCAGGCGGCCGGTGAGGGAGACCTCGCCGGCGGGGGCGGCCGGGACGGGGGGGTACTCGGTGGCCCCGTCGCCGGAGGCGACCCAGCCGCGGTTGACCAGGACGGTGCCCTTGCCGTCGGCGAGCTGGAACGGGGTCACGACGAAGTAGCCGATGGTCCCGCTGGAGTCGGTCCGCTTGCGGACCACGAACTCGTGTGCCGGGTCGTACTGACCGGTGGCGGTCGCCGCGCGCCAGGTGAGGTCCTTGGGGACCGCGAAGCCGGGGGTCGGCGACAGGGTGTCGAAGGGGACCGGCGCGGCCGTGAGGGCCTGGCCGATCAGCTCGTTCCGGGCCACCCGTGCCTCGTGGCGGTGCAGCTGCCAGAAGCCCAGCTTGATCGTCGCGGGGATCAGCAGCAGTGCGATCAACATGGTGATCAGCCACTGTCGGGTCAGCAGAAAACGGTACACATGGGAACGGTACGCCGACCTCACAACGGGCTCACGCACCGGGGTGCGGGGCGACCTCGCGCAGCAGCTGGAGGAAGGCGTCCTCGCCGACGACGGGGGTGCCGACCTCGCGGGCCTTGCGGGCCTTGCCGCTCCAGCCGTCCGGTTCGTTGGTGACCAGCAGGCTGGTGAGGCGGCTCACGGAGGTGGCGATGTGCAGTCCGGCCTCGACCGCGCGGTCCTCCAGGATCTCGCGGTCGGTGGCGGTGTCGCCGGTGATGGCCACCCGCATGCCCTGGACCAGCGGCTTGCCGTCCTCCCAGCGCCCCGGGTTGGGGTACGGGCAGGGCGGTCGCTTCTTGGCCTGGCGGTACGTGGCGCCGGTCCAGCCGGCGCGGCCCGGGTTGGCGGGCTCCTCCTCGCCGAGGTCGGTGACCGCGACGCAGTTCTGCAGCGGCAGTGGCACGCCGCCGTCACGGGCGAGGTGCAGGCTGGGGCGGAAGGCCTCGGCGAGTACCCGGGCGTCGTCCAGGGCGTTGTGGGCGTGGCGCTGCCGGACGCCGAAGTGGGCGGCGAGCGAGGACAGCTTGCCGTTGGGCAGCGGCAGCCGCAGGTCGCGGGAGAGGACCATGGTGCACAGCCGCTGCTCGACCGGGGCGCGCAGGCCGGCCCGGGAGAACTCGCGGGAGATCATGTTCCAGTCGAAGAGCGCGTTGTGCGCGACCAGGACGCGGTCGCGCAGACGCGCGGCGAACTCGTCGGCGATCTGCGGGAAGGTCGGGGCGGTGGAGAGCAGTTCGGCGGTGAGGCCGTGGATCCAGACCGGGCCCGGGTCCCGTCCGGGGTTGACCAGGGTGTACCAGTGGTCGACGACGTCGCCGTCCGGGTCCAGCTGGTAGACGCCCGCCGAGATGACGCGGTCGGAGCGGCCGAGACCGGTGGTCTCGACGTCGACGACCGCGAAGCCCCGGGAGGGGTCGGCGGAGCGCTGCGCGGGGACCGGTGCGGTCCGCGGCACTCCGTACGTCTCGGGCTGGATCGGTTGCATGGTCCAACAGGATAAGGGGCCGGGCGGGGGGTTCCGGCCGGAATGATCCGATGGACCGGCAGGAATAGAGTGGTCGCCGGGGGCGTCGTACACCTGGTCGAAACCGTTCAGCTAAGGAACAGCGCATGCGTGCCACTGTGATTCACGGCCCCAATGACATCCGGATCGAGGAAGTCCCGGACCCGGTGATCCAGTACCCGACGGACGTGGTGCTCCGGGTGGTGAACGCCTGTATCTGCGGCAGCGACCTGTGGGCCTACCGCGGTGTGGCGCACCGGGTGGCCGGCCAGCGGATCGGGCACGAGTTCCTCGGGGTGGTCGAGGAGGCCGGCGCCGAGGTGCGCGGCTTCGCCAAGGGCGACCTGGTGGTGGCACCGTTCGTCTGGTCGGACGGGACGTGTGACTTCTGTCTCGAAGGCCTCCAGACGTCCTGCCCGCACGGCGGGTTCTGGGGGCAGGTCGGTTCGGACGGCGGCCAGGGCGAGGCGGTGCGGGTGCCGTTCGCGGACGGGACGCTGGTGAAGCTGCCGAAGGAGGCGGCGGGTGACGAGAAGCTGCTGCCCGGGCTGCTGGCGCTGTCCGACGTGATGTCGACCGGGCACCACGCGGCGGTCTCGGCGCGGGTGCGGCCCGGCGCGACGGTCGCGGTGGTCGGCGACGGTGCGGTGGGTCTGTGCGGCGTCCTGGCGGCGCACCGGCTGGGCGCGGGCCGGATCATCGCGCTGGGCCGGCACACGGCCCGTACCGAGCTGGCCCGCCGCTTCGGCGCGACGGACGTGGTGGCGGAGCGCGGCGAGGCCGCGGTCGAGGCGGTGAAGGAGCTGACCGGCGGTCAGGGCGCGCACGCCGTTCTGGAGGCGGTCGGCACCGAGGAGTCGATGCGGACGGCCGTCTCGATCGCCCGGGACGGCGGCGCGGTGGGCTACGTCGGGGTACCGCACGGCGGCAGCGCGGGCGTCGACATCGGTCAGATGTTCGGCCGAAACGTTTCACTGAACGGCGGTGTCGCCCCGGCCCGCGCGTACATCCCCGAGCTGCTGCCGGACGTGCTCTCGGGCGCCATCGAGCCGGGTCTGGTCTTCGACCGCACCGTCGGCCTGGACGGCGTTCCGGACGGCTACCGCGCGATGGACGACCGCTCGGCCCTGAAGGTGCGGATCGCGTTCTGAGTCCTCGGCCTCCCGGCACCGGCCCGTGCCGCCCCGTATGGGGTGCGGCACGGGCCGGTGCCGTGTTCCGGGTGGGGCTGGAGGGGTGTGGCATCACTGGGATGGGCTGTTTTTCGGCCAATCGGATGGTGCGAGGGGGCGAACGGTCGACTGATCGCGGCCAACCCCTTCCGGGGTGGGCAGGACGCTCCTAGCATTGCGCGGCGCGCACCAGACCTGTGACGCCCCTCACGCTCGACCGTTCCCCCGTGTGACAAATACGCCGAAGGAGTGAGGAGACAGCGTGGAATCGCCGCCGCTCACCACCGCCGCCACGGAAGCCCAACTCATCGACGAAAGCGAGGAGTTCCGCACCCTGCGGCGCTCGTTCCGAAGCTTCGCCTTCCCGGTCACGATCGGCTTCGTGCTCTGGTACCTGCTCTACGTTCTGCTCTCCTGCTACGCCCCGGGACTGATGCGCGCCAAGGTCCTCGGGCACGTCAACGTGGCCCTGGTGCTCGGGCTGCTGCAGTTCGCGACCACCTTCGCCATCGCCGCCTGGTACGCCCGCTACGCGGACCGGCGGATCGACCCCGCCGCCGCGGCGATCCGCGAGGCGCACGGCGCCGTCGTCCACGCCCCCCGGGAGTCCGCCGAATGACTCTGCTCGCCAGCTCCGCCACCGAGCACCGCGGCCTGACGATGGCCCTGTTCGGCGTGTTCGTCCTGGCCACCCTCGGCATCACCGTCTGGGCCGGGCGGCAGACCAGGAGCGCCTCCGACTTCTACGCGGGCGGCCGCGGCTTCACCGGCTTCCAGAACGGCCTGGCCATCTCCGGCGACTACATGTCCGCCGCCTCCTTCCTCGGCATCGCCGGGACCATCGCGCTCAGCGGCTACGACGGCTTCCTCTACTCGATCGGCTTCCTGGTCGCCTGGCTGGTCGCCCTGCTGCTGATCGCCGAACCGCTGCGCAACTCCGGCCGCTTCACGATGGCGGACGTGCTCGCGTTCCGGATGCGCCAGCGCCCGGTGCGCACCGCGGCGGGCGTCTCCACCATCGTGGTGTCGATCTTCTACCTGCTCGCCCAGATGGTCGGGGCCGGCACCCTGGTGGCCCTGCTGCTGGGGGCCGAGGGCAGTGCCGCCAAGCGCTGGACCATCGTCGGGGTCGGCGCGCTGATGATCGTCTATGTGGTGATAGGCGGGATGAAGGGCACCACCTGGGTGCAGATCGTCAAGGCGGTGCTGCTGATCGTCGGCGCCGCGCTGATGACCGTCCTGGTGCTGGCCAAGTACCACTTCAACCCCTCCGAACTGCTCGGCGCGGCGGCGAGCGCGAGCGGCAAGGGCGAGGCCTTCCTCCAACCGGGGCAGAAGTACGGCACCGGCACCGCCAAGCTCGACTTCATCAGCCTGGGTATCGCGCTGGTGCTCGGCACCGCCGGCCTGCCGCACATCCTGGTCCGCTTCTACACCGTGCCCACCGCCAAGGCGGCCCGGAAGTCGGTGCTCTGGGCGATCGGCATCATCGGCGTCTTCTACCTGATGACCCTGGCGCTCGGCTTCGGCGCGGCCGCGCTGGTCGGCTCCAAGGCGATCAAGGCGGCCAACGCGGCGGGCAACACCGCGGCCCCGCAACTGGCCGAGGCGCTCGGCGGAGGCGTCGGGACCACCGGCGGCGCGATCCTGCTCGCGGTGATCTCGGCCGTCGCCTTCGCCACCATCCTGGCCGTCGTCGCCGGGCTCACGCTCGCCTCCTCGGCCTCCTTCGCCCACGACCTCTACGCCAACGTGATCCGGCGCGGGAAGGCGAGCGAGCGGGAGGAGGTGCTGTCGGCGAAGTGGGCCGCGGTCGCGATCGGCGCGGTGGCGATCGTGCTCAGCCTCTTCGCGGACAAGCTCAACACCGCCGCCCTGGTCGCCCTGGCCTTCGCGGTCGCCGCCTCGGCGAACCTGCCCACCCTGCTCTACTCGCTGTTCTGGAAGCGGTTCACCACCGTCGGCGCCGTCAGCTCGGTCTACGCCGGCCTGGTCACCTCGGTGGTGCTGGTGGTCTTCTCGCCGGTGGTCTCCGGCGCGAAGACCTCGCTCTTCCCGCACTCCGACTTCCACTGGTTCCCGCTGGAGAACCCCGGCCTGGTCTCCATCCCGGTCGGCTTCCTGGCCGGCTGGCTCGGCACGCTGCTGTCCAGGGAACGCCCCGATCCGGCGAAGTACGCTGAACTGGAAGTCCGCTCACTGACCGGGCTGGGCGCCCACTGATCGTCCCGCGATGACTATGCTGGCCCGGCCCGCCGTGACGGTGGCCGGGCCGGCCGCATCTCGGGGAAGGACGCACGTGCTGCTCGACACCTTCGGACGCCAGGCCGTCGACCTGCGGGTCTCCCTCACGGACCGGTGCAACCTCCGCTGCACCTACTGCATGCCGGAGGAGGGCCTGCAGTGGCTGGCCAAGCCGGACCTGCTGACCGACGAGGAGATCGTCCGGCTGGTCACCGTCGCCGTGCGCGACCTGGGCGTGCGCGAGGTCCGCTTCACCGGCGGCGAGCCGCTGCTGCGCCCCGGGCTGGTCGCCGTCGTCGCCGCCTGCTCGGAGCTGGAGCCGCGCCCGGAACTCTCGCTGACGACCAACGGCATCGGGCTGGCCCGCACCGCCACGGCGCTGCGCGAGGCCGGCCTCGACCGGGTCAACGTCTCGCTGGACACCCTCGACCCCGAGGTGTTCCACACCCTCACCCGCCGCCACCGTCACCAGGACGTGCTGGACGGGCTGGCCGCCGCCGAGGCCGCCGGGCTGGCGCCGGTGAAGCTCAACGCGGTGCTGATGCGCGGGGTCAACGACCACGAGGCGGCCGACCTGCTGGCCTGGTGCCTGGAGCGGGGCTACGAGCTGCGCTTCATCGAGCAGATGCCGCTGGACGCCCAGCACGGCTGGGACCGCGCGTCGATGGTCACCGCGACGGAGATCCTGGACCTGCTGCGGGCCCGCTTCACGCTCACCCCCGAGCCGTCCGCCCACCGGGGCGCGGCGCCCGCCGAGCGCTGGCTGGTGGACGGCGGCCCGGGCCGGGTGGGCGTGATCGCCTCGGTCACCCGGCCGTTCTGCCGGGCCTGCGACCGCACCCGGCTGACCGCCGACGGCCAGGTGCGCAACTGCCTGTTCGCGACCGGTGAGACCGACCTGCGCGCCGCGCTGCGCTCGGGCGCGGACGACGCCGAACTGGCCGCGCTGTGGCGGGCGGCGATGTGGGGCAAGAAGGCCGGGGCCGGGATCGACGACCCGGAGTTCCTCCAGCCCGAGCGGCCGATGTCCGCGATCGGCGGCTAGGCGGGCTTCCCGGAATCCTCGGTGCTCGCGGTGTTCTCGGAGGCCTCGGGGGTCCACTCGGCGAAGGCGACGACCTCCTTGAGGAAGCCGCGCACCCCGAGGAACTGGGACAGGTGCTCGCGGTGTTCGTCGCAGGCGAGCCAGGTCTTGCGGCGGTCCGGGGTGTGCAGCTTGGGGTTGTTCCACACCAGCACCCAGCCGGCGTCCGCCCGGCAGCCCTTGGCGGAGCAGATCGGCGTCTGCGGGGTTTCCATCGGGCCGTCCTCAACGATTGGCGGGTACGTCTGCGCCGCCAGTCTGTCACGCCCGCCCGGGCCGAACGGATCCGTCCGGGCATGGCGACGCCGGGCAGCCACGGGGGGAGCTGCCCGGCGTCGGTCCGTCGCTCCGACGGGGGATGCGGAGCGCGTACGCAGTATGTCACGCGAAGACCCGGGGATGGGGAGGTCTTGCATGATTAATCTGAGCTTCTTTTGAGCTTTCTCCGGGCCGGACAAGGGTGAAGCGGCATGAAACGGACGGTCAGTCCACGTCCTGTGAAGGATCGGTGGGAGCGGCCTTTGCCTCTCCTGTACCGGCCTTCGCAGCCGCTCCACCCATCCCACCCGTCCCACCCCTCCCGCCGGGGCCGAGCATCAGCGGGGTGTCGAGCGGGATGTCGAAGGTGCTCGGCAGCCCCGGGGCCCGTTCCCGGCCCGCGTTGGCGATCAGCACCGCGAAGTACGGCAGCAGCACGGCGCCCGCCAGCGCGGCGAACGCCAGGATCCGCTGGACGTCCCACAGCACCACGGCGAGCAGCACGCAGGCCGTACGGACCAGCATCGAGATGACGTAGCGGCGCTGGCGTCCCCGGACGTCCTCGGTGAGGCTGCTGCGCGCCCCGGTGATCCGGAAGACCTGCCCGTCGTCGGCGCTCTTGCCCATGTGTCCTACCGCCCTCGTCGCGCACCCGCGCGCCTGGCCGCGCGGCCTCCTCACGGTACGCCCGGGCACGGGCGGCGACGAGACCGGGTGGGCCGGACCCACCCGGTCGGGTACGCGAAGGGCCTGTCCGGCGGAGCGGACAGGCCCTTCGGTCGGGGCGCCGGCGAGGCGGCGCGGCCCGGTCGGCTACGAGCGCCGGGAGAGGAACTGCGGGGGCACGGCGTCGGTGAGCCAGACGCCGTTCTCGCTGAGCCGGAACTCGTGGCCGGCCGCCGCCATCGCCGCCGCGTTCACGGTCAGCACCACCGGACGGCCGTGCCGGGCGCCGACCCTGGTCGCCGTCTCGGTGTCCGCCGAGAGGTGGACGTCCTGGCGGGCCATCGGGCGCAGCCCCTCGTGGAAGATCGCCGCCAGGTGCCGGCCGGCGGTGCCGTGGTAGAGCACGGGCGGCGGAACCGCGGCGGCCAGACCGAGGTCGACCACCACCGTGTGGCCCTGGTTGGCGCGGATCGAGAGACCGTCCGGTGAGTAGCCGAAGCGGCGCTTGTTGTTGGTCGCCACGACGTGGTCCAGCTCGGCCCGGGTGAGCGGCCTGCCCCGGGCCGCGAGCGCGGTGAGCAACTCGTCGACCCGGACCCAGCCGGCCCCGTCCAGCGTGATCCCCACCAGCCCGGGCTCGTGCCGCAGGATGCGCGACAGCATCTTGCTCGACCTGACCAGGCGCTTCTCGTCCATCATGTCTCTCGTATCCCCCGTAGGTCAGTGGCTAAGAGGCCTGGCTGACCGAACTCATGTTGAAGTCCGTGACACGCACGGGTGGCATCGCGGTGCGGGTGACGACGTCGCTCCACTCGCGGGGCAGGCAGCGTTCGGTGCGGCCCACCTCGGTGATCCGGTCCAGCAGGTCCACCGGGGACTCGTTGAACCGGAAGTTGTTGACCTCGCCGACGACCTCGCCGTTCTCCACCAGGTAGACGCCGTCCCGGGTGAGGCCGGTGAGCAGCAGCGTCGCCGGGTCCACCTCGCGGATGTACCAGAGGCAGGTGAGCAGCAGGCCGCGCTCGGTGCGGGCGATCATCTCGTCCAGCGTCGGCGCCGACTCCTGGTCGGCCGTCTCCAGCACCAGGTTGTCGATCGCCGGGCGCAGCGGCAGGCCGGTGAGGGCGGCCGCGTGGCGGCTGGTGATCAGGTCGTTCAGCACGCCGTCGCGGATCCACTCGGTGGCGGCGATCGGCTGGCCGTTGTCGAAGACCGAGAAGTCCCCGCCGGTGGAGTGGGTCAGCACGAACGGCGCGGCCTCCAGGCCGGGCTCGCGCGGATCCGAGCGCAGCGTCAGCGGCAGGGAGCTGAGCTTGTCGCCGAGCCGGGTGCCGCCGCCGGGCTTGGAGAAGACCGTCCGGCCCTCCTGGGCGTCCCGGCCGCCGGCGTTCCAGTTGAGGACGACCAGCAGGTCGGCGACGGCCGAGGGCGGCAGCAGCGTCTCGTACCGGCCGGCCGGCAGGGCCACCTTGCGGGCGCCCCAGCCGAGCCGCCTGGTCAGCTCGGTGTGCAGGGCGGTGAGGTCGATGTCGGCGAAGTCCCGGGTGGCGGCGCCCACCCAGGCCGAGCCGGAGAGGTCGGCGGTCTTGGCGTTGATCTCGACCATGCCGGTGGGCTGGTCGTGGCGCAGCCGCAGGCCGGTGGAGCTGCCCAGGTAGCTGGAGGTCATCTCGTGCCGGGCGAAGCCGTACAGCAGTTCGCCCTGGGCGGCGGCGCGGGCGAAGGCCTCGCCGAGGGCCGGGCCGAAGGCGTCGAACACCTCGATGGAGGTGAGCGCCGGCGGCTGCGTGAAGTCCGGCGAGGAGGGCTGGTCGGCGATCAGCGGCTGGGCGTCCTCGGCCGGTCCGGCCGCGCGGGCGGCCTCCTCGGCGGCCCGCACCAGGCCCTCCACCTCCTCCGCGGTGACGGCCTCGCGGGAGACCACGCCGGAGGCCGTGCCCTCGGCGCCCGCCACGGTGGCGATCACGGTGAGGCGGCGGCCGCGGGTGACGCCGTTGGTGGTCAGCGCGTTGCCGGCCCAGCGCAGGTTGGCGGTGGACTCCTCGTCGGCGATCACCACGCAGCCGTCGGCGCGGGAGAGACCGAGCGCCAGCTCGACGAGTTCGTGGGGCTGCTTCGCGGTCATCAGTGACCCGCCTCCTGCTGGGTGTTGAGCACGTTGACGTTGCGGAACAGCGCCGACGGGCAGCCGTGGCTGACCGCCGCGATCTGACCGGGCTGCGCCTTGCCGCAGTTGAAGGCACCGCCCAGGAGGTAGGTCTGCGGTCCGCCGACCGCCGCCATCGAGCCCCAGAAGTCGGTGGTGGTGGCCTGGTAGGCGAAGTCCTTGACCTGGCCGGCGAGCTCGCCGTCCTTGATCGCGTAGGCGCGCTGCCCCGTGAACTGGAAGTTGTACCTCTGCTGGTCGATCGACCACGAACGGTCGCCGACGATGTAGAGACCGTTCTCGACCTGGGCGAACAGGCCCTCGGTGTCCGGGCCGTCGGCGGCGGGCTGCAGCGAGACGTTGGCCATCCGCTGCACCGGGACGTGCGAAGGGGAGTCGGCGAACGCGCAGCCGTTGGAGCGTTCGAAGCCCTTCAACCCGGCGATGCCACGGTCCAGCTGGTAGCCGACCAGGATGCCGTCCCTGACCAGGTCCCAGGACTGGGTGGCCACGCCCTCGTCGTCGTAGCCGATGGTGGACAGGCCGTGCTCGGCGGTGCGGTCGCCGGTGACGTGCATCAGCTCGGAGCCGTACTTCAGCGAGCCGAGCTGGTCGAAGGTGGCGAAGGAGGTGCCGGCGTAGGCGGCCTCGTACCCGAGCGCGCGGTCCAGCTCGGTGGCGTGGCCGATCGACTCGTGGATGGTCAGCCAGAGGTTGGTCGGGTCGATCACCAGGTCGTAGCGGCCCGCCTCGACGCTCGGGGCCCGCATCTTCTCGGCCAGCAGGACGGGCAGTTCGGCGAGCTCGGCGTCCCAGTCCCAGCCGGTGCCCGTGACGTACTCGTAGCCGCGGCCGACCGGCGGGGCGAGGGTCTGCATCGAGTCGAAGGCGCCGGTGCGCTCGTCGACCGAGGTGGCCTCCAGGTCCGAGTGCACCCGGATCCGCTGCTGGGTCGTCACCGTTCCGGCGGTGTCCGCGTAGAACTTGTTCTCCTGGACGGTGCGCAGGGCCGCCTGGACGTGCGAGACGCCCTCGGCCGCCAGCAGCCGGGAGCTGCGCTCGGCGAGCAGCGCCGTCTTCTCGGCGTCCGGCACCTCGAAGGGGTTGACCTCGTACGCGGAGACCCAGGTGACGTCGCGGTACACCGGCTCGTCGGCCAGCTCGACCCGCTCGGCGGTGCCGGCCGCCCGGCTGATCCCGCCGGACAGGCGGGCCACCGCGACGGCCTGCTCGGCGACCCTGGCCGCCGCGTCGGGGGTCAGGTCGACGCCGGCGGCGAAGCCCCAGGCGCCGTCCAGCAGCACCCGGACGGCGTAACCGAGCTGCACGCTGTCGGAAGTGCCGGCGGGACGCGCGTCACGCAGCCGCCAGTAGGCGCTGCGGATCCGCTCCAGCCGGAAGTCGGCGTGGCTCACGCCCAGTTCGCGGGCCCGGGTGAGGGCGGCGTCGGCGAGGGGCCGCAGCGGCAGGGCGAGGAACAGCGGGTCGACGGCGCGCCCGTGCGGGGCGCCGGAGCGATCGGCCGGAGGAATCGGAGGCAATCGGGCTCCCAGGTCGCGGAGGGTGGCGGTGTGGCGCCACAGGGGCGCCCGCACCGCATCATTTCCCGTCCACCCGGTTTCCGGCCAGCGCATTACGACCGCTGTGCCGGTTTCGGACGGCGCCGTCCGAAACCGGCGCCGTCCGACCGGTGGGGCCGTCTGACCAGCGCGCCGTCCGATCGGTGGGGCCGTCCGACCGGTGGTGCCCGGATGGTCGGCGGCGCCGGTCGGCAGGCGGCCTTGTCCGACCGGCGGGGCCGGTGCCCCCGGCCGGTGGGTGCGGGCCGTCAGCCGACGCTCTCCCACCAGCCGTCCAGCTCCGGCGGGTTGTCGACGTCGACCCGCTCGCCGGGCCGCGGCACGGCCAGCGGGACGGCCTGCTCCTTGGCGGCCTTCACCAGCCGTTCGACCGGCTCGGACCACGGGTGCAGGCCCAGGTTGAAGGTGCACCAGTGGACGGGCACCAGCAGGCCGGCGGCCAGGTCCCGGTGCGCGAGGACGGCGTCCTCCGGGGTCATGTGGATGTCCGCCCAGGCCGCGTCGTAGGCGCCGATCTGGACCAGAGCGGCGTCGAACGGCCCGTGCTGCGCACCGATCCGGGCGTAGCCCTCGAAGTAGCCGGAGTCGCCGGTGTAGAAGACCTTGCGGTTCGGGCCGGCGACCACCCAGGAGCCCCACAGGGTGGTGTTGCGGGTCAGCCCGCGGCCGGAGAAGTGGTGCGCCGCGGTGAGGGTGAGTACCAGGTCGCCCAGGGTGCAGGTCTCGTCCCAGTCCAGTTCGATGATCCGGTGCTCGGGGACGCCCCAGCGGCGCAGGTGGGCGCCGATGCCGAGCGGCACCGCGAACGGCGCGGACTGGCTGCGCACCAGACGCTTGACCGTCGCCATGTCCAGGTGGTCGTAGTGGTCGTGCGAGATCAGCACCGCGTCGACCTGCGGCAGCTCCTCCAACTCGACCGGCACCGGGTGCAGCCGCTTGGGACCGACGTGCGCGGCGGGGGAGCAGCGGTCGCTCCAGATCGGGTCGAACAGCACCCTGAAGCCCTCGATCTCCACCAGCGCGGAGGCGTGCCCGTACCAGACGACCTCCACGCCCTCGGCGGCCGGCCCGGCCGGGATCGCGGGGCGGACCGTCGGCACCGGACGGGAGGGGACGCGGCCGGCCCGCTCGAACAGCATCCGGCGGGCGGTGGCGCCGTCGAAGCCGGGGGCGCCGGCGGCGCGGGCGAGCGTGGAGGGGGCGTTGTGGAAGACGCCGTCGCGGTACTGCGGGGAGTTGCGCACCCGCTCCTCGCGCTCGCCGTCCGGCCGCCGCCCGAACGCCGCCGGGAGGTCGCGCAGAGACCAGGCTGCCGCCCCCAGGCCGGCCGCCAGGGCGGTGAGGGCCAGCAGTCGTCCGCGTCGGTGGGTGCTCCCGGGCCGTGCCTTGGTCATCCGCTCTGCCTTCGTCGCTCACCGGGATGGTCGGGGATCGGTACGGCAGGTCCCGGGCCGGCCCGCACCACGGGGGCAACGGGTGCGCCCGCCCGTGTTGTTCCCGTACAGTCGCCCCGATCCGGGCAGCGCCCCGGCCTGGGCGATGTCCGTCGCCGGGGCGGCGTGAGCGGGTGCGGATTGTCGGATTGCGACAGATCCGCCGGGGTCGCGCTGTGGGAGACCGATGCGCCGCCGCCGCCGACCGCCCGATAGCGTCACATTGCGTGCGCATTCCGACGTACGCGCTCACACACGGAGAGAGGTGGATCGTTGAGCCGCTCGGTTCTCGTCACCGGAGGAAACCGGGGCATCGGCCTCGCGATCGCCCAGGCCTTCGCCGAGGCGGGCGACAAGGTGGCCATCACCAGTCGCGCGGGTGAGGTGCCCGAGGCGCTGGCCAAGTACGACGTCCTCGCGGTCCGCTGCGACATCACGGACGCCGCGCAGGTCGACGCCGCCTTCACCGAGATCGAGCAGAAGCACGGCGCGGTCGAGGTACTGGTCGCCAACGCGGGCATCACCCACGACACCCTGCTGCTGCGCATGTCGGAGGAGGACTTCACCTCCGTCGTGGACACCAACCTGACCGGCACCTTCCGGGTGGTCAAGCGCGCGTCCAAGCTGATGATGCGTGCCAAGAAGGGCCGTGTCGTGCTCATCTCGTCCGTGGTGGGCCTGTCCGGCTCCCCGGGCCAGGCCAACTACGCCGCCTCCAAGGCCGGCCTGGTCGGTTTCGCCCGGTCGCTGGCGCGCGAGCTCGGCCCGCGCAACATCACCGTCAACGTGGTCGCCCCCGGCTTCGTCGACACCGACATGACCGCCGTGCTCAGTGACGAGCGCCGCGCGGAGATCGTCTCGGGCGTGCCGCTGGGCCGCTACGCGGCGCCCGCCGAGGTCGCCTCCACCGTGCGGTTCCTCGGGTCGGACGAGGCCGCGTACATCACTGGAGCCGTCATTCCCGTCGACGGCGGATTGGGCATGGGTCACTGATCATGAGCGGAATCCTCGAGGGCAAGCGGATCCTGATCACCGGTGTGCTGATGGAGTCCTCCATCGCCTTCCACACCGCCAAGCTCGCGCAGGAGCAGGGCGCGGAGATCATCCTCACCGCCTTCCCGCGCCCGAGCCTGACCGAGCGGATCGCCAAGAAGCTGCCGCACCCGGTCAAGGTGCTGGAGCTGGACGTCTCGAACCCGGAGCAGCTGGCCGGCATCGCCGACCAGGTCCGCGAGCACCTGCCGACCCTGGACGGCATCGTCCACTCGATCGGCTTCGCCCCGCAGGACGCGCTGGGCGGCAACTTCCTGGACACCCCGTGGGAGTCCGTGGCCACCGCGATGAACGTCTCGGCGTACTCGCTGAAGTCGCTGACCACGGCGCTGCTGCCGCTGATGCAGGACGGCGGCTCGGTGGTCGGCCTGACCTTCGACGCGCAGTTCGCCTGGCCGCAGTACGACTGGATGGGCCCGGCCAAGGCCGCCCTGGAGTCGACCAACCGCTACCTGGCGCGCTACCTGGGCGAGCGGGACATCCGCTGCAACCTGATCTCGGCCGGTCCGATCGGCTCGATGGCCGCCAAGTCCATCCCGGGCTTCGGCGACCTGGCCGACACCTGGAACCACCGCTCCCCGCTGAAGTGGGACCTGAGCGACCCGGAGCCGGCCGGCCGCGGCATTGTCGCGCTGCTGTCGGACTGGTTCCCGAAGACCACCGGCGAGATCATCCACGTCGACGGCGGTCTGCACGCCATCGGCGCCTGACGCTCCGCCCGTACGCCGCTGCCCGGCACCCCTCGTGGGGGTGCCGGGCAGCGGCGTTCTGTTCTTGTTCGGTGCGGCCCGGGGTGCTTCTGGATGGGGGCCGGGGCCGAGGGACGGGGCAGCCGGAGCCGTGGGCGGGGGGTGGGGTGGCGTCGGAGGCCGGTGTGCGGGCGGTCAGGCCTCGATGGTGGCGCAGGGGCCGGGGGCGGCGCGGCCGGCCTCGACGGACGCGCGCTGGGCGTCGCCGTCCCTGATGGCCTCCAGGATGGCCTGGTGCCCGATGTAGCGCTCGGGGATCAGCTCGGGGCCGATGTCGTGCCGCAGGAGTTCGCGGGTGGCCTCGCCGAGGTCGGCGTAGACGGCGAGCAGGACGTCGTTGTGGGCGGCCTCCACCACGGCCTGGTGGAAGGCGGCGTCGGCCTGGACAAAGTCCTCGGCGTCGCCGGAGAGCCAGGCGGCCTCCCGGCGGGCCATGGCGCCGTCCAGCAGCTCCAGGTCGCGCGCGGTGCGGCGGGTGGCGGCGAGAGCCGCGGCCGAGGTCTCCAGCGCCGCCCGCAGCTCCGCGACCTGGGCCTGGTCGGCGTCGGCGAAGCGGCGGTGCATCACGCCGGCCAGCTCGCTGGTGGCCAGGACGTACGTTCCGGAGCCCTGTCTGATGTCGAGCAGCCCGTTGTGGGCGAGGGCGCGGACGGCCTCGCGGACGGTGTTGCGGGCGACACCGAGCTGTTCGACCAGGGCGGCCTCGGTGGGGATGCGGGAGCCGACCGGCCATTCCCCGGAAGTGATCTGGGCACGCAGCTGTGCGATCACCTGGTCGGACAGCGGGGTGCGCCTCGGCGAGGACAGCGCCACGGGGACTCCTTGCGACTACGGCTCGGTGGGGCCTGGGTGGGAGATGGCCGGCGGATGAACGGTCGGCACATCATGCCAACAACGAGGTGCATCAATTCATCCCATCATTCTATGATGCTCTCCATGCCCGCAGCAGACACCACCGTTTCCGCCCGGACCGAGAGCCGGACGCCGGCCGCCGAGCGGTCCGCCACCTCCGGCTCCGACAAGTACCTGGGCTGGCTGTTCGCCATCGCGATCGCCGCCGCCGCCTTCAACCTGCGCCCCGTGGTCACCAGCCTCGGGCCGCTGCTCGACCAGGTCCGCGACGACCTCGGGATGAACCCGACGCTCGCCGGACTGCTCACCGCCGTCCCGTCGCTGTGCTTCGCGCTGTTCGGCTTCGCCGCACCGGCCGCGGCCCGCCGGATCGGCCCGATCGCGGTGGTCACGGCCGGGATGGGCGCGATCACGGCCGGCGTACTGGCCCGCTCCTTCGCCGGCGGCACGGCGGTGTTCCTGCTGCTCACCGCGCTCGCCATGGCCGGTGTGGCGGTCTCCAACGTGCTGCTGCCGGTGGTCATCAAGCGGTACTTCCCGGAGAAGGTCGGTCCGATGATCGGCCTGTACTCCATGGCGCTGTCCGCCGGCACCGCGCTGGCCGCGTTGGTCAGCGTGCCGCTGACCAACGCGCTCGGCGGTGACTGGCGCCATGGACTGGGCGTCTGGGCCGCGCTGGGCGCGCTCGCCCTGGTGCTCTGGCTGCCGGTGCTGATCGCCAAGCGCGAGCGCGGTGAGCGCGCCGACGGCGCCGCCCTCGCCCGGCTGCCCATCACCCGCAGCCGTACGGCCTGGGCGCTGGCCTGCTTCTTCGGCCTCCAGGCCACCGGCGCTTACGTGGTGATGGGCTGGCTGCCGAAGATCTTCCAGGACGCCGGCGTCGACAAGGGCACGTCCGGGGTGCTGCTCGCGGTCACCATGGTGATCGGCGTGCCGGTCTCCTTCGTGCTGCCCAACCTGGCCGCCCGCCGCGGAGACCAGCGGCCGTTCGTGGTCGTGCTGGCCTCCTGCGGCATCGCCGGGTACGCCGGGCTGGCGTTCGCCCCGGCCGGCGGGGCGTGGGTCTGGGCCGTGCTGGTGGGTCTGTCCAACTGCGCCTTCCCGCTGGTGCTGACGATGATCGGACTGCGTGCCAGGACGGCGGGCGGGGTGGCGCAGCTGTCCGCCTTCGCCCAGGGCGTCGGCTACCTGATCTCCGTTCCCGGCCTGATCCTGATCGGCCGGATCTACGACATCACCGGCCAGTGGTACTGGCCGCTGGGATTCCTGGCGCTGCTGCTGGTGCCGCAGATGCTGTTCGGTCTGCGCGCGGCGCGGGCCCGGCACATCGAGGACGAGGCGGTGCACCCGGCGGAGCAGGCCAAGGCGTGACGCCCCCAGGCAGGGCGTGCGATGCCTCGCGCAGGGCGTGCGATGGCTCGGAGGAGCGCGTGACGCCATGGTGGGGCGCGTATGGCAGTGGACGGGCGTGTGACGCCGTGGCGGGGCGCGTGAGGCTGAGAGGCGGTCGGACGCGGCGGTGAAGGCCGGGCCTGGTGAGGAAGGCCGGGCCTGGTGGGGAAGGCCGGGCCTGGTGGGGAAGGTCAAGGTCCGGCCAAGGGGGAGGGGCCAGCGGAGGACGGGCGTGTTCGGGATGCGAGACTTCCGGACATGCCCGTTCTCGATCCCAATCCCACCGACGGCCGCAAGCAGCTCGGCCGCATCGCCCTCGCCTTCGGCGCCATCGTGGTGCTGGTGGCGGTCATCGCCACCGTCGCGGCCACCATGGGCTGACGGACGCCCGTACGCCATCCGACGCCCCGGTGAACGGGGCATGATGACACTCGTCGTCCCTCGGAGTGGCGGCATCCGGGAGCATCGCGCCGCCGAGCCGCTTTTCTGCCAAGCTTGCTGGGTATGAGCGCCGACACGCCCCGCAGGATCATCGTTCTCCGCCATGCCAAGGCCGATTGGCCGAACGGCGTGGACGACCACGACCGGCCGCTGGCCGACCGGGGCCGTCACCAGGCCCCGGACGCCGGCCGCTGGCTGGTGGACTCCGGCATCAGCCCCGACTACGTGGTCTGCTCCACCGCACTGCGCGCCCGCGAGACCTGGAAGCTGGCCGTGCACGAGCTGCCGCAGCGGCCCCTCAAGACCGTCTACGAGGAGCGGGTCTACGAGGCCAGCCCCGGCGAGATCATCGCGGTGCTCCAGGAGACCCCGGAGGAGTACTCGGACGTGGTGCTGGTCGGCCACAACCCGGGAGTGCTGGGCCTGACCCAGGTGCTGGCCGGGGACGCGGGCGACCGGGACGCGCTGGAGCGGTTGCGGCTCGGGGGCTTCCCGACGGCGGCGATCGCGGTGCTCAGCTTCAGCGGCTCCTGGAAGGGCGTCGAGCCGGGCGTGGCCGAGCTGGTCTCGTACCACACGCCGCAGGACTGACCCCGGAATGTACGTGAGGGGCGCGCGGGCTGATCCGCGCGCCCCTCGTGTGTCCGCGGCTGCGGGACGCAGACCGCGGGCGCTCCTGGGCGGGCCTCACTCCATCGGTCGTCGCCGGGCCCGCGCCTATTCGGTCGGGGTGCCGTGCAGCGCGTCGGCCGCCTCGACCTCCTCGCGGGTGATGCCCAGCAGGTACAGCACGGTGTCCAGGAACGGCACGTTCACCGCGGTGTCGGCGGCCTCGCGCACCACCGGCTTGGCGTTGAACGCCACCCCGAGGCCGGCCGCGTTCAGCATGTCCAGGTCGTTGGCGCCGTCGCCGATCGCCACCGTCTGCTCCAGCGGCACCTTCGCCTGCTCGGCGAAGCGAGCCAGCCAGCGGGCCTTGCCCGCCCGGTCCACGATCTCGCCGACCACCCGGCCGGTGAACCTGCCGTCCACCACCTCCAAGGTGTTCGCGGCCGCGAAGTCCAGCCCCAGCTGCTCCACCAGGTGGTCGGTGACCTGGGTGAAGCCACCGGATACCACCGCGACCTGGTAGCCGAGGCGCTGCAGCGTACGGATCAGAGTGCGCGCGCCCGGCGTGAAGCGGACCTCGGCGCGGACCTTCTCGGTCACCGAGGCGTCCAGCCCGGCCAGCAGCGCCACCCGGGCCCGCAGCGACTCGGCGAAGTCCAGCTCGCCGCGCATCGCCGCCGCCGTCACCTCGGCGACCTCCTCCTCGCAGCCCGCGTGGGCGGCGAACAGTTCGATCACCTCGTCCTGGATGAGCGTCGAGTCGACGTCCATGACCACCAGGCGCTTGGCGCGGCGCTCCAGCCCGGCGGCGACCACCGCGACGTCCACCCGCTGGGTGGCCGCCTCCTGGGCCAGGGCGGCCCGCAGCTCGTCGGTGGCCACGCCGGAGACGGCCAGCTCGACGGCCGTCACCGGGTACTTGGCGAGCCGGAAGACACGGTCGATGTTGCCGCCCGAGGCGGTGATCCGGGAGGTGAGCGCGGAGACGGCGGCGGCGGTCAGCGGGTTGCCGAGCACCGTGACGTGCGAACGGCCCTCACGGCGCGGCCGGTTGTCACCGATGCCGGAGAGGATCTCGGCCTGGAGCTTCTGCTCGTCGGCCCAGCGGTGGACGGTGGCCCGCAGCCCACCCTCGGCACCGGGTGTGGGAGGCGGGGTGACCAGGGCGCACAGCGTGATGCGGCCACGGGTGACGACCTGCTCGATGTCGATGACGTCGACGCCGAAGCCGGCCAGCGTCGCGAAGAGGCCGGCGGTGATGCCGGGGCGGTCCTTGCCGAACACCTTGACGAGCAGGGTGCGCTCGTCCGCGGTCCGGTGCTGGGCGGCGGGGAGGGGCTCAGCGGCCAGGGGCGATGCGTTCATGGTGCCTCCCACGCTACCGGGCGGCCGAGGGCCCGGGAGCACCCGTCCCACCTCGCGGGACGCCGCGGGTCAGGGCTCGGTAGCAGCCTGGTCACAGTCGCCAGGGCTGACTTTCACCGGCGGTCGGCAGGCTGGAATGATTCCCCCCGTCAGTCACAGGAACATCGCAGCCCCGGCCGGGGGCCACAATTCGGGGGAACCGAGAGAGCGGGGCAGGCGAGCAGTGCCGCAACTCGTCATCGAGATCAACGGACAGCAGCGGACTCTGGAGCCCGGGCGGTCCTACACCATCGGGCGCAACCCGCAGTCGGACTTCACGTTCGACGACGCCAGGGTCTCCTGGCAACACGGGACCATCAGCTTCAACGGCAGCGGTTGGCAGCTGGACGACCACGGCAGCACCAACGGAACGTACGTGGCCGGCGCCCGCACCATGCAGGCCCAACTGTTCCCCGGTGCCGTGGTCAACCTGGGCAACCCGGAGAACGGCCCCCGGCTCGGCTTCTCCGCACCCGCGCACGCCGCGGCGCCGCAGGCCCCGGCCCCGCAGGCCGCCCCGGTGCACGAGGCCGCCACCAGCCGCGGCCCGGCGCCCACGCCCCAGCAGCCCGCTCCGCAGCAGGGCTGGCCGCAGCACGACCCGTACCAGCAGCCGCAGCAGCAGGCCTGGCAGGGGCAGGTGCAGGCCCAGCCGGCGTTCCCGCAGCAGCAGTACGGGCCGCCGCAGGCGCAGCCGGCCCCGCAGCAGCTCCAGCCCCAGCACGGTGGCTTCCCCCAGCAGGGCTTTCCGGCCCCGCCGCAGCACGACGGCGGGCCGCAGCCGACCATCATCCGCAACCTGACGTCGGCGATGCGCACCGTCCGGATCGGCCGTGCGCTCGACAACGACGTCGTGGTGTCCGACCTCCAGGTCTCCCGCCACCACGCCGAGCTGCACCAGCTCCCGGACGGCCGCTACGAGATCGTCGACCTCGGCAGCCACAACGGCATCTTCCTCAACGGCCAGCGGGTGCAGCGTCAGCTGATGGGCCCGCAGGACCGGCTGACCGTCGGCCACTCCAGCTTCGTCCTGGTCGGCGACCAGCTGCAGGAGTTCGTCGACACCGGTGCGGTCTCCTTCTCCGCCCGCCACCTGACCGTCGAGGTCGAGCACAAGGGCGCCAAGAAGATCCTGCTCAACGACGTCAGCTTCGGTGTCCCGGAGAAGTCGCTGGTCGCCGTCATCGGCCCGTCCGGCTCCGGCAAGTCCACGCTGCTGCGCGCCCTCACCGGCTACCGCCCGGCCGACCGCGGTGAGGTCCTCTACGACGGCCGCAACCTCTACAAGCAGTTCGCCGAGCTGCGCTCGCGCATCGGCCTGGTGCCGCAGTCCGAGATCCTGCACCGCGAGCTCACCGTCCGCAAGGGCCTCAAGTACGCGGCCCGGCTGCGCTTCCCCGGCGACACCGAGGCCCGCGAGCGCGACGCCCGGATCGACGAGGTGCTGTACGAGCTGCGCCTGGACAAGCGTGCCGACAACAAGATCACCGCGCTTTCCGGCGGCCAGCAGAAGCGTGTCTCGGTCGCCCTGGAGCTGCTCACCAAGCCCTCGCTGATCTTCCTGGACGAGCCCACCTCGGGCCTCGACCCGGGCATGGACCGCGAGGTCATGCAGATGCTGCGGGGCCTCGCCGACGACGGCCGCACCATCCTGGTCGTCACCCACTCGGTGGCCGAGCTGGCGCTCTGCGACCGACTGCTGGTGATGGCGCCGGGCGGTTCGGTGGCCTACTTCGGCCCGCCGGACGAGGCGCTGCACTTCTTCGGGTACGAGACCTGGGCGGACGTCTTCCAGGCCTTCGAGAACTACCCGGACCACGACTGGGCCGGGCGCTACCGCGGCTCGGTGCACTACCAGCAGTACTCCGCGCCCACCGTGGAGGCGGGTGAGGTGCAGCACGTCCAGGTCGCCCAGGAGGCCGTCAGGCCGCCGAAGCCGCAGAGCTGGGGCTCACAGCTGTGGACGTTGATGCGCCGCTACATGTCGGTGCTCGCCTCGGACCGCGGCTTCCTCGCACTGTCCGTGCTGCTGCCCGCCGTCATCGGCGCGGTCAGCGTGCTGATCCCCAACGAGCCGGGGCTCGCGCCCAATCCCAAGACGCAGCTCCACCTCAACAGCGGCGCCGCGACGATCATGCTGATCCTGGCAATCGGCGCCTGTTTCTCCGGAGCGGCCAACTCCGTCCGCGAGTTGATCAAGGAGCGGGCGATCTACGAGCGAGAACGAGCCACCGGGCTCTCCCGCTCGGCGTACATGATGTCCAAGATCATCGTGCTGGGCTTCTTCAGCGTGATCCAGGGCGCCATCATCTCCGCCGTCGGCTTCCTGCCGCGCAAGCTCCCCGAGCACGGCCTGATCGTCAAGAACCTGCCGGTCATCGAGATGACCATCGGCATGATCCTGCTGAGCTTCGCCGCGATGATGTTCGGCCTGATGATCTCCGCACTGGTGAAGACCGCCGAGAAGACCATGCCGCTGCTGGTCATGTTCGCCATCGTGCAGGTCGTCTTCACCGGCTGCCTCTTCCAGATCTTCAGCAAGCCCGGACTGGAGCAGGTCGCCTGGCTGATGCCGGCCCGCTGGGGAACCGGCATGGTGTCCACCACGCTGGACCTCTCCGTGCTCATGGGCCCGTGGAACAAGGACTTCCAGAACCCCAACTACGACCCGCTCTGGAAGCACAGCGTCGCCCAGTGGGCGATCGACGCGGGTGTGCTGATCGCCATCTCGATCGTCATCGGCGTCATCGTGACCCGGCTCCAGCGCCGGCACGAGCCTGAGGTCATGCAGAAGGGCTGACCCTTCTCGACGGCAGGCCGAGGGGCGGCCCTCCCAGTGGGGAGGGCCGCCCTTTCGTATTCCGGGCGTGTTCGGTTCCGTGCTCCGGGCGGCCCTCGGGGCTCCGGATGGTCTTCCCAGGCCTCCGGGCGGGCCCTGTGGCCTAGGTCCCCGGACCTGGGCCCGGGGCGGCCGCGGACGGACGCGGCGCTCGTCGCGGCGGCGGTAGTTTGGCGATATGCCCAGCATCTCCGGAGACCACCGGGCCCACCGAGGCCCGCTGCTTGCCTGCGAACCGTGCCTGTCCGGCATCGAGACCGTCAGCCAGGCACTGCTCGCCATGAGCCGGCACCTGGAGGTTCGCGAGGTGCTGCGCCGCATCACCGCTTCTGCCCGCGGGCTGCTCGGCGCCGAGTACGCGGCCCTGGGCGTGCCCGACGACCACGGGGGCTTCGCCCAGTTCGTGGTCGACGGTGTCACCGACGAGCAGTGGCGGGCGATCGGCCCGCTGCCCCGGCAGCACGGGGTGCTCGCCGCGATGCTGCACGAGGCCGGTCCCACGCGGCTCGTGGACGTCCGCAAGGCACCCGCCTTCGAAGGCTGGCCCGCGGCCCACCCCGACATGGACGCCTTCCTGGGCATGCCGATCCTGGACACCGACGCGGCCGAGGACGAGCCACAGGTGATGGGCGTCATCTTCCTCGCCAACAAGCGCGGCGGCGGCCTTTTCACCGACCACGACGAGGAGCTGCTGCGGATCCTCGCCGCGCACGCCGCCCTCGCCCTGTCCAACGCCAGGCTGTACGAGCGCAGCCGCGAGCTCACGCTGGCCGGCGAGCGGGCCCGGATCGCCCACGACCTGCACGACGCCGTCTCGCAGAAGCTCTTCTCGCTCCGGCTCACGGCCAAGGCAGCCGCCAAGCTCGTCGACCGCGACCCGGCCCGGGCGCGTGCCGAGCTCGCCGAGGTCGCCAGGCTGGCCGCCGAGGCGGCCGACGAACTGCGCGCCGTCGTCGTGGAGCTGCGCCCCGCCGCGCTGGAGGAGGACGGGCTCAGCGCCACTCTCGCCTCGCAGGTGCAGGTGCTCGACCGGGCGCACACCGCCGATGTCACCTTCACCGCCGACGGTGTCCGGGCGCTGCCGCCGGCCCAGGAGGCCGCGCTGCTGAGAGTCGCCCAGGAGGCGCTGCACAACGCCCTACGTCACTCGGGAGCCCGGACCGTCACCGTCACCCTGACCGGGACGCCGGCGCGCGGTGCGGTGCTGAGGGTGCACGACGACGGGCGCGGCTTCGATCCAGAGTCCGTCCGTCGAGCCGGCCGCCACCTCGGCCTGGCCTCGATGCGCGACCGAGCGTCCGCCGTCGGCGGCACGCTAACCCTGGAGTCGGCCCCCGGCCGGGGGACGCTCGTCGAGATGGAGGTCCCCGGTGCCTGAGAGCACACCGTCGATCCGTGTCCTGTTGGTCGACGACCACCAGGTGGTTCGGCGCGGGCTGCGTACGTTCCTGGAAGTCCAGGACGACATCGAGGTGGTCGGGGAGGCCGCCGATGGGGCGGAGGGCATCGAGCGGGCCCGTGAACTCGATCCTGACGTGGTCCTGATGGACCTCAAGATGCCCGGCGTCGACGGCATCGAGGCGCTGCGCACGCTCAAGGGGGAAGGCAGTCGAGCCCGGATCCTGATAGTAACCAGCTTCACCGAGCACCGCACGATGGTTCCCGCGCTGCGGGCCGGTGCGGCCGGGTACGTCTACAAGGACGTGGATCCGGAGGCACTGGCCGGGGCGATCCGATCGGTGCACGCCGGTCACGTCCTGCTCCAGCCCGAACTGGCCGAGGCCCTGCTTTCCGACGACGGCCCTCGTGCTCCACAAGGTCGCGGAGGCACGCTCACGGAGCGCGAGCGCGAGGTGCTGGGCCACATCGCCGACGGCCGCTCCAACCGGGAGATCGCCCGTAGCCTGCACCTCTCGGAGAAGACGGTGAAGACCCATGTGTCCAACATCCTCATGAAGTTGGACCTGGCCGACCGTACTCAGGCGGCACTCTGGGCCGTTCGCCATGGCGAGACTCGCGAGGGGTAGTGCGCTGGGGGCGCGGGGAGTTGGTGCGGGCGCTGTGTCGATCGGCAGGGTTTCGGCCAGAACTGGCGCCAAACGGTGGTCCGGCATATGCCTTTCGGCAGGGATAGTCCGAATTCTGGTGACGTGCGGTCATTCGGCTGTGCCAGCCTGAATACCGACGCCGATTCCGATGGAGGGCCGGATGAACGCGATGCGCAGTGATTGCGGGCCTGCCGTGCTGGCCCATGAGCTCGAGTTGACGTGCCGTCTGTCTGGCGGGTCTGTCCCGTCAAGGCCTGCGCCGCCCCTGGCTTCCGAGCGTGGAAGCCAGGGGCGGGGGCCGGGCGACTCCCTCTTGCCGGGGTGTCAGGACATCGAGCCGGATGTCGGCGCAGCGGAAGCCGCCGAGCGCCGGGCGCGGTCGGCCCGGGCGGCAATCCGCGACCGGCAGGCGTACGGACCGGAGCTGCTGAGGCGCCGGCTCCGGATGCGGCGCTGGCAGTTCAACCTGGCACGGGAACGCGAACTGATCCCCGAGCCGGACCTCGACAACGGCACCTGGTCGGCCCTCGTCGAGGTGCAGCTCAAGGCTCGTGCCGAGGAGATCGTCCTCGCGTTGGGCGCAGTGCCGCCGGTGGGAGCGGCCAAGGCGGCCACGGTGCTGAGGCACACCACCGGTCTACTGGTGATCGCCGAGGACGTCAGACGCCTTGCCGCCGCAGGGGAGCTGCGGCCCTGCGACGGATACCGGGGTTGGCCGACGTACAGCCGGGAGACCTTGGCCGCAGTCCCGAATGCCGTGGTGGAGCGAGTCGTCATGGAGCGCATGCGCAAGGCTGCGGACACGGCGAGAGCCGCGGTCGAGGTGCTGGAGCGGCGGCTTGCGGCGAGCTTCTCGGAGGAGGAGGCGGCCGAGATCCTGGGGTGGTCCCGGCACAGGCTGGCGGCCGCTACGACACAGGGAGACCTGGTCGTCGGGCCCGACGGCAGGTACGAGCGCGCCGAGGTGATCGCGCTCGCCGCCGCCGGCTCCGGGCCCCACCGCCTCTCAGCGGTCGTCTCGCTCGTCGACGAGGGCGTTGTAGGCGGCCACCTGGGCGCGCCGGGCGGTGCGCCACAGCGGGGCCAGGGCGGATTGGCGGGCAGCCATCTCCGAGGCGCTGACGGCAGCGCCGTGGCCGCCGGAGGCGATGGCGAGCAGGGCGGACACCTGGCGGGCCGACTCCAGGACGCGGACGGCCCGGGACGGGTAGCCGGGGGCGAGCAGTTCGCTGTGGCCGCGTCGGCGGTAGGCATCGAGGGCGCGCAGGGCCTCAGGCCCGGCCCCGGCCACGTCGAGGTGAGCGAGCATGACGGTAGCCTCCCGCAGCCCGTCTGCGAGCTCACGCTCGGCTTCGTGGAGCGACGGCACGTCCGCCGGAGGTGTGTCATTGACCTCGGAACAGCGCCACAGCACGGTGGCCGAGCGGTCGCCGGCCGGACCGTACACCTCCACCTCCGGCACCAGCCCGAGCGGTGCGCCCACAGCCAGGACGGCCTCACCCGCATTCATGGCCTGCTCGTTGAAGGCCCTCGGGCCGGTCAGCCCGAGCGGATGCCCGGCTGAGGGCAGCGCGAGACGAAGGCCCTTCACACCGAGCACTCGCAGTCGGCCCAGCGCCCAGGTCAGGCCGTGCTGCTCGCCGGATTCGTCGCCGGGAAGCCCGGTGACCCGATGGATCTCGTCTGTGCCCAGGACTGCCGTTGCGGCGTCGTCCGGAGGGACCAGACCAGCCAGCAGGGCGTTGCCCCATGCGGTGAGCCGCCCCGAACGGGGCTCTTCGTACGGATTGTCGGCAGGTGTCGCGAGCATCCGGCCAGCCTACGGAATCGGCGGTCATCCGCGTGGCGTAGGTTTGCCCATGCGTGTGCGGCGCACCCACCCCGTGCCCACCGGCTGCCGGAGTAGGCTCGCCGCCCGCACCGACGGCCGAGAATCTTGTTTTTTGGGGAAGGCGTAGGCATGAGCGACGTGCTGGAGCTGGTGGACGTATCCGTGGTCCGGGAGGGGCGCGCGCTGGTCGACCAGGTCTCGTGGTCCATCTCCGAGGGCGAGCGTTGGGTCATCCTGGGCCCGAACGGCGCCGGCAAGACCACGCTGTTGCAGATCGCCTCCTCGTATCTGTTCCCGACCTCGGGCAAGGTCACGGTGCTGGGCGAGAAGCTCGGCGAGATCGACGTTTTCGAGCTGCGCTCCCGGATCGGACTGGCCGGCGCCGCCATGTTCGACAAGCTGCCCGCCGAGCAGACCGTGCTCCAGACCGTCCTCACCGCCGCGTACGGCATGACGGTCACCTGGCAGGAGACCTACGAGCAGTCGGACGAGGTCCGCGCCCTCGCCCTGCTCGACCGCCTTGGCATGGCCAACCTCACCGACCGCAAGTTCGGCACCCTCTCCGAGGGAGAGCGCAAGCGCACCCTGATCGCCCGCGCTCTGATGACCGACCCCGAGCTGCTGCTGCTCGACGAGCCTGCCGCCGGTCTGGACCTCGGTGGCCGCGAGGACCTGGTCCGCCGGCTGGGCGCGCTCGCCCAGGACGAGTTCGCCCCGGCGATGGCGATGGTCACCCACCACGTCGAGGAGATTGCGCCGGGCTTCACCCATGTCCTGATGATCCGGCAGGGGAAGGTGCTCACGGCCGGGCCGATCGACACCGAGCTGACCGCCCGCAACCTCTCCAAGTGCTTCGGCCTGCCGCTCACCCTGGAGCGGCACGGAGACCGCTGGTCGGCCCAGGGTCTGCCGCTGGGCTGAGGCCCCGTCCGCTCGTTCATTCGGAAGGCCGTCGGAACCGGTCGCACGCGCGACCGGTTTCCGCCCCTCGACCTGCGGGAACTGTCCGCTTCGAAGGCCTTCGCTCCCTAGGATGGACGTGTGGACAGCTGGATCTGGTGGCTCCTGGCCGCCGCAGGGCTCGGCATACCGCTGGTGCTCACCGCGATGCCGGAGTTCGCCATGTTCGCGGTCGGGGCGCTGGCCGCCGCCGGCGTGGCCGCGCTGGGCGGGGGAGTGGTCCTGGAGACCGTGACCTTCGTCGTCGTCTCGGTCGCACTGGTGGTGTTCGTCCGCCCGATCGCCTACCGGCAGCTTCGGAAGGGCCCGCAGGTCAAGATGGGCATCGAGGCGCTCCAGGGCGCCACCGCGGTCGTCGCGGAAACCGTCGACGGGGAGGGCGGGCGGATCAAGCTGAGAGGCGAGATCTGGTCGGCCCGTGCGCTCCACCCGGGCCAGGTGTACCAGCCGGGGCAGCAGGTCGACGTCGTCGAAATCCAGGGCGCGACCGCCCTGGTCGTCTAGGGGAGAGTCCGTGGAACCCGTCCTTATCGTTTTGGTCGTCCTGGTCGTGGTGGCCTTCATCGCGCTGATCAAGACGATCCAGGTCATCCCGCAGGCCAGCGCCGCGATCGTGGAGCGCTTCGGCCGCTACACCCGGACGCTCAACGCTGGGCTGAACATCGTCGTCCCGTTCATCGACCGCGTCCGCAACCGCATCGACCTGCGCGAGCAGGTCGTGCCGTTCCCGCCGCAGCCGGTGATCACCCAGGACAACCTGGTCGTCAACATCGACACCGTCATCTACTACCAGGTGACCGACCCCCGCGCCGCGACGTACGAGGTCGCCAGCTACATCCAGGCCATCGAGCAGCTGACCGTCACCACGCTGCGCAACATCATCGGCTCGATGGACCTGGAGTCCACCCTCACCTCGCGCGAGGTCATCAACGCCGGCCTGCGCGGCGTCCTGGACGAGGCCACCGGCAAGTGGGGCATCCGGGTCAACCGCGTCGAGCTGAAGGCGATCGAGCCGCCGACCTCCATCCAGGACTCGATGGAGAAGCAGATGCGCGCCGACCGGGACAAGCGCGCCGCGATCCTCACCGCCGAAGGCCAGCGCCAGGCCCAGATCCTCAAGGCCGAGGGTGAGAAGCAGGCCGAGGTCCTCAAGGCCGAGGGTGAGGCGCAGGCCGCGGTCCTGCGCGCGGATGGTGAGGCGGCCGCGATCCGGACGGTCTTCGAAGCCATCCACGACGGCGACGCAGACCAGAAGCTGCTCGCCTACCAGTACCTCCAGACCCTGCCCGAGCTGGCCAAGGGCGACTCCAACAAGCTCTGGATCATCCCCAGCGAGGTCGGCGACGCGCTCAAGGGCCTCGGCGGCGCCTTCACCGGCCTGACCGGCAACGGCGGAATGAACGGCGGTGCGGTCGCGGCGCCCAGCATCCCGCAGGCGACTCCGGCGGCCACCCAGGTGCCGCTGGACCCGGCGGCCGGCCCGCGGCCCGTGGACACCGAGAAGGGCGCCGCCCGTCCCCGGGTGGACCCGGCCCGGGAGTACCCGAAGATCGACCCGGAGTGATCGGTCGAACCCCGTGTACTGGCGAGGGCCCGCTGCCGAGGGGCGGTTTCTACCGGTCGTCGCAACACGTGGTCGGTTTGATCAGGCCGCGATGAGTTTAGCCAGACGCTCGGCTGGGGTTTCCCAGCCGAGCGTCTTGCGTGGGCGGCGGTTGAGCTGGTCGGCGACGGCGGCCAGGTGCTCCGGGCTGTGGACCGACAGGTCGGTGCCCTTGGGGAAGTACTGCCTCAGCAGTCCGTTCGTGTTCTCGTTGGAGCCGCGCTGCCAGGGGCTGGCGGGGTCGCAGAAGTAGACCGGGATGTCGGTGGCGAGGGTGAACTCCCTGTGCCGGGCCATCTCGCTGCCCTGGTCCCAGGTCAGCGACCGCTTCAGCTCGTTGGGGAGCGTCCGGGCGGTGGCCACCAGGGCGTCACGGACGG
>NZ_JBIWFT010000011.1:0-232223 GCF_044763205.1 Kitasatospora sp. NPDC096204
GCTGGAGCAACCGCTGGATGGGCGCTCTGAACGCCTTCGACATGGCCTTCGACGGCCGCCTGTCAGCCGGACGGGCGTAGGCCACTCGGCCCACACCCGACGACAAGATCAACAGCTAGTCCAAACGGGTGTCGTACACCGGAATCCTGATAGTCCCACTTCTCACGCAGGGGGTGGTGATGGGGGCGTAGGGTCGCGGGTCAGGTCGGGATGGGGGCTGGGAGTGGACGGACGGGGTGGTCGGGTGATCGCGCGGGCGCAGGCGGTGGAGGCGGGGCACCGGTGGATCAACGGGGATCTGCCGCAGGGGGCCGGGGCGGTGCGGCGGGTGTGCACCCATGAGTTCGAGCTCGGCTGGGTGGTGTGGGCCGAGCCGGCCCGGGTGGTGGTGGATCCGCGGACGGGCGAGCGGCGGGCGCCCGAGGAGGTGGGGGCGGCCTGCGCCGTGGTGGACCGGGAGAGCGGGCGGTTCACGGTCTGGCCCTCGGTGCCGGTGGACGAAGTGGTCGGACTGTACCGGGACTTCGTCGGCGCGGGCGGCTACGACCCGACCCTCCCGCCCGCGACCGGCCGGGGTGCCCGGGCCGAGCTGACCTACCGGGACGGCACCGGCGAGGAGCGGTCGCTGGCCCTGCGTTCCGCGGCGGGCCTGCCGCACCCGGCACTGCGCGGCTGGTGGTGGCTGCGCGAGCAGGGCGTCGCCGCCGGGGACGTGCTGGCCGTCCGGACCGACCTGCGGCCGAGTGCCCTGCCCGGCGGCTACTGGTCGTACGCGCTGGCCGCCGAACTGCCTCACGCCCGGATCGACTTCGAGCTCCCGTACGGCCCGCGCTTCGACCACCGGGCGGCCGCCGTACGGGCGTTGCCCGCGTCGCCGGACGGTCCGGCCCGCAACCGGGTGCCCTTCCCCCGCGCGGTGCGCCCCGGACCCGACGAGCCCGACGCGGCGCTCGCCGCCCGGCTCGCGGAGCGGTTCGGCCCGGCGGGCGTCCAGCGCTTCGAGCCGGCCGACGTCGCCCGCGCCGAGCTGCCCGGGGACGCGGCCGCGCTGCTGATGACGGTGGGCGTCCCGGTGGCCGTGCCGGGGTTCTTCGCCCTGCACCACCCCGGACCGGACGCGATCGCCGACGGCACCCGGCAGGCCGGCGTCCTGCCCTCGCTCGCCGGGTACCTGGCCGAGCTGGGCCGCAGCACCAGGGTGGCCGAGCGGGAGCGCCTGGCGCTCGCCGGGCAGCTGCTGCTGGGGACGGACGGCTGGGCGCTGCTGGCCCTCGACCCGGTGGCCGGGGCGGTCCGGGCGGTGGACCCGGACTACGCGACCGCCCGCCACTGCAACGCCGACCTGCGCGCCTTCGTCCGCTGCCTGGAGGTGTTCGCCGGTTGGTGGCCCGCTCTGCGCGGGCTCGACCCGGTGGCCGCGGGCGGGGCGGTGGACGTCCTGCAGCGAGCGCTGGCGGCGGTGGACGGCACGGTCTTCGCGGACCCGGAGAACTGGTGGGCCGTCATCGTGGAGCAGCTGTGGGACGGCCTGCTGTGAGGGTCGGCCCGCAGTGCGGGTCGGCCGGACGGCCGGGGCCGCCGGCCCCCGCTCCGCCGCCCGCCGGCCGGTCCCGGACCAGCGCGAATACCGTCACACCCCCGCTCGGCGGCTCCCGGATCGCGTAGCGTGGAGAGTTATGCGACTCGGTGTGCTCGACGTAGGTTCCAACACGGTCCACTTCCTCGTGGTGGACGCCCATCCGGGCGCTGCTCCGCTGCCCGCGTACTCGCACAAGGCCGAGCTGCGCCTGGCCGAGCTGCTGGACGCGGACGGCGCGATAAGCGAGGCCGGCATCGAGCGGCTGGTGGGCCACGTCGCCTCCTCGCTGCGGGTCGCCGAGGACAAGGGCGTCGTCGACATCCTCCCGTTCGCCACCTCCGCCGTGCGCGAGGCCGCCAACGGTGAGGAGGTGCTGCGCCGGGTGACCGCCGAGACCGGCGTCGAGCTGCGCGTGCTCTCCGGGCAGGACGAGGCCCGGCTCACGTTCCTGGCCGTCCGCCGCTGGTTCGGCTGGTCCTCGGGCCGGCTGCTCAACCTGGACATCGGCGGCGGCTCGCTGGAGATCGCCTGTGGCCTGGACGAGCAGCCGGACGTCGCCTGTTCGCTGCCGCTGGGCGCCGGCCGGCTGACCGCCCGCTGGCTGCCCGGGGACGTCGCCGACCCGGACGGGCTGCGCGAGCTGAGGCGCCACATCCGGGCCGAGCTCGCCACGGTGGTCGGTGAGATCAACCGGCTCGGCCCGCCGCGGCACGCCGTCGCCACCTCCAAGACCTTCAAGCAGCTGGCCCGGATGACCGGCGCCGCCCCCGCCGACGCCGGTCCGTACGCCGACCGCCGGCTCACCCGCAGCGGGCTGGCCTCCTGGCTGCCCCGGCTGTCCGCGATGACCGTCGCCGAGCGCGCCCGGATCCCCGGCGTCTCCGAGGGGCGGGCCAAGCAGCTGCTGGCCGGCGCGCTGGTCGCCGACGCCGCGATGGACCTGTTCGGGCTGGAGGAGCTGGACGTCTGCCCGTGGGCGCTGCGCGAGGGCATCATCCTGCGCCGCCTGGACGCGATGGACGGCTCGGCCGACCGCCGCCGCCCGGCGCTCGCTTCGTAGGCCGGGCGCGCTGCCCGTAGCCCGCGCCCCCGCCCGCGCCGGACGGCCGCCGGTCCTCGTCCGCCCCGCCCCGGGGCCGGGGCGCCCCGGAGGACCGCCGACCGGCCGGACCCGGGACAACGTGCCGATGGTCACTGCGCCGGTCATCCCGTCCCGTTCGCAGCGTGCTCCGCTTACGCTGTCTCCCGTGGTGCAACCAGCGGGCGAGGACGGAACGCAGGAGGGCCGCACTCCCGGGAACGGGCAGTCGCGGCCGGACGGTCCGCGCCGCCGGCTCGGCAAGGCGGTCACGGGCGCCACCGCCGCCCAGGCCGCCAAGCAGGCCGCGAAGGCCGTCAAGGCCGCCCAGCGCACCGCGAAGACGGCAGCGGCGAAGACGACCGCCGCCACGACCGCCGCCGCCAAGACAGCGAAGACGGCCAAGACGGCGAAGACAGCGAAGACAGCGAAGACGGCCAAGACGGCGAAGGCCGCGAGGGGGCCCAAGCCGGCCCCCGGGCACCAGCCCACCGCCGCGCGGCAGCCCGCCCCGAAGGAGACCCGCACCGCCCGGGCCGCCGGCGCCGCCAAGGCCGCCGTCCAGTCCGTCCGCTCGGTCAAGGCCGCCAAGCGCGACGCCGCCCGCCCGCCGCTGCTGCGCACCACCGACCGGCTGGTGCTGCCCCGGCACCCGGCCCTGCACATCCCCGACACCAAGGTGGTGCTGTCCACCGCCTCGGTGTACCCGGCGAGCACCGCCGTCGCCTTCGAGCTGGCCGCCAAGCTCGGCTACGACGGGGTCGAGGTGATGGTCTGGAACGACCCGGTCAGCCAGGACATCGACGCCCTGCGCCGGCTCTCCGACGCCCACCGGCTGCCCATCCTGGCCGTGCACGCGCCCTGCCTGCTGATCACCCAGCGGGTGTGGAGCACCGACCCGTGGACCAAGCTGGTCCGGGCCCGGGCGGCCGCCGAGAAGCTCGGCGCGAGCGCCGTGGTCGTCCACCCGCCGTTCCGCTGGCAGCGCCAGTACGCCCGGGAGTTCGTCGAGGGCATCAACCGGATGGCGGGCGAGACCGACGTCCGCTTCGCCGTCGAGAACATGTACCCGTGGCGCTACCGCGACCGCGAGATGCTCGCGTACGCCCCCGGCTGGGACGTCACCGAGGAGGAGTACCGGCACTTCACGATCGACCTCTCGCACGCCGCCACCTCCCGGATCGACACCTTCGCCATGGTCGAGCGGATGGGCGACCGGCTCGCCCACGTCCACCTGGCCGACGGCAGCGGCTCCGGCAAGGACGAGCACCTGATCCCCGGCCGCGGCAAGCAGCCCTGCGCCGAGCTGCTGGAGCACCTCGCCCGCACCGGCTTCGACGGCCACGTGGTGCTGGAGGTCAACACCCGCCGCTCGGCCTCCCCCGCCGAACGCGAGGCCGACCTGGCCGAGGCCCTCGCCTTCACCCGCCTGCACCTGGCCACCCCGTCGCACGTGCGCTGAGCCGTCCGGCCGGAGCGGGTGCGAACCACCGACCGCCCTACCGAGGGGGAGAAGTGACGAGCAGTCAAGAGGACCGGGCAAGCCGGGAGTTCAGCGGACTCCGCAACTTCCGCGAGCTGGCCGGGAGCTTCGGCGCGGTGGCCGCCGAGTACGACCGGGGCCGCCCCGGCTACCCGGAGGAACTGTTCGACGAGCTGGAGCGGTTCTGGGGCCGGGGGCTCAAGGGGGCCAGGGTCCTGGACGTCGGTGCCGGCACCGGCATCGCCACCCGCCTGCTGGCCGCCCGTGGTGCGGACGTCGTCGCCGTCGAGCCGTCCGCCGGGATGGCCGCGCAGTTCCAGGCCGTCTCCCCGCAGCTCCCGCTGGTCCGCGGCGGCGGTGACGACCTGCCCTTCCACGACCACTGCGCCGACCTGATCACCTACGCCCAGGCCTTCCACTGGACGCACCCCGGGCGGTCCGTCCCCGAGGCGGTCCGGGTGCTGCGGCCCGGCGGGGCCCTCGCCACCTGGTGGAACCTCTTCGACGAGACCGTCCCGTGGGTGCGCGCCCGGGACGAGCGGCTGTCCGCCGAGCTGTCCGGCCGCTACCACGGCTACGGCCGGGTGGCCGACCTGACCGCCCCCTTCGCCGCCGCCGGACTGGAGGTCTTCCGCACCCAGCTGCGCTGGCAGCGGCTGGTGTCCGTCGAGCAGGTGGTCGACAACCTCACCTCGCGCTCCTACTTCGCCTCGCTGACCCCGGAGCGGCGCGAGCCGCTGCTCGCCGCCGAGCGCGCGGCGCTGCTGGCCGAGTTCCCGGACGGACAGGTGGTCGAGCCGTACGTCCTCGACCTCACCGTGGCGGTCGCGCGGCACTGAGCAGCCGCCCCGACGCCCGCCCGCTCCGCTGCCCGGCCCGCCCCGCGCCGCCTGCCCGCATCGCGGACGGACCGTCCGCCGGCCGGACGGCGGGCGTAGGCTCGGTACCCACAGCGGCCCCCGAACCCTCCCAGCAGCGGGGTGCCCGCGAGAGCCCCGAAGGAGTGGAGCACAGTGCCCGAGCTGAGGTCCCGTACGGTCACCCACGGTCGCAACATGGCAGGCGCCCGGGCGCTTCTCCGGGCGGCCGGCGTAGCCCGCGAGGACTTCGGCAAGCCGATCATCGCGGTCGCCAACTCCTTCACCGAGTTCGTCCCCGGCCACACCCACCTCCAGCCGGTCGGCCGGATCGTCTCCGAGGCGATCAAGCGGGCGGGCGGCATCCCGCGCGAGTTCAACACCATCGCCGTGGACGACGGCATCGCGATGGGTCACGGCGGCATGCTCTACTCGCTGCCCTCGCGCGACCTGATCGCCGACTCGGTCGAGTACATGGTCAACGCGCACTGCGCGGACGCCCTGATCTGCATCTCCAACTGCGACAAGATCACCCCGGGCATGCTGATGGCCGCGCTGCGCCTGAACATCCCGACCGTCTTCGTCTCCGGCGGCCCGATGGAGGCCGGCAAGGCCACCCTGGTCGACGGCACCGTGCGCAAGCTCGACCTGGTCGACGCGATCTCCCAGGCGGTCAACGAGAACGTCTCCGACGAGGACATCGCGATCATCGAGGAGAACGCCTGCCCGACCTGCGGCTCGTGCTCCGGCATGTTCACCGCCAACTCGATGAACTGCCTGACCGAGGCGATCGGCCTCTCGCTGCCCGGCAACGGCTCGGTGCTCGCCACCCACACCGCCCGCAAGGACCTGTACGAGCGGGCCGGGCGGACGGTGGTCGAGATCGCGAACCGCCACTACGGCCAGGACGACGCCTCCGTCCTGCCCCGGGCGATCGCCACCCGCGCCGCCTTCGAGAACGCCATGGCCCTGGACATCGCCATGGGCGGCTCGACCAACACCATCCTGCACCTGCTGGCCGCCGCCCAGGAGGCCGAGCTGGACTTCGACATGCGGGCGATCGACGCCATCTCCCGCAAGGTGCCCTGCCTGTCCAAGGTCGCGCCGAACGGCTCGTACTACATGGAGGACGTGCACCGGGCCGGCGGCATCCCGGCCATCCTCGGCGAGCTGTACCGCGGCGGGCTGCTCAACGAGGACGTCCACACCGTGCACGCCGACTCGCTCGCCGAGTGGCTCAAGACCTGGGACGTGCGCGGCGGTTCGCCCTCCGCCGAGGCCGTCGAGCTGTGGCACGCGGCCCCCGGCTGCGTCCGCTCCGCCGAGGCCTTCTCGCAGTCCGAGCGCTGGGAGTCGCTGGACACCGACGCCGCCGGGGGCTGCATCCGCAGCGTCGAGCACGCCTACTCGGTCGAGGGCGGCCTGGCCGTGCTGTACGGCAACCTCGCCGAGGACGGCTGCATCGTGAAGACCGCCGGCGTGGACGAGTCGATCTGGACCTTCAGCGGTCCGGCCGTCGTGGTCGAGTCCCAGGAGGACGCGGTCGAGGCGATCCTGGCCAAGCGGGTCAAGGAGGGCGACGTCGTCGTCATTCGCTACGAGGGCCCCAAGGGCGGCCCGGGCATGCAGGAGATGCTCTACCCGACCTCCTTCCTGAAGGGCCGGGGCCTGGGCAAGGCCTGCGCGCTGGTCACCGACGGCCGCTTCTCCGGCGGCACCTCGGGCCTGTCCATCGGCCACGCCTCCCCGGAGGCGGCCTCCGGCGGCACCATCGCGCTGGTCGAGGACGGCGACACCATCGCCATCGACATCCCCGGCCGCCGGATCTCCCTGGAGGTCCCGGACGAGGTCCTGGCCGAGCGCCGCGGCGCCCTGGAGGCCGCGGGCGGCTACCGGCCGAAGAACCGCGACCGCCAGGTCAGCCAGGCCCTGCGCGCCTACGCCGCGATGGCCACCTCCGCCGACAAGGGCGCCGTCCGCGACGTCTCCAAGCTGGGCTGAGCCCGTACGGGCCCCGTACGGGGCGCCTCGTACCGAACGAGGAGCACGGAACGAGGAGGAGCCGTCCCACCGGCCGGGACGGCTCCTCCGCCGTGTACGGCGGCCGGGTGATAATCGACGGTGTGAGCGAGCAGCCCCCCACCCCCACCCCCGCCCCCACTCCCGCCGGCGCCCCCGAGCCGGAGTCCATCCGCTGGTTCGGCACCACCTGGCTGAACCGGGACAACGGCTACTGGCTGCGCCGGGTCGCCGTGTCGGTCGGCTCCCTGGTCGCGGCCGCCGCCGCGGTGCTGCTGCTGCGCTTCGGCGTCGAGGGCGTCGCGCTCTCCGACAACGGCGGCTTCCTCAACGGGCTGCTGACCGCCGCCATCGTCGTCTGTTCGATGATGGCCGTGCGGCGCACCTGGAAGGTGCTCACCGAGGGCAAGGACAAGCTGACCGGCTGGATGGCCGAGGACAAGTCGCTCGGCGCGGTGTGGATGATCGGCGGGGCGGGCTCGCTCCTCGCCTACTTCGCCCGCAGCCTGGTCGAGGCCCCGGGCGAGGCGGTCCGGCGGGCCGCCCACCAGCGGGCCGTCGAGCAGTACGAGAAGCGCCGGGCCGGCCGCAGTGGCCGACCCGGCGGGAAGCGCAAGGGCTGACCGTCAGGTCCGGCTGACGGAGCCGCACTCGTCGGCCGACTGGATGTCCTTGCTGCGGTCGTACGGGTCGACCGCCGGTCCGGTCGGCCGGGAGCCGGGGGCGTCCGACTGCAGCTCGGCGAACTGGTCGAACTGCGGGTGGAAGTAGCCGTCGTAGACGCCGCAGGCCGAGTTGGCGGGGTCCGTCTGGCTCTCGCCGAACGCGATCTTCCTGGGATCGACCGGGTAGCGGCCCGGGTCGTAGAAACGGAACGTCTCCACCCGGCGCACGATGGTGCGGGTGGTCCAGGTGTCCCCGGCCACGTCGCCGGTCGGCGTGAGCAGGCCCGCCGGCTTGGCCGCGCCGTCCCGGGGCGCGGCCGGCTTGGTCGGCTGCGGGGCGCCGGTCGACGGCCTGGGCGACATGGCCCGCTTGGCGGCGTCCGGACCGGGGCGCAGCGCGTACACGAAGCTGAAGTCGGTGTGGACCAGGACGCCCTTGTCGCCGTCGCCCTCGTACGTCATCCGGCCCTGCACCTTGACCACGTCGCCCACCGGAATGGCGTCGCGCGGGTCGAAGCGGCTGAACCAGGAGGTCGGGTCGTTCTTCTCGGACGGGTTGTCCAGGGCGGACACCGCCCCGTCGCGCTCCTCCCGCAGCAGCAGCGCGAGCGCGGCGTCCGGCCGGCCGCCCCCGACCGTCTTCGGGTCCAGGTTGGCGGCGGTCAGGTAGTCCCTGACCAGCTGCAGCTGGGCGGTGACCTGCTCGGCGGAGAAGACGCCGGTGGCCTTGGCGTCGGGGAGCACGAAGGCCTCCGCGCCGTTCGGCCAGCCCTCGGCCGGGGAACCGGCCCACGGGTGGTCGACGGTCGGCTGCTCCTCGGGGGCCTTCGGCGGCGCGGTCGTCGGCTTGGCGGTCTCCGGGGCGACGGTGGGCACCGGCGAGTGCGGGGCCGAGGCGGCGCCCGCACCCCAGCGGAACGAGTACCAGTCGCGCAGCGCGTCGACGTTCAGGACCGCGACCAGCACGGCGACGGCCAGCACGACGAACAGCGGCGCGCGCCACTCCAGCCGGCGGCGGGGGCGCGGGTTGCCCCACGGGTCGAGCTCAGCGGGCTTCGGCTTGCGGCCGAACCGGCGCTTGGGCGCCCGCGGGCCGTCGTTGACCGAGCGGCGGCCGCCCGGGTCGACCGGCGGGGTGTGCTTCCACCGGGCGGACAGCATGCGGGTGCGCCCGCTCTGCTCCTTGACGGCGGCGTCCTTGATGAACTCCTCGTCCAGGACGAGGTCGGCGAACGGGTCCTTCTTGCCCGTCCCGGACGGGTCGGACCCACCCGGCTCGTCGCCCCCGGAGGGGCGCGGTTCCGGATCTTCGGCTATCGGCATCGCGCCAGTATGACGACGGGGGGTGACGGTGCGCCGATCGGGGGCACATCACGTGGTGAACTCGTGCGGATCGGGTGACAGTTCACCCCGGTTCGTCCGGAACCGTGCCGCCGGCCCGGGACCGTTCGCCGCCCCGGGCCGTTCGCCGCCCGGGACCGCGCCGCCGCCCGGGACCGCGCCGCCGCCCGGGACCGCGCCGCCGCCCGGAACCGTGCAGCCGCCCGGGACCGTCCCGCTCAGCCCTTGCCGCGGGCCTGCTTGACCGAGCCGACCACCCCGGCGATCGCCAGCAGCAGGCCGGCCGGCAGCAGCGAGACGAAGAAGGCGCCGAACAGCCCCTCGTCGCCGAGGAACAGCTGGGCGAGCGTGTTGAGCGCCAGCAGTCCGCCGGCCGCCGGGAGCGCCGACTGCCACGGGTGCTCGTCCGCCCAGCGGCGCAGCCGCCGGTCGGTGGTGTCGTGCCGCAGCCGGCCGCCGACGGTGCCGACGAGGAAGAAGAAGAACAGACCCCAGCCGGCCGGTGAGGCCAGCATGCTCAGCGACCAGTTCCCGGAGATCGCCTCGATCCCCAGGGCCGTCGCCCCCACCACCGCACCGACCCCCGCGGCGGTCCGCCACGGGCCCACGGTCGCCGAGGCGACGGCGAGTTGCCGGTTCTCACGTCGGGACATTTCGTCGTGTGCCATGGCTCCACGGTGCGCCTGCCGGAGCGCGGAGGCCATAGGGGAAACCCCGGAGTTTTCACCCTAGGGGCAAGGTCGTCGCGGTCCGTGGCGACCACGGAGCGGACGGTCCCCGCGTGCGCCGCCGGGCGGTGCGAGGATGGCCGCAGCACCGGGGCAAGGCCACAGTACCGAGGCAAGGAGCGGACCATGGGCAGCAGCGCAGCACACGGACAGAAGATCGCCTTCCTGGGCACCGGCAAGATCGGCGAGGCCCTGCTCTCCGGTCTGCTGCGGGCCGGCAAGGACCCGGCCGACGTCCTGGTGACCGCCCGCCGCCCCGAGCGCGCGGTCGAACTCGCCGCCCGCTACGGCGTGGTGGCCGTCTCCAACGCCGAGGCCGCCAAGCTCGCCGACACCCTGATCCTCGCGGTCAAGCCGCAGGACATGGGCACCCTGCTGGACGAGCTGGCCCCGCACGTCGGCGCGGACCGGCTGGTGATCTCGGCCGCGGCCGGCGTCCCCACCGCCTGGTTCGAGGAGCGGCTGGCGGCCGGCACCCCGGTGGTCCGGGTGATGCCCAACACCCCGGTCCTGGTGGACGAGGGGATGAGCGTCATCTCGGCCGGCTCGCACGCGGGCGAGGAGCACCTGGCGCGCGCCGAGGAGATCTTCAGCTCGGTCGGCAAGGCGCTGCGGCTGCCCGAGTCCCAGCAGGACGCGGCCACCGCGCTGTCCGGCTCCGGGCCGGCGTACTTCTACTTCCTGGTCGAGGCGATGACCGACGCCGGCATCCTGCTCGGCCTGCCCCGGCAGGTGGCGCACGACCTGATCGTGCAGTCCGCGATCGGCGCCTCGGTGATGCTGCGCGACTCCGGCGAGCACCCGGTGAAGCTGCGCGAGGCGGTCACCTCGCCGGCCGGCACCACCATCGCGGCGATCCGCGAGCTGGAGAACCACGGGGTGCGGGCCGCGCTGCTCGGCGCCCTGGAGGCGGCCAGGGACCGTTCCCGAGAGCTGGCCTCGGGCGGAAAATGACCGCTGCGCGACCCCTCCCGTAATCGCGGCGCACCCCCTACGCTCTCGCCAACATCGTCCTACCGGTCGGTAGTGAGGCCGGCGACGTCAGCGAGGTCCGTGTGGAGTCCGCCTGGAGGTCCGCGTGAGTGCCGCACCGTCCGCACGGCCCGTCCCGTCCCCCGTGGCGCCCGGCCTGCGGGCCGGGCGGGCCGCACTCGCCGTCAGCTTCCTGCTCCAGGGCACCGTCTTCGCCCTGCTGGTCACCTGCATCCCGGAGATCCAGCACCGGTACGGGCTGAGCGACGGGCTGCTGCCGGTCTTCCTGGCCGCGGTGCCGGTGCTCGCCGGGGTCGGGTCGATCGCCTCCGAGCAGCTGGTGAAGCGCACCGGCGCGCGGGCCGTGCTGCGGGTGGTCCAACCCGCCGTCTGCCTCAGCCTGGCGGCCGCCGGGCTGGGCGGAACGCTGTGGCAACTCGCCCTGGCACTGGGCGCGTTCGGGCTGCTGGTGGGTGCGCTGGACGCCAGCATGAACATGCTCGGGGTGGGGCTCCAGCACCGCTACGGCCGCTCGATCATGATCGGCTTCCATGCCGCGTTCAGCCTCGGCGGCATCCTCGGCGCGGCCCTGGCGGGCCTCGGCTCGCACTACGGCCTGGGGCTGCCGGTGCTGTTCGGCACGGCCGCCGCGGTGGTCGCCCCGCTCGCCCTGCTGACCGGCACGCGGTTCGCCGGGCCGGCCGAACTCGGCGACGCCGTCCGGGAGGCCGCCGAGGCCGCCGCCCGGTCCGTCCCCTGGCGTCCGCTGCTGCCGCTCTGCCTGGCGATGGCCTTCGCGTACATCGCGGACGCCTCGGTCTCCAACTACAGCGTCAAGTACCTGACCGACGGGCTGGGCAGCCGGGAGGACCTCGCCAAGCTCTCCTACCTGGGCTACATGGTCGCGATGCTGCTCGGCCGGGCCCTGGGCGACCGCGCGGTGCAGCGCTTCGGCGCCGTCCCGGTGGTCCGCGCCGGCGCCGCGCTGGCCGCCCTCGGCTTCGGGCTGGCCGCGGTCGCGCCCGCCGCCTGGGCGGGCATCGCCGCCTTCACCGTGCTGGGCTTCGGCATCTGCGCGATCATCCCGCAGGTGTTCGCGGCCGGAGGCCGGCTCTTCCCGGCCGACTCGGACGCCGCGGTGGCCCGGCTCAACCTCTTCAACTACGTGGGTTTCCTGCTCGGTTCGCCGCTGGTCGGGGCGATCGCGGACGCGAGCTCGTACCGCTGGGCGCTGCTCGCCCCGATGCTGCTGGTGCTCGCCGTCCTGCCGCTGGCCGAACGTTTCGCCCCGGCGCCGGTTCCGGCCCCGGCCCCCGCCGTCGGGTGACGGCGGGGGTGGTCGACGGGACGTGGGGTCAGCTGATCACGGTCTGGAGCTCGGGCACCCCGAAGGTCCAGCTCTGGTCCTTGGCCGTGGTGGTGCCGCCGACCTGGCCGAACTCGTAGTAGACGTACGGCGCCCAGTTCAGCGTGTACGGGGCGGTGCCCCACGCCGGGGTGTCGGTGATCTTGACGGTGAGCGTGACGCTCTTCGTCGCCCCGGGCGCGATCGGCGCGTTGAAGTGGAAGTTGGCGCTGTTCCCGTTGGTCACGCAGTCGGAGGTGTCGCCGGTGCAACCGGTGATGGTGAACGCTCCGGCCTGGGTGTTGGCCGGCCAGGTCGGCTGGACGGCCTCGTAGGCGAAGTAGATGGGGCTGTTCTCACTGTTGGTGAGCGACAGCGTCAGGGTCAGCTGGTCTCCCGCCTTGGCCGCCGACTTGTCGACCGCGAAGGTGGCGCCGCTGACCGCGGCGGAGGCCGGCTGGGCGGCAAAGAAGACGCCAAATCCCAGTATTGCAGCGAGAATTACCCCAAGGCGTTGCACGCTGAATGGCTTCATGGCGGAGAGGATATGGAGTCGCAGGGCTTTTGTCTGTACCGCCTCAACACCCGCCTCCACAGCTGCCCCACAACTTCCGTAGTTTCATCGCGCACCCCGCCTGCCCGGCCGTCCCCCCGGGCACCGGCCCGGCGTGCCCTGGCGGCGGTCCGGCCACCGCCACCCGCTACGGTGGAGGCCATGCCCGAAGCCGAGCGTGACACCCCCTGCGGCCTGCACCTCTTCTGGGACGAGGCCGTCACCGCCTACGACTTCGGCCCCGGTCACCCGATGGACCCGACCCGGCTGGCCCTCACCATGCGCCTGGTCGAGGACCTCGGGCTGAGCAGCGGGCCCGGGGTGACCGTCCGGGCCGCGCCGCCCGCCGGCGAGTCCACCCTCCGGCTGGTGCACACCCGGGAGTACGTCGAGGCGGTCCGCAACGCCGCCGCCCACCCCGAACGCTCCGACCCGCTGCACGGACTCGGCACCGACGACAACTGGTCCTTCCCGGCGATCCACTCGGCCTCCGCGCTGATCGCCGGCCAGTCCGTGGCCGCCGCCGAGGCGGTCTGGCGCGGCGAGACCCCGCACGCCGTCAACTTCACCGGCGGGCTGCACCACGCGATGCCCGGCAAGGCCTCCGGCTTCTGCGTCTACAACGACCCGGCGCTGGCCATCGCCCGGTTGCTGGAACTCGGCGCCGAGCGGGTCGCCTACGTGGACGTGGACGTGCACCACGGCGACGGCGTCCAGGCGGCCTTCTGGAACGACCCCCGGGTGCTCACCGTCTCGCTGCACGAGCACCCCGCCACGCTCTTCCCGCAGACCGGCTGGTCGATCGAGACCGGCGGCGAGGACGCCCCCGGCTCCGCCGCCAACCTCCCGCTGCCCGCCGGCACCGGCGACGCCGGCTGGCTGCGCGCCTTCCACGCCGTGGTGCCCGAACTGCTGGACGCCTTTCGGCCGCAGGTCCTGGTCACCCAGCACGGCGCGGACACCCACCTGGAGGACCCGCTCGCCCACCTCGCCGTCACCGTGGACGCCCAGCGGCTGATCGCCGAGACGCTGCACGACCTCGCCCACCAGTACGCCGGCGGCCGCTGGGTGGCCACCGGCGGGGGCGGCTACGCGGTGGTGGACGTCGTCCCGCGCACCTGGACCCACCTGGTCGCCACCGCCGCCGCCCGGCCCGTCGACCCGGCCACCGAGACCCCGGAGTCCTGGCGCGCCGAGGTCTACCGCCGCACCCGCCGCCCGGCCCCGCTGCGGATGACCGACGGCGCCCGCCCGGTCTGGCGCGACTTCGACGCGGGTTACGATCCGGCCGACCGGCTCGATCAGGCCATCCTCGCGACCCGGCGAGCGGTGTTCCCGCTGCACGGACTGCTGGCCTGAATCCGCCGTCCGGGCCGCGCCCGGGCCGCGTCCCGGCGGGGCCGTGCGTACGCCGAGCGGTGCCATCCGCCGGTCGGCTACGTACTGCAACAGTCCTATCTCTCACCGTACGAGGACTGCACTTCCCCTCTTCCCACTGGTACCACCCATAACTACTCTGGGGATACACGTGTGCCGGTGGAGTCACCGGAGGGGAAGCCGGTGCCTTGCACACGGGTAAGGGTCGGGTGATGGTCATGAGTTCCGTCGAGCGCCCCCTTCAGGAAGTCGTCTTCCTGACCGTGGCGGAGGTCGCCGCGGTCATGCGGGTGTCCAAGATGACGGTGTACCGGCTGGTGCACAGCGGAGAGCTGCCGGCCATCCGGGTCGGACGGTCCTTCCGGGTGCCCCAGCAGGCGGTGCACGAGTACCTCAAGGAGTCCTACGTGCGGCTCGAGAGCGCGTAGCGCAGGGCGCGCGGGCACGGGGTCCACACCGGTGGGCCCCGCACCCGTTCGCCGGGGATTTCCCCCGAGTTCTCCGGTTGCCGGGGGCGCGATTTACAGCCCCGGGCAACCGGAAGGTAGGCTAGGCCCTCACGTCAGTCGTATGGACTCCGTCTCTCACGGGCGAGAGTCTCAGTGAGCGAGGGTTGTTCCGTGGGCTCTGTCATCAAGAAGCGTCGCAAGCGTATGGCCAAGAAGAAGCACCGCAAGCTTCTGAAGAGGACTCGCGTTCAGCGTCGCAACAAGAAGTAAGCGCCCCGGCCGCGCCTGGCGCGCCCAGCGCTTCCACCGCCCGCCCAGCCCGTCACGGCCTGGGCGGGCGGTGTCGTTTCACGGCCCGGTGGGGTGGCGCGGTACGGTGCACGCAGGCCGTCTGGGCCGGGAAATGGGGGCAGCACCGTGGGTGTGGTCGTGCTCGTCACCGGCGTGGCACGCCATCTCGGTGCCCGCTTCGCCGCCGAGGTCCGCCGCCGTCCGGGCGTCGACCTGGTGGTCGGCGTGGACGTGCAGCCGCCCCGGCTGCCGCCCGGGGAACCGGTCGGACCGGCCGCCCCGTACCGCTTCCACCAGCTCGACCTGCGCCGTCCGGCGCTCTCCCGGGTGCTGGCCGAGCACCGGGTGGACACCGTGGTGCACCTCAGCGTCAGCGCCACCGGCCTGGGCTCCACCAACCGCTCCGCGGTGAAGGAGTCCAACGTGATCGGCACCATGCAGCTGCTCGGCGCCTGCCAGAAGGCCCCCGGGGTGCGCCGGCTGGTGGTGAAGTCCACCACCGGGGTCTACGGCTCCGCGCCCCGCGACCCGGCGGTGTTCAGCGAGCGGATGCAGCCCAAGGACCCGCCCGGCGGCGGCTTCGCCAAGGACGCGTCGGAGGTCGAGGGCTACGTGCGCGGCTTCGCCCGCCGCCGCCCGGACGTCGCGGTGACGGTGCTGCGCTTCGCCAACATCGTCGGCCCGGACGCGGACACCCCGCTCAGCGAGTACTTCGCCCTGCCCGTGCTGCCGACCGTCCTCGGCTACGACCCGCGGCTGCAGTTCGTGCACGAGGACGACGCCGTCGCGGTGCTCTGCCGGGCCGCCGACGAGCCCGCGCCGGGCACCGTCAACACCGGGACCTTCAACGTGGCGGGGGAGGGCGTCCTGCTGCTCTCCCAGTGCGCCCGCCGGCTCGGCCGGCCCACCCTGCCGCTGCTGCTGCCCGCCGTCAGCTGGATGGCCGTGCTCGCCCGGCAGAGCCGGCTGGTGGACGTCTCGCCCGAGCAGCTGCGGCTGCTCACCCACGGCCGGGTGGTGGACACCGCGCGGCTGCGCGACACCTTCGGCTACCGTCCGGCGTTCAGCACGCCGGAGGCCTTCGCCGACTTCGCCGCCGCCCGCGGCCCCGGCCTGCTGCCGCCCGAGCGGCTGGCCACCGTCGCCGACCGGCTGACCGCCCTGCTCGGCCCGGAGCGGGCCGCGGGGCCCGCCACCGGACCGGACGCCCCGCCGAACCGTCCCCGCCGACCGAGGAGCTGAACCCGCGATGAGTGCCGCAGCCGAGAACGCGCCGGGCGAGGCCAGGGTCATCCCGATCGAGTCCGCCCCCAGCTGGACGTCACCCGAGGGGCCGAAACCGGCCGACCGGCTCGCCGAGGCCGTCGGCGGGGCACTGTCCGGCCCGCTCGGCCCGGTCGCCACCCGGCTGTTCGGCAAGGGCTGGGAGGGCCGCGCCGCCGAGGGGCTGGCCTTCCTGCGCCGCCGGGTGACCGGCGACTACGAGGTGGACGAGTTCGGCTTCGACCGGGAGCTCACCGAGGAGGTGCTGCTCTCGCTGCTGCGCCCGCTGGCCGAGAAGTACTTCCGGATCGACGTCCAGGGCGTGGAGAACATCCCGGCCGAGGGCGGTGCGCTGGTCGTCGCCAACCACTCCGGGACGATCCCGCTGGACGCCCTGATGACCCAGGTGGTCATCCACGACCACCACCCCGCCCGGCGACACCTGCGGATGCTCGCCGCCGACCTGGTCTTCGTGCTGCCCGGGATCAACGAGCTGGCCCGCAAGGCCGGCCACACGCTGGCCTGCAACGAGGACGCCCAGGCCCTGCTGGAGCGCGGCGAGGTGGTCGGGGTCTGGCCGGAGGGCTTCAAGGGCATCGGCAAGCCGTTCTCCGAGCGCTACAAGCTCCAGCGGTTCGGCCGCGGCGGTTTCGTCGCCTCCGCGCTGCGGGCGCGGGTGCCGATCGTGCCCTGCTCGATCGTCGGGGCCGAGGAGACCTACCCGATGATCGGCAACGTGAAGACGCTGGCCCGGCTGCTGGGCCTGCCCTACGTGCCGATCACCCCGACCTTCCCCTGGCTGGGCCCGCTCGGGATGCTGCCGCTGCCGACCAAGTGGACGATCCGCTTCGGCGAGCCGATCGCCACCGACGCCTACCCGGCCGAGGCGGCGGACGACCCGATGCTGGTCTTCGACCTGGCCGACGAGGTGCGCGAGACCATCCAGCACAGCCTCTACCAGCTGCTGGTGCAGCGGCGCTCGGTGTTCTTCTGACGGACCCCGCCGGGCGGCGTCGCCCGGACCGGGCCCGGACACGGCGAGGGCCCGGCGGATATCGCACTCCGCCGGGCCCCCACCGCCCTGCTGTCAGCCGCCCAGGATCCGCAGACCGGGCAGCAGGTCCGGGAGCAGCGGCGGCACCTCGACGCCCTGCGGCTGGGCCGCGTTCGGGGCGCTGGGCGTGGCCTGCTGCGGCGCCTGCGGCTGGGCCGCGTCGGCGCTCGGCGAGGGCTTGGTGCCGGTGAGGCCGTTGGTGAGACCGCCGACCAGGCCGTTGACGGCGTCCGGGGCGCTGCTGGGCAGGCTGTCCGGCAGGACGCCGCCCTTGCCGCCGTTGCCGGAGGCGCCGGAGCCGGGGTAGGCCGGGGGGTGCTCGGTGGCGCCGGGGCGGTTGCCGGCGGCGCCGGAGCCCGGGGCCTGGTCGGTGCCGGCCGTGGTGCCGGAGCCGGCCGCCGGGGAGCCGGCCGGGGAACCGCCGGTCGAGTGGGACGAGCCGTCGCCCGCTCCGGTGCCGGTCGCGCCGCCGCCCTGGGCGGGGGGCAGGACCAGGCGCAGGGGCGCGACGTCCTCGCTTATGTCGTCGAAGAGCCGGTTCACCAGGTCGGCCTGCCGGGTGAGCTGGACGGGCAGCTTGCCCTGCAGCTCGCTCCACCGGCCGTCCTCGTCGTGGGCGAAGCCGGCCAGGGCCCGCATCGGGTCGAGGGAGCCGTTGCTGCGGTAGACCGAGCGCAGCAGCTCGCGGCCCTTGAGGGCGTCGGCGTGCATGTCGTCCAGGGCGCGGCGGACCTGTTCGACGGTGGCCGGGCTGAGGGCGCCGGCCGGGCCGGTGCGGCCGACCAGCGTCTTGGCCTCGCCGAGCCGGGTGGCCGCGTTGTCGAGCAGCAGTTCGCCGCGTTCGGAGTCGGAGCCCGCGAGGTCGAGCCGGAGGCCCTCCAGTCCGCGTTTGAGGCCGTACAGCGTGTCCCCGGGGACGGCGTTGGAGCTGGCCGCGGCGGCGCCGGCCAGGCTGCCGACGGCGAGCCCGGCGACCAGCCCGCCGATCGCGAACCGGCGGCTCCAGCGGCCGCGCGGTGCCGACCGGATCGCCCGGTGGCGGCGCTGGCGGGGCACCGCGGTGCCCGTCCCGCCGGCGAAGGCCTGCTCGAACGCGGCCATCAGCTGGGCGCGTTGGACCGTACGGACCTCCCGGTCCAGCACCGGCCCGGGCAGCGCCCCCAGCGCATCGGTCAGACCGACCAGTTCGGCCATCGCGACCGGACCGGCGCCGGTGACAGCGGCGTTGTCCGATTCGGTGTTGGCCGCAGCGCGTTGCTCCGCCTGGTGGGCCTCCAGCGCCTCGGCGAAGGCCTTCGCCCGCCGGTGCTCAAGCACGTTTGCCGTCACGGGCCACACCTCCCTTCGTCGTTGTCGACACCCCGGCCTGCCGGACGGTTGCCCCGGCTGGCCAAAGCCACTCCATCGGGTGATAGGCCGCAATTCGACTTGACCGTACGCCTGGTGGGGGCTTGCACGCTGGAAAACGAGCGGTGCGGGCGGTCGGTTACGCACGGCTGATCATCGGACCGACCGTTCACCCTGACGTGTCGGCCGGGCGCGAACGATGACGGCCCGGTAGGGCGTATGGCGCAGGGGCCGTCCTCGGCGCGGCTCATCGCGCGTCGGGCGGGAGCAACCGGGCCAGGGTGCGGACGGCGCGGTACTGGAGGGTCTTGATGGCGCCCTCGTTCTTGCCCATGATCCGGGCCGTCTCGGCCACCGAGAGCCCCTGCAGGAAGCGCAGGGTGACGCACTCCTGCTGCTGCGGGTTGAGCCGGCGCACCGCGTCCAGCAGGGCGGCGTTGGAGAGCGACTCCAGCACCGACTCCTCCGGGCTGCGCTCGCACTCGTTGGAGTCGAGCATCTCGCCGGTGGTGACCTCCAGCCGGAAGCGGCTGGACTTGAAGTGGTCGGCGACCAGGTTGCGGGCGATGGTGACCAGCCAGGCACCGAAGTCCCGGCCCTGCCAGGTGAAGGTGCCGATCCGGCGCAGGGCGCGCAGGAAGGTCTCGCTGGTGAGGTCCTCGGCGGTGGCCCGGCTGCCGACCCGGTAGTAGATGTACCGGTAGACGGTGTCCGCGTAGTGGTCGTAGAGCCGGCCGAAGGCCTCGCTCTCTCCGGCCTGGGCCCGCTCGACCAGCTCCATGATCGGGTTGTGCTCGGTCTCGTAGCCGGGGCTGGGCGCGGTCCGGGTGCGGCCCCGGCCGGCCCCGGCACTGCCGGTGCGGCCGCGTGAGCCGGTGCCGGCCGAGCCCGCGGCGGTGGTGCGCAGCGCCGGGCCGGCTGCCGCTGACTGGCCGAACGACCCTCCGGCGAGCGCCAGTTGGGGCGAGGTGGGGAGCTGGGTGCGGAGCAGGGTGCGCAACAGGTCCAGGCCGGTGGAGATCTGCCGCTCGACGGTCGGCCGGCCGCGCAGGCCGGTGCGGGGGCGCAGGGGCGCGGACGACGGGCGGGAGGGTGCAGGCGCGTCGTTCCGGACGGGTGGGTACACGGGACTCCCAGAGGCAGAACTGTGGACGGATCACCTCCGCCTGCGCGGAGAGCACCCCCGCGGCGTCCGTTCGAGCGGGACGCGTGGTGGCGTGCATCCAGGAGAGAATAACGCTTTGTGCAATGACAGCTACACCGTGTGGTCGAAGTGGTCGTTTGGGATCCATTTGTTGTGCATATTCGGCTGATAGCGACCGGAGCTGTCATCGTTCATCCGGCTCAACGTGATCGAACGGGCGCCCAGGGTGACCAATTCGGCGGCCGGAGGGGCGGTTTCCCAGCCTTGGGGCTCGGCAATCCCCGACTTTCCCGGCCTGGCGAACGATCAGAACCGGTCACCCGGCGACAGGTTCGTGCAGACGGCCCGGACTGCCGTGCGGTACGGGGGAGTTCGCCCGTAAGAGGGGCCAGGTCAGAGGCCCTGTTGACGCCCGCTCACTCGCCAGGGCGAGCCCTCCCGGACGGCCACCGGACGGCTACCGGACGGCCTTCGGGAGGTCTTCGGGCGGTCTCAGCCGCGCCGCCGCCGTCGGTTCAGCGCCACCCCGGCCGCCGTCGCGCCGGCCAGCACCCCGAGCGCGGCCGCCGCCGGCAGCCCCACCCGGGCCGCCTTGCGTCCGGTCCGGAAGTCCCGCACCCGCCACCCCTGGGCGCGGGCGTGGCGCCGCAGCGCGCCGTCCGGGTTCACCACGTACGGGTGGCCGACCAACGAGAGCATCGGGATGTCGTTGGCCGAGTCGCTGTAGGCGGCGCAGCGGTCGAGGTCGAGGCGCTCGCGCCGGGCCAGCGCGCGGACGGCGGCGGCCTTGGCCGGACCGTGCAGCAGGTCGCCGACCAGCCGGCCGGTGTAGTGGCCGTCCGTGGCCTCGGCGACGGTGCCCAGCGCGCCGGTCATGCCGAGCCGCCGGGCGATGATCCGGGCCACCTCCAGCGGGGCGGCGGTGACCAGCCAGACCCGCTGGCCGGCGTCCAGGTGCATCTGGACCAGGGCGCGGGTGCCCGGCCAGATCTTGTCCGCCACGACGTCCTCGAAGATCTCCTCGCAGATCGCCTCCAGGTCGGCGGTGGGCTTGCCGGCCACGATGCCGAGGGCGGACTGCTTGGCGTCCGAGATGTGCTCCGGGTCCTCGGCGCCGTGCAGCCGGAACCAGGCCTGCTGCCAGGCGAAGCGGGCGATGTCGCGGCGGGTGAGGAAGCCGCGGCGGTAGAGGCCGACGCCGAGGTAGAAGATCGCGGCGCCGCGCAGGATGGTGTTGTCGCAGTCGAAGAAGGCGGCGGCGCGGGGGTCGTCCTGGTCCGGGGTGTGGTTCCCGGCCGGGGCCTTGGGGGTCTTGCCGGACTTGCCCGCGGCCGGTGCTTCCGTCCCGGCGCCTTCCGTCCCGGCGCCGCCCTCCGGCTCCCCGGCGGAGGCCGGCCCGGGCTCGGCCCGCAGCGCGGCCTCGGCCGCCTCGGCCGCGGCTTCGCCGGCCAGGGCGCTCCGCTCGCTGCTGGAACGCCTTGCCTGGGTGAGCCTTCTGAGCACGGCCATGTCATCGAGGATAGCCAGCCGGCCGCGTGGCGACCGTGACGGAGCCGTGCCCGCGAGGTGAACAGCTCCACCGGGTGCCGGCCCCCGGGGTGGGTGGGGGCGATGGCGGAGAATGGGACGGTGAGCCCACTGCTGCGACGTAAGAGCCCCCGGCCCGCGGACCGGACCGTGACCCTGGTCGGCAGGCCCGGCTGCCACCTGTGCGACGAGGCGCGCGAGGTGATCCTCCGGGTGACGGGGGAGCTGGGCGCGTCCTTCGAGGAGCGGGACATCACCCAGGACGAGGAGCTGTACCGCCGCTACTGGGAGCAGATTCCGGTCACGCTGATCGACGGCCGCCAGCACGACTTCTGGCGGGTCGACGAGCGCCGGCTGCGCACCGCGCTGGGCGGCTGAGCGGCTTCTGACCCGTCGTTCGTCCGTACACCGACCCCCCGCCGAACGGCGGGGTCGGTTCGCCGAATCGTTGCCAAAGACACGCCGCTGCGGCCTGGGGCGGGGCGGGCTGGTCGGCTTACGATCGAACGCGTTTGCGCCCGTGGGGGGCTGAGCACACGAGGAGTGCGCCATGCTTCCCGGTCCCGTCCCAGGCACGCCCGGAGTCCCGTCCGGGAGCCCCCGGGGCTTCGCCGTGGTGGACGTGGAGGCGACAGGACGCAGCCCGTGGCGGCACCGGGTGGTCGAGGTCGCGGTGGTGCTGCTCGACGAGCGGCTGCGCCCCGAGGGGGAGTTCGCCACCCTGCTGGATCCGCTGGGCCCGGTCGGCCCGACCCATGTGCACCGGATACGGCAGTGCGACGTCGAGGGTGCCCCGCGGTTCCGTGAGATCGCCCCGCGGCTGCTGGAGCTGCTGGCCGGCCGGGTGCTGGTCGGCCACCACGTCAGCTGTGACCACCTCTTCCTCGATCGCGAGTTCGCCCGGATCGGGGTGCCGCTGCCGCCCGTCCCGCTGCTGTGCACGATGCGGCTGGCCCGCGCCCACCTGCCTCAGGCCCGCGGCCACGGCCTGGCGGCCTGCGCGGAGGCGGCCGGCCTCGGCTGGTACCCGGCGCACACCGCGCTGGGTGACGCCCGGGTGACCGCCGAACTGCTGCGGCACTGCCTGGACGCGCCGTCCTGCCCGCCGGACGACTGGACCGGCCCCCTGCGCGAGGCCGCCCGGGTGCCCTGGCCCCGGCTGGGGCGGGCCCGCTCCCGCCCGTCCGCGGCCGCCGTCCCACTGCTGCGCCGGGAGACCCCGTACGGCCCCTGGCTGCCGGATTCCGAGGCCCCGGAGGTGCTGCTGACCCACTCCGGTGCTATGGGTTCGATGGCGTGATGCGCATCACTGTGCGGGGACAAAACGGACACCATCTTTGTGCACACGTTCACAAACGCATAGCCTGGCTGCCAAAGCCCAGCTTCACCCACAGGAGCACCGTGGCAATCGGCCGATCACCACAGAGCAGTTCGCAGACGCCCGACCAGGGCGCCGCGCGCCGACCGTCGCGTGCCCGGGGCATCCCGGAGGCGACGGTCGCCCGCCTGCCCCTCTATCTGCGGGCCCTCACCGCGCTCTCCGAGCGCTCGGTGCCGACCGTCTCCTCCGAGGAGCTGGCCGCCGCGGCCGGCGTGAACTCGGCCAAGCTGCGCAAGGACTTCTCCTACCTCGGCTCCTACGGCACCCGCGGCGTCGGCTACGACGTCGAGTACCTCGTCTACCAGATCTCCCGTGAGCTCGGTCTGACCCAGGACTGGCCGGTCGTCATCGTCGGCATCGGGAACCTCGGCCACGCGCTCGCCAACTACGGCGGGTTCGCCTCCCGCGGTTTCCGGGTGGCCGCCCTGTTGGACGCCGATCCCCACGTGGTCGGTTCCACCGCGGCCGGACTCCCGGTGCGGCACATGGACGAGCTGGAGTCGATCGTCGAGAGCCAGCACGTCTCCATCGGCGTGATCACCACCCCGCCCGGCGCCGCCCAGCAGGTCTGCGACCGGCTGGTGGAGGCCGGCGTCACCAGCATCCTGAACTTCGCCCCGACCGTGCTGACCGTCCCGGACGGCGTGGACGTGCGCAAGGTGGACCTCTCCATCGAGCTCCAGATCCTCGCCTTCCACGAGCAGCGCAAGGCCGGCGAGGAGCCGGACGACCGCGCCGAGTCGGTGCTGGACCGCGCCCCCGGTCCGGTCCGGGCGGCCGCCGCCAAGCTGCGCCGCGCGGCCGGTGGCAGCGGCAAGGCCCGGGGTGCCGTCGAGTCGACGGCCAAGGACCAGGCCGAGCAGGCCAAGGGAAAGTCCGCCACGGGCGGCGACGGGGATCTCTCCGCGGTGATGCCCGCATGAACACCGAGAGCTGTGGGGGGCGGGCATGAGCCTTCTCGTCGTAGGGCTGAGCCATCGCACGGCCCCGGTCGGGGTGCTGGAGCGCGCCGCGCTGACGGGTGACGTACCGACCCGGCTGCTGCACGACGCGGCCGCCACCGCGACGGTGGGCGAGGCCGCGCTGCTGAACACCTGCAACCGGATCGAGCTGTACGCGGACGTGGACAAGTTCCACGCCGGCGTCGCCGAGCTGTCGCTGTTGCTGGCCCACCACAGCGGGGTGGACCTGGAGGAGCTGACCTCCCACCTGTACGTCCACTACGAGGACCGCGCCGTCCACCACCTGTTCTCGGTGGCCTGCGGCCTGGACTCGATGGTGGTCGGCGAGGGCCAGATCCTCGGCCAGCTGCGCGACGCGCTGGCCAAGGCCCAGGACGAGCACACCGCCGGGCGCGGCCTGAACGAGCTGTTCCAGCAGGCGCTGCGGGTCGGCAAGCGGGCGCACAGCGAGACCGGCATCGACAAGGCCGGCCAGTCGCTGGTCACCTTCGGCCTGGAGCAGGTCGCGGCGGGCGCGGGCGAGATCGCCGGCAAGCGCGCGCTGGTGGTCGGCGCCGGCTCGATGAGCTCGCTGGCCGCCGCCACCCTGGTCCGCTCCGGTGTGACCGACCTGCTGATCGCCAACCGGACCCCGGCCCGCGCCGAGCGGCTGGTCGAGATCCTCGGCCCGGACGTGGCCCGGGTCCTGGACCTCGCCAAGGTGCCGGAGGCGCTCGCCGACGTGGACCTGGTGATCTCCTGCACCGGCGCGGCCGGCGTGGTGATCAAGGCCGAGGACGTGGCCGCCGCGGTCGCCTCCCGCAGGTCGCCCGAGCCGCTCGCCCTGCTCGACCTGGCCATGCCGCGCGACGTCGACCACACCGTGCACGAGCTGCCCGGCGCCCTGCTGGTCGACCTGGAGAGCCTCTCCCACGCGCACGCCGCCAGCCCCGGCGCCGGCGACGTCGACCAGGTCACCCGGATCGTCTCCGACGAGGTGACCGCCTTCGGCGCCGCCCAGCGGGCCGCCCGGATCGCGCCGACCGTGGTCGCGCTGCGCTCGATGGCCTCCGACGTGGTCGCCGCCGAGCTGAGCCGGCTGGACTCCCGGCTGCCCGATCTGGACGAGCGCTCGCGCGCCGAGATCACCCAGACCGTCCGCCGCGTCGTCGACAAGCTGCTGCACGCCCCGACCGTCCGGGTGAAGCAGCTGGCCGCCGAGCCCGGCGGCGCCTCCTACGCGGAGGCGCTGCGGGAACTGTTCGACCTCGACCCGGCGGCCGTGCACGCCGTGTCGGGCACGCCCGTCGGCGGCGCGCCCCAGCCCTCGGCCGGGGGCACCAGATGAACCGTCAGCCATCCCACGAGTACCACCGGGACGATCACCTCATGAATGGTCAACCGATCACGGAGCAGCCCTCGGCCACCGCGGCCCTGCGGCTCGGCACCCGGCGCAGCGCCCTCGCCATGGCGCAGTCGGGCATGGTGGCCCGCGAGGTGACCAGGGTCACCGGGCGCCCCGTCGAGCTGGTCGAGATCACCACCTACGGCGACACCTCCCGGGAGTCGCTGGCGCAGATCGGCGGCACCGGGGTGTTCGTCTCCGCGCTGCGCGACGCGCTGCTGGAGGGCCGGATCGACTTCGCCGTGCACTCGCTCAAGGACCTGCCCACCGCCGCCCCCGAGGGCCTGGCGCTGGCCGCCGTCCCCGAGCGGGAGGACGTCCGGGACGCCCTGGTCGCGGTCGAGGGCCTGGCCCTGGACGAGCTGGTGGAGAAGCTGGCCGGCGCCGGCCGTCCGGCCCGGATCGGCACCGGTTCGCCCCGCCGGATGGCGCAGCTGAACGCCTGGGCCGCCGCCCGCGGCGCCCAGCTGGAGACCGTCGCGATCCGCGGCAACGTGGACACCCGGATCGGCTTCGTGACCAACGGCGAGCTGGACGCGGTGGTGCTGGCCACGGCCGGCCTGAACCGGCTCGGCCGCAGCGCCGAGATATCCCAGCACCTCGACACCGAGGTGATGATCCCGGCTCCCGGCCAGGGCGCGCTCGCGATCGAGTGCACCGTCGCCGACACCGAGCTGACCGCCGCGCTCGCGGCGCTGGACCACGCCCCCACCCGGGTCGCCGTGGCCGCCGAGCGCGCCCTGCTGGCCACCCTGGAGGCCGGCTGCTCGGCACCGGTGGCCGCGCTGGCCACCTGGGGCCGGGAGAACGAACTGCGGCTGGACGGCGTGGTCGGCGACCCCGACGGAACCGCCCTGCTGAAGATGTCCGCCAACGGTCCGATCGTCCTCGACGAGAACGCCGAGCAGCAGGCGGCGGCCCTCGGCCGCGCGCTGGCTGACCGGCTGCTCGCCGCGGGCGCGGCCGCCCTGATGGGGGAGCGAGCCCGATGAGCCCCACCGCCGCCACCGACGCCCTGTTCCCGGCGGGACAGCCCGCCACCGGACGGTGCACCTTCCTGGGCGCGGGCCCCGGGGACCCGGGCCTGCTGACCCTGCGCGCGGTCGAGGTGCTGTCCACCGCCGACGTGCTGGTCGCGGACCCGCTGACCGCCGCCGCCGTGCGCAGCCACTGTCCGGCCGGCGTGCTGGTGCACGCCCCGGTCGCCGAGGGCGCCGACTTCGACCTGGCCAAGCTGGTCGCCGAGGCCGTCCGCTCCGGCAAGCACGTGGTCCGCACCGTCGACGGCGACCCCGGCCTGGACGGCTGCGCCGCCGAGGAGATGCTCAGCTGCGCGGGCGACGGGATCCCGTTCGAGGTGATCCCGGGCGTCGCCCAGTCCGTCGGTGTCCCGGCGTACGCGGGCGTCCCGCTGCGGGCCGGCTCCGGCACCGACGTGCGCTTCGTGGACGGCGCCGCGCTGCTGGCCGGCGGCCCGGTGGACCTGGGGGTGCCGGAGACCACCCTGGTGGTCCGCACCACCCTGGGCCAGCTGCCCGCCACCGCCGCGGCCCTGGTCGCGGGCGGCCGCAAGCCGGAGTCGGCGCTGAGCGCCACGCTCTCCGGCACCACCACCCGCCAGCGGACCTTCACCTCCACGCTGTCCGGCATCGCGGCCGACCTGAAGGCCGCCCGGGTGCTGCCCTCGCCGGTCTCCGCCCCGGTCGACCCGGCCACCTCGGTGATAGCCGTGGTGGGCGAGCAGGTCGCCCACCGGGCCTCGCACTCGTGGTTCGAGACCAAGCCGCTGTTCGGCTGGAACGTCCTCGTGCCGCGCACCAAGGAGCAGGCCACCGGCCTGTCGGAGCAGCTGCGCTCGTACGGCGCGGTGCCGCAGGAGGTGCCGACCATCGCGGTCGAGCCGCCGCGCACCCCGCAGCAGATGGAGCGGGCCATCAAGGGCCTGGTCACCGGTCGCTACGAGTGGATCGCGTTCACCTCGGTGAACGCGGTGCGCGCCGTCCGGGAGAAGTTCGAGGAGTACGGCCTGGACGCCCGCGCGTTCGCCGGGATCAAGGTCGCGGCGGTCGGCGAGACCACCGCGCAGGCGCTGGTGGACTTCGGCGTGAAGCCGGACCTGGTGCCCTCCGGCGAGCAGTCCGCGGCCGGCCTGCTGGAGGACTGGCCGCCGTACGACCCGGTCTTCGACCCGATCGACCGGGTGCTGCTGCCGCGCGCCGACATCGCCACCGAGACCCTGGTGGCCGGCCTGGTCGAGCTGGGCTGGGAGGTCGACGACGTGACGGCGTACCGGACGGTGCGCGCCTCGCCGCCGCCGGCCGAGACCCGCGAGGCGATCAAGGGCGGCGGCTTCGACGCGGTGCTGTTCACCTCGTCCTCGACCGTCCGGAACCTGGTCGGCATCGCGGGCAAGCCGCACAACGTCACCGTCATCGCCTGCATCGGCCCGGCCACCGCCAAGACCGCCGAGGAGCACGGCCTGCGGGTCGACGTGATGGCCCCGGCGCCGTCGGCGGCCGCGCTGGCCCAGGCGCTGGCAGACTTCGGGGCCAAGCGGCGCGACACCGCGACGGCCGCCGGTGAGCCGGTCTACCGGCCCAGCGAGCGCCGTCCCGGCTCCCGCCGCAAGGCCCGCTGACACCCCTCACGGCCGGGGGCGGCCGACCGTCGCCCCCGGTACTGCACAACCGTTCGGAGAGAGAAGCCGTGTCCGCTGAATTCCCGTACGTACGCCCGCGCCGACTGCGACAGAGCCCGGCGATGCGCCGCCTGGTGGCCGAGACCCGGCTGCACCCGGCGGAGCTGATCCTGCCGCTGTTCGTCCGCGAGGGCGTCAGCGAGCCCGTCCCGGTGACCTCGATGCCGGGCGTGGTCCAGCACACCCGCGACACCCTGCGCAAGGCCGCGGTGGACGCGGCCGAGGCGGGTCTGGGCGGCCTCATGCTGTTCGGCGTCCCCGAGGTGCAGGACGCGATCGGCAGCGAGGGCACCAACCCGGACGGCATCCTCCAGCAGGCGATCCGGGACGTGGTCTCCGAGGTCGGCGACTCCCTGGTGGTCATGTCGGACCTCTGCCTGGACGAGTACACCGACCACGGCCACTGCGGCGTGCTGGCCGCCGACGGCAGCGTCGACAACGACGCCACCCTGGAGCGCTACGCCGAGATGGCCCGGGTACAGGCCGACGCCGGCGTCCACCTGGTCGGCCCGTCCGGCATGATGGACGGCCAGATCGCCGTGATCCGCCGGGCGCTGGACGAGGCCGGGCACCAGGACGTGGGCATCCTCGCCTACACCGCCAAGTACGCCTCGGCCTTCTACGGCCCGTTCCGCGAGGCCGTCGGCTCCTCGCTCAAGGGCGACCGCAAGACGTACCAGCAGGACCCGGCCAACGCCCGCGAGTCGCTGCGCGAGCTGGCGCAGGACCTCGCCGAGGGCGCGGACATGGTGATGGTCAAGCCGGCCATGGCCTACCTGGACGTCCTGCGCCAGGTCGCCGACGCCTCCCCGGTGCCGGTCTCCGCGTACCAGGTGTCCGGGGAGTACGCGATGGTCGAGGCGGCCGCCGCGAACGGCTGGATCGACCGGGAGCGGATGATCATGGAGACGCTCACCTCGATCCGCCGCGCGGGCGCCGAGCAGATCCTCACCTACTGGGCCCTCGAAGCCGCCGCGATGCTGAAGTAGCGGACCCCGTACGCCGGAAGGCCGGGCCGCTCCCGTCGGGGAGCGGCCCGGCCTTCCGGGTCTCCGGCTAGATGCCGACGTCGCCGGCGTGGGCGAAGCCGACGCCGCCGCCGACCAGGTCGGTCGCGGTGGCGGCGCCGCCACCGAAGCCGCCGGCGGCGGTGTCCCCGGCGTGGGCGAGACCGAAGCCCTCCCCGGCCAGGAACGGCTGGTCGGCGGACGCGACGATCTCGCCGCCACCGGCGACGCCGACGTGGGCGAAGGCCGGGGTGGCGGCACCCGCGAGCGCCAGAGCGGCGGCGGCGGTCAGGGCGGCCTTGGCCAGCTTGCTCTTCATGGAACTGCCCTCTCTCTCGGAGCGCCCCCGCGGGGCGCTCTGACACGTGATCACATCCGGCGTCCCGGTCCGGCGCCCCGTGCGCCGGTCCGGACCGCCGCTCACCCGTCCGGACCGCGCTGCCGCGGCCGGCCGGACACTTCGTCCGCACAGCCCGGAGGGCCCGGGGAGATGTTCCTCCCCGGGCCCTCCGTCCGTGCCATGCCCCGTGATCAGCCGATCAGGTGCGAGACACCCGCGTCGCCCGAGGACTGGGTGTTCTGGCCCACGTCGCAGATCTGCTTCGGGGTGCTGTTCAGGATCGGCACCTCGACCGGGACCGCGACGCCGATGACGGCGACGGCGATGTTGTGGATCTCCGGCAGGCAGATGTTCGGGTTGTCCAGAACGTGGCTGTTCGGGCTGCCGTTGCCCGTGGTGCCGGTGTGGTTGGTGCCGCCGTTGCCCTGGACGGAGGTGGCGGCGCCGTCCGAGTCGACGATGGCGGAGGCCGAGCCCGCGGACATCGCGAGCGCGGCGGCGGCCAGGCCGGCCGCGGTGAGGGTCTTCTTGATCATTTCCGGTTTTCCTCTCGGGGTGAATCGGGGAGCGATTCGTGGGGTGGATCAGAGGGGTGGTACAGGGAGAGCAGAGCGGGGAGCCGTCAGCCGATCAGGTGGGACACGCCGCCGTCGCCCTGGCTCTGGGTGCCCTGGCCGATGGTGCAGTACTGCTTGCCACCGGTGTTGGCGACCGGGACCTCGACCGGGACTGCCACGCCGAGCACGCCGACGGCGATGTTGTGGATCTCCGGCAGGCAGATGTTCGGGTTGTCCAGGAAGTGGAAGTTCGGGCTGTTGTTGCCGACCGTGCCGGTGAAGTTGGTGCCGCCGTTGCCCTCGATCGAGGCGGCGGCGCCGTCCGCGTCACCGATGGCGTAGGCGGGCGCGGCGGCACCGGCCAGCGCGGCGACGGCCAGGCCGGCGGCGGCGAAGGACTTCTGGATCATGGCGAGATCCCTCTCTGAAATGCTCTTTGGATTCCGTGCGTACAACGCTGAGAACGCTCAGACCCGGTCTGCAGTCACTGACGTCCAGATCAAAGAACGACGGCACGGAAGGTTACGGGGATTCTTGAAAAGAGTCCCGGAGGCGCGGCGGCGACGGGAATCCGGTCGGATTATTAACCCGAACCGGTTAACCGGTGCAATCCGTGCTCCCACTCACTCGTTGAGCAGATCGCTTTCCGGCTGCGCCCCCGCAGCCCTTCCAGTGATCTCCAGTACGGACAGCAGAACGGTGAAAAGCATGAAGTTCTCCAAGCGGGCCGGCGCGATGCTGCTGGCGGTCGGTGCCGGTGTGCTCGCCTCCCAGGGAGCGGCTTCCGCCGCCGCCCCCGCCGCTCTCGACCAGGTCGGCGCGCTGGAGGACGCGCTGGCCACCCAGCAGGTCCCGGCGGAGGTCCCGCTCGCCCCGCTGGGCAGCCGCCTCACGGCCGGCATCCCGACCTCGCTGCTGATGCCGCCGGTGCCGGGCCCGACCACCAGCACCGGCGGCCAGCTGCTCCCGGAGCAGATCGTCCCCCAGCTGAGCACCGGCAAGGTCGGCCCGAGCGCCAACGCCGAGCTGCCGCTCCCGCTGGTCGACCAGAGCGCCGACCTCGGCAAGGTGCTGCTGGACGCCCCGGCCGCGCCGCTGCACGCCAAGACCCCCGGGCTCACCCTCGGCCAGCCGCTCGCCCTCGCCCGGGACGGCGCCGGACAGCTCGCCGACGGCCGGCTGAAGGTCGACGAGATCGATCCCCGCCTGATCGCCGGCGCGGTGCAGGTGGTCCCCGGGGCCAAGGCCAGCCTGGGCGGCGAGGACAGTCGGCTCTCCCTCACCGATGCGGCGGGCGCCCTGGCCGGGACCACCACCGTGATGACCGGCGGCGTGGTGGAGCAGACCGGCCTGACCGACCTCACCCGGTCCTAGCCCGCGGGCGTACGGGAGCCCGGCACCCCGACCGCGCGGCGGGATGCCGGGCTCCCGTACGCCCGGAGGGGGCTCAGCCCGGGAGGAGCCCGGTCAGCCCGCCGACCAGCGGGAGGTCCTTGACACCGCCGCCGGCGCTCAGCGGGCCGGTCAGCGTCCCGGTGCCGATCTCGGGCAGGCCCTGGTCCGGCTGGAGGGCCGCGCCGTTGTTGAGGAAGTCGGCCGCGGAGTTCGCCCACGGGTCCAGCCGCAGGCTCTTGATCGGCGCGATGCCGTAGCCGAGGCCGGTGGTCGTCCCGTTCAGGGCTTGGCCGACGTCGGTCTTGGTCAGCGTGGCCGGGCCGGGGGCCGCCTGGCCGGGCGCGGTGGCGGCCTGCGCCGTGCCGGCGCCGAGCAGCACCGCGGCACCCGCGGCGGCGGCCAGGGCGGCCGCGCTCTTCTTCGAAACCATCGTGATCACCCTTCGGTGGATCGGGGAGCCCGGACGGCTGTCCGGGGATGCCGAACTGCCCCCCGGCCGGCTGGTCGGGGGGCAGAACGGCCGGAACGCGTGCCGATCGGGGATCAGCAGTCGTCGTCGGCGGGCGGCGGCAGCTCCACGTTGGCGCAGGTGTTGCCGAAGGCCGGGTTCAGCAGGCCGACGATGTTGATGCTGTTGCCGCACAGGTTGATCGGGACGTCGAGCGGCACCTGGATCTGGTTGCCGGAGATGACGCCGGGGGAGCCGGCGGCGACGCCCTCGGCCGTCGAGTTGGCGGCGGCGGAGCCGGCCACGCCCAGCACCAGGCCGGCGGCGGCGGCGGAGAGGGCGGCGGCCTTCTTCATGTTCTGCATGGGGGTTGATCTCCTCGATCACACACGGGGGGAGCGTGCCGGGCCCCGGCGCTGCGGGGCGCGGAACGGGCTCGGGTGAATCAGCTGTCGCCGGTGCGGCGACCGCGGGTTCAGCCGATGTTGGCGCACTCGTTGCCGAACGCCGGGTTCAGCAGGCCGATGATGTTGATGCTGTTGCCGCACAGGTTGATCGGCAGGTGGACCGGGACCTGGATCTGGTTGCCCGAGAGCACACCCGGGGAGCCGGCGGCGACGCCCTCGGCACCCGAGCTGGCGAACGCGCCACCGGCGGCACCGACCACCAGGCCGCTGGCGGCCAGCGACAGGGCGGCGGCCTTCTTGAGGTTACGCATGTCATTCCTCCGATTTCTGCCCGACGGAATGGAAATGTCGGGAGCCGGGCGAGCACGAATACTCGCCCGCTGACTTCAGGGATTGCCGTGATTGTCACTCGGTCGGCGCACGCCGGCGTGTTCCGCCCATGGCTCGGGCGTCGCTGCGGCTGCCGGGTCGCATTGCCAGTCGGAACGATTCCCGCACGGCCGGGAAAGGCTCGGACGAAGGCGCGACCAGGCGGAATTCCGGTCAGGTGTTCCGGCACGGGTTGCCGGACACCGGGTTTGGGAGGCCCGCCGCGTGGGGGCCGTGGAGACCGGGTTCCGTCAGGGAGAACGAGACGCCGCCCGAGGGGAAACGGTCCGATCCGTCCATCACCCGAATGCCGCTGCCGTCGACGTGATTGCGCCGGATGGGTGACAGTGCGGGGCCCGTCGCAACCGGTCTGGTGGGGTCTCGTTCTTGATGTCGCACTCCCCGTGCATATCTGTCGAACAGTCAGGAGGCTCGTATGAGCATCAAGAAGACCGCCGCCGTCGGCGCGGCCGTGGTGGGCATCGTGGCCACCGGCGCCGGTACCGCGATGGCCAGCTCCGGCGCGCAGGGTGTCGCCGCCGGTTCCCCCGGTGTCGTCTCTGGCAACCAGATCCAGATCCCGGTCCACCTGCCGGTCAACCTGTGCGGCAACACCATCGACGTCATCGGCCTGCTGAACCCGGCCTTCGGCAACAAGTGCGCCAACGTGGGCTGAGCCCGCACCCGGTTCGGCCGGGCGAGCCGCCGTTCCGCGCCTCCCTCCTGGGGCGCGGGGCGGCGGCTCTTCGTTTGCCCGCGCGTCCGTCGGCCCGTCAGTTCCCGGCGGTGTCGCGAGTCTTGTTGTGTTACTTGTCAGTTCCTAGAATGCGAGACCTGCTCACCTTTCCTGCTCCTCTCTTGCTCCGCACCGCTCGGCTCCCCGCCAGGGCGGTCCCCCACCCCCGCAAGGAGTCGCGTGTGACCAGGTCCCCACTGTCGGCGGCGCGGCGAACGCGCACGGGCGCGTCCCGGTGCGCCGCGCTGCTCGCCACCGGAGCCCTCCTCGCCACCCTCGGCCTGGCCGGCGCCCCCGCCGCCCTCGCCGACCCCGCCCCGGCCGCGCCCGCGGCCACCCGTCCGGCCGCGATCGTCGCCCTCGGCGACAGCGCCATCTCCGGGGAGGGCGCCGGCACCGACACCAACGACGGCTACTTCCCGGAGACGGACAGCCCCACCAACTACTGCCACCGCCACCCCAAGTCGGAGATCTTCGTCACCGACATCCCCGGGGTCACCCCGATCGACCTCGCCTGCTCCGGCGCCCAGACCGGCGACCTGGTCAGCGACCCGGAGCTGGCCAAGATCACCGGCCAGGGCAGCGGCGACTTCGGCGAGCCCAAGCAGGACGTCAAGCTGGCCGACACGGCGGCGAAGTACGACGTCAAGATGGTCGTCGTCACCATCGGCGCCAACGACGACTTCGACTTCAGCGGCATCATGATGCACTGCCTGGCGCAGTACTTCCCGATCCCCAAGGACCAGGGCTGCCGGGACACCATCGGCAGTGACGAGATCCGCCGGCGCGCCAAGGGCGTCCAGCCCAAGGTGATCGCGGCGCTCCAGAACATCCGTCAGACCATGCGCAGGGCCGGCTACGCCGACTCCTCGTACCAGCTGGTCTACCAGTCGTACTTCAACCCGATCACCCCGGACATCCGGCGCAACGACTACGTCGGCAAGGTCGCCGACGGCTGCCCGGCCTTCCCCGAGGACCTCGCCTGGGGCCACAACTGGGTGGTGCCGACCCTCAGCGACGCGCTGCGCGGCGCGGCCGAGCAGGTGCCCGGCGTCCGCTACCTGGACCAGCGGCGGGTCGCCTTCGGGCACGAGGTCTGCGCGGAGTGGACGAGCTCCCCGTACGAGTACACCAACGGGGACGTCATCAACCTCTCCGAGTGGGTGCGCAACGGCTGCGACTCCCAGATCGGCATCCCCGGGCTGTGCATGAACATGGTCCGCCAGTCGTACCACCTGCGGGTGGCCGGCTACCGCGGTGAGGGCGTCTGCCTCGGCCAGTTCTACTCCCGGCCCGAGCTGGCGCAGGCGTACTGCACGCTCAACCAGCAGAACACCACCTCGATCCAGCCGCTCAGCCCCGGAAAGCCGTTCGGCGACGTCCCCGAGGACGGCTCCTGGTACCAGCTGACCAACGCGGCCACCGGCAACGCGCTCGACCTCACCGGCGGCGGCAGCTACGGCGACTCCACCAACGGGCGGGCCGCGATCAGCTACCCGGCCACCGGCGGGCTCAACCAGTCCTTCGTCCTGGAGGCCAAGGCCGGCGGCAGCTACGAGGTCGACTTCAGCGGCAACCGCGACATGTGCCTGGACGCCAACGCTGCCTCCACCGCCCCCGGCACCCGGATCCAGCAGTGGGGCTGCAACGGCGGCGGCAACCAGCGCTGGGTGTTCAAGCCGGCCGGCGACGGCCGCTACAAGATCGCCGACTCCCAGGACCAGAGCAGGGTCCTGGCCGTCGGCAGCAGCCTCGACGCCAAGGGCAACCCCTACGTCGAGCTCGCCACCGACACCGGTGCCGCCGGCCAGCTCTGGCAGCTGACCAAGCTCGGCATCGTCTACGTCCACGGCTGATCCACCCCGGATCCTCCGGCCGCCGCCGTCCCCGCCCGGGGCGGCGGCGGCCCCGTTCCCGCCCGGGCCGGGGCTCCAGGGGGTTCCCGGTTCGGAGGCGTGCCGTAGGCTCACGGGAATATCGTTGCGCCGGAGCCGCGCGGACCACGAGCGGGGCGGGGAGTACCCAGACCAGATGAGCACGGCATCGAGCACCGAGTCGTCCAGCACCCAGCCCGACGTGCCCGGGACGGCGCCCGAGACGGCGCGCGCGGAGGCCTCCGAGGAGCGCGCGGGCCGGGCGCCCGGGCGGTTCGGGGCGCTGGTGGACCGCTTCGGGCCCGCGCTGGGCGCGTACGCGGTGGTCAAGGCCATCGGCCTGACCGTCTTCATGCTGCTGCTCTCGCACACCGGCGACTACCTGAAGAAGCAGCCGGGCCGCGGCGGCGGCGCCAACGCCTGGGACGTGCTGGGCACCTGGGACGGCGTCTGGTACCAGCGGATCGCCGAGAACGGGTACGACCCGCAGCTGATCCCGCTGCACGGCTTCCCGCTGGCCAGCTACTACGAGAACTCCGCCGCCTTCTTCCCGCTCTACCCCTGGCTGATGCGGCTGGTCGGAGCCGTCACCGGGCTCGGCCCGTACGGCTCCGGGATCGTGGTCTCGGTGCTCGCCTCGCTGGTCGCCGCGGCCGGGATCTTCGCGGTCGCCGAGCGGCTCGGCGGCTACCGGGCGGGCGTGATCGCCGCGGTGCTCTGGGGCCTGTTCCCGGGGTCCGGCGTGGAGTGGGCGGTCTACTCGGACTCGCTGTTCGTGGCGCTGTCCGCCTGGGCCTGCTACTGCGTGATGACCCGCCGCTGGCTCGCGGCCGGTCTGCTGGCGCTGGTGGCGGGCCTCAACCGGCCGACCGCCGCCGCGCTGATCGCCGCCGTCTCGATCGCCGCGCTGGTCGCGCTGGTCCGCCGCACCGACGGGGTGGCCCGCCCGCTGACCGCGATGCTGATCACCCCCTGGGGCCTGATCGGCTACATCGCCTGGGTCGGCTGGCGGATGGGCGACTGGGGCGGCTACTTCAAGCTCCAGCAGGGCGCCTGGAACCGCTACTTCGACGGTGGCGCCTCCACCCTGCGCACGATCATGGACGTGATCACCGGTCACTGGACCTTCTGGCAGTCCAACCCCGTCCCCGACCTGATCGCGATCGCCCTGCTGATGGCCCTGCCCGGGCTGCTGGTGCTGCTCTGGCGCACCCGGCCGCCGCTGGTGCTGTGGGTCTACACCGCGCTCACCATCGCCACCGCGCTGAGCAGCAACCAGATCTTCGGCAACATCTCGCGCTACCTGCTGCCCGCCTTCCCGCTCTGCATCGGCCTGGCGGTGGCGCTGCGTCGGGTGCGGACCTCCTCGCTGGCCGGGCTGCTGGCGATGCCGGTCCTCGCGGCGGGCTGGTACGCCGGGTATGCGCTGTTCGAGTTGGGCATCCCGTAGACCCGGCGTTGGTTGGCAACGGGATCATCCGGCAGCAGACGGGCCGTTGCTAACCTCGGACGCATGACGACGACCCCGCCGCCCGTGCGCCAGATCCGCGACATCTCCGGGCTGATGGACCACGCGAGCCACGTGCTGGCCACCCGGATGGCGGCCGCCTTCACCGAGCTCGGGATCACCCCGCGCGCCTACTGCGTGCTGTTCCACGCGCGGGAGGCCGAGCGCACCCAGATCCAGCTGGCCGAGCTGGCGGACCTGGACAAGACGACCATGGTGGTCACCGTCGACGAGCTGGAGAAGGCGGGCCTGGCCGAGCGCCGCCCCTCCGCGACCGACCGGCGGGCCCGGATCGTGTCCGTCACCGAGGAGGGCGAGCGGGCCGTGGCGCGGGGCACCGCGATCGCCGACCGGGTGCACCGCGAGCTGCTGGAGTCACTGCCGGCCTCCGAGCGCGAGGTGTTCGTCTCGGCCCTGGCCCACCTGGTGGACGGCCACCTCGCGGAGCCGGTCGAGGTCGAGCGCACCGTCCGCCGTGCCCGCCGTGCCCGGGGGTAGGCCCCGGCCGGGGCCTACCGGGCGTCAGAACTGGCGAGCGGTCAACTCGCTTGTCCCCGACCCGTGTTCGAGCAGTGGGTCGAGGCGGGGCGTCAGGGCCAGACCAGGCAGTACAGCTGGTGCCCGGCCTCGTGCAGCCGGTTGGCGAAGTCCTGCCACTCGTGCAGCATGCTGTAGATCACGAAGGCGTCCCGCGGCCCGCGCCGGTCCGGCACGGTGGACCAGATGAAGGCGGCGGCGCCGAGTTCGGTCTCGTCGGCCTTGCGCAGCGGTTCGACGACGTTGTGGGGGAGCTGGACGACGGCGTAGTCGGGGTGCAGGACGACCAGCTCCAGCGGCGGCACCTGGTGCAGCGGGACGCCCTGGATGCCGGTGAGCACCATGGCGCTCATCGTCTCCGGCTTGATCTTGGTGGAGAGGTGGCCGGTGGGGGAGCCGCTGGTCTCCATCAGGTCGCCGAGCCGCCCCAGCGCGCCGAGTTCGCCGGCGTCCAGGCCGAGTCCGCCCGGGCCGAGGGCGGTGGGAACCCTGGCGGCGGTCGCGCGGTCCGGGGCTCCGAAGTACTTGTAGGTCACCCCCACGCGTCCCTCACTCCGCCTCTCACCCCCGCGCCGACCACGACCCGTACCCGCTCCCGTACCCGCTCCCGTACCCCCGCGTGCGGCCTCGGCGGGCCGTCGGGAGCCCCCCGCGGCCTCGTCGTAGCCGTCCTGCGCCTCGGACACTCGGACCATCCTCACCGGAATTCGCCGGAATCGACAGACCCCCGCACATCCGGCGCCCACCGGACGTGCTCCTTACCCGTCATGCGCCGCCGTACCCATTCGCGGTACGCGGCAGTCCTCTCCACACCCCTGCGCACAAACCGGAGCCCCTGCGCACTCTGTGTACACAGTCTGACTGGTCCCCGGTCCGGTGCAGTCAGCGGCCCCTGCTGTACGGACAACCGTACAGACAACGGTGCCCGGATCATCGTTCCAGATGATCGGGTCGGACATGCAGAGCGTGAGGACACGATTTGAGACCATGTCTTTTGTGAGCTACCCCTACGAAGCCCCCCAGTCCCAGTCGCTGTTCGACCGCGCCTCCGTGGTGACGCCCGGCGGCGTCAACTCCCCGGTGCGCGCCTTCCGCGCGGTCGGCGGCACGCCGCGCTTCATGGTGTCCGGCACCGGCCCCTACCTCACCGACGCCGACGGCCGCGAGTACGTCGACCTGGTGTGCTCGTGGGGTCCGATGATCCTCGGCCACGCGCACCCCGCGGTGATCGACGCCGTCCGGCAGGCCGTCTCCAAGGGCACCTCCTTCGGCACCCCCGGCCAGGGTGAGGTCGAGCTGGCCGAGGAGATCGTCGCCCGGGTCGCCCCGGTCGAGCAGGTCCGGCTGGTCTCCTCCGGTACCGAGGCCACCATGTCCGCGATCCGGCTGGCCCGCGGCTTCACCGGCCGGGCGAAGGTGGTCAAGTTCGCCGGCTGCTACCACGGTCACGTGGACGCGCTGCTGGCCGCCGCCGGTTCCGGCGTCGCCACCTTCGGACTGCCGGACACCCCGGGCGTCACCGGCGCCCAGGCCGGCGACACCATCGTGCTGCCCTACAACGACCTCGCCGCCGTCGAGCGGGCCTTCGCCGCCCACCCGGGCGAGATCGCCTGCGTGATCACCGAGGCCTCGCCCGGCAACATGGGCGTCGTCCCGCCGCTGCCCGGATTCAACGGCGGCCTGGCCCGGCTCTGCCGGGAGAACGGCGCGCTGTTCATCTCCGACGAGGTGATGACCGGCTTCCGCGTCTCCAAGGCCGGCTGGTACGGCCTGGAGGCGGCGAACGAGGGCTGGGCGCCGGACCTGCTGACCTTCGGCAAGGTCATGGGCGGCGGCTTCCCGGCCGCGGCCTTCGGCGGGCGCGCCGACGTGATGGCGCACCTGGCCCCGGCCGGCCCGGTCTACCAGGCGGGCACCCTGTCCGGGAACCCGATCGCCACCGCGGCCGGCCTGGCCCAGCTGCGCGGCTGCACCGACGAGGTGTACGCGACGGTGGACAAGGTCGCCGCCGAGGTCTCCGGCCTGGTCGCCGACGCGCTCACCAAGGAGGGCGTGGCGCACCGGCTGCAGACCGCCGGGAACATGTTCTCGGTGTTCTTCACCGAGGCCGCCGTCACCGACTACGACGAGGCGAAGACCCAGGAGGCGTACCGTTTCACCGCCTTCTTCCACGCCATGCTGGCCGAGGGCGTCTACCTGCCGCCGTCCGCCTTCGAGTCCTGGTTCGTCTCGGCGTCCCACGACGAGCGGGCGATCGAGCGGATCGCCGCCGCCCTGCCGGCCGCCGCGCGCGCCGCTGCCGCCGCCACGGCCTGACCGCCGCGGCCCGTACCCGATTTCCAGGAGTAGTCGAGAAGTGAGCGCCAAAGAGATCACCGTCGTCCACGTGATGCGGCACGGCGAGGTGCACAACCCGGAGGGCGTCCTGTACGGGCGCCTGCCGGACTACCACCTGTCCGAGCTGGGCCGGAAGATGGCCGAGCGGGTCGCCGAGGACCTGGCCGACCGGGACGTCACCCACGTGGTGGCCTCCCCGCTGGAGCGGGCCCAGGAGACCGCCGCGCCGATCGCCGAGGCGCACGGCCTGGCCGTCGCGGCGGACGAGCGGCTGATCGAGGCGGAGAACGTCTTCGAGGGCAAGACCTTCGGGGTCGGCGACGGTTCGCTGCGGAACCCGGGCTACTGGAAGTACCTCACCAACCCGTTCAAGCCCTCCTGGGGCGAGCCGTACCTCGACCAGGTGGTGCGGATGATGGGCGCGCTCGGCGCCGCCCGGGACGCCGCCCGCGGGCACGAGGCGGTCTGCGTCAGCCACCAGCTGCCGATCTGGATCCTGCGCTCCTTCGTCGAGCGCCGCCGGCTGTGGCACGACCCGCGCAACCGGCAGTGCTCGCTGGCCTCGCTGACCAGCTTCACCTTCGAGGACGACAGGATCGTCTCGGTCGGCTACCGCGAGCCGGCCCGCGACCTGCTGCCCGCGCACCTGGTGGGCAAGGGCCGCAAGGGCGACAAGCCGGTGGGCAAGAGCTTCGGCGCCTAGCCTCCGTAAACGGCGCGTAAGTATGACTTCGGGTCACCCGGCGAACGCCGGGTGACCCGATTTCGTCGCAGGTCAGAGGGGGTGCGACGCGCAAGGCAGGACCCCGGCGAACCCGCCCGGAACTCCATGCGAAACTTTTCACATGTCTGCCATGACGCGCCCCCGTCCCCGTGTCGCCGCAGCAGCCGCCGCCACCGTCGCCGCCGCTGCGCTCGCCCTCACCGGCTGTACCTCCTCGGGCTCGTCGGGCAGCGGCGAGGGCCAGGTCGGCTTCGTCACGGTCAAGGGCACCAACCTGTCGAAGGCGGAGGCGGGCAAGCGCGGGGACGCGCCGGACATCACCGGGGAGACCCTGGAGGGCACCGCGGCCAAGCTCTCCGACTACCGGGGCAAGGTCGTCGTGCTGAACGTCTGGGGTTCCTGGTGCGGCCCGTGCCGGGCCGAGGCCAAGAGCCTCCAGGCCGTCTCGGAGAAGTACAAGGACCAGGGCGTCCAGTTCCTCGGCATCAACACCCGGGACACCGAGAAGCAGAACGCCCTCCGCTTCGAGCAGGAGCAGGGCGTCACCTACCCGAGCCTGTTCGACCCGGCCGGCACCCAGCTGCTCAAGTTCCCCAAGGGCAGCCTCAACCCCCAGTCCATCCCGACCACCCTGGTCGTCGACCGGGACGGCAAGCTGGCCGCCCGCGCCGTCGGCGGCACCACCGAGGACGCGCTGGAGTCGATCCTCCAGCCGGTGGTCGCGGAGCAGAAGCAGTGAGCCTGCCGCCGCTGCACCTCGCCGACGCCACCTCGACCGTCCAGAGCGGCGCGCTGCTGGCCGCCGCCCCGGTCGCGCTGGTGGCGGGCCTGGCGTCGTTCTTCTCGCCGTGCGTGCTGCCGCTGGTCCCGGGCTACCTGTCGTACGTGACCGGCTTCTCCGCCGCCGACCTCGCGGACGCCCGCGGCTCGCGGCGCGGCCGGATGCTGCTCGGCGTCGTGCTGTTCATCCTCGGCTTCACCGCGGTGTTCGTCTCCACCGGTGCCCTGTTTGGCTACTTCGGCCAGGAGCTCCAGGACTACAAGCGGATCATCAGCATCGTGCTGGGCTCGCTCACCGTGGTGATGGGCCTGGCGTTCATGGGCCTGGTGCCCGGGCTGAGCATGCGCGAGGTCCGCTCGCACCGCCGTCCGGCCGTCGGCCTGCTGGGCGCCCCGATGCTCGGAGTGGTCTTCGGCGTCGGCTGGACCCCGTGCATGGGCCCGACCCTGACCGCCGTCCAGAACCTGGCCCTCAACCAGGCCGACGCCCAGCGTGGCGCGCTGCTGACCACCTTCTACTGCCTGGGCCTCGGCGTACCGTTCATCCTGGCCGCCGTGGCGTTCCGCCGGGCGCTGGGCGCCTTCGGCTGGGTCAAGCGGCACTACCCGCTCGTCATGAGGATCGGCGGCGGCATGCTCGTCGCGGTCGGTCTGCTGCTCGTCACCGGGATCTGGGACTCGATGATGAGCCAGCTGCAGTCCTGGACCGCCGACTTCCAGATCGGAATCTGACCGTGAGCAACACCACGACCGAGACCGAGCAGCCCCCGGCGCCGGACGACAGCGCCGCCGAGCGGCTCAGCACCGCACCGGTCGAGTCCGAGGGCCCGACCGGCATAGGGGCGTTCGGCTGGGCGCGCTGGATGTGGCGCCAGCTGACCTCGATGAGGGTCGCCCTGATCCTGCTCTTCCTGCTGTCGCTGGCCGCCATCCCCGGCTCGCTGATCCCGCAGAACGGGCAGAACCAGTTCAAGGTGCAGACCTGGAAGGCGCAGCACACCACCGTCGCGCCGATCTACGAGAAGCTCCAGCTGTTCGACGTCTACAGCTCGGTCTGGTTCTCCGCGATCTACATCCTGCTGTTCGTCTCGCTGGCCGGCTGCATCGTCCCGCGCACCTGGCAGTTCGTCGGCGTGCTGCGCGCCCAGCCGCCGGCCGCCCCGCGCAACCTGACCCGGATGCCGGTGCACGCGGCCTGGCGCACCTCGGCGGACGCCGACAAGGTGAACGCCGCCGCGCACCGGCTGCTGCGCAAGCGCGGCTTCCGCGCCCACCTGTCCGGTGGCGCGGTGTCCGCCGAGAAGGGGTACCTGCGCGAGGTCGGCAACCTGCTGTTCCACCTGTCGCTGTTCGCGCTGCTCGGCGGCTTCGCCTGGTCCAGCCTGGCCGCCGGTACCGGCGGCAAGCTGATGATCGAGGGCGAGGGCTACTCCAACACCATCACCCAGCTCGACGACTTCACCGGCACCCGCTTCTACGGCAGCCAGGACCTCGACCCCTTCTACCTGAAGCTGAACGGCTTCACCTCGAGGTTCCAGGAGAAGGGCGACCAGATCGGCGCCGCCCGGCAGTTCACCGCGAACGTCGAGTACTACGAGGGCGGCGACGAGTCGAAGCTGAAGAAGTCGACCATCGAGGTCAACCACCCGCTGGAGGTCGGCGGCAGCAAGGTCTACCTGATCGGCCACGGCTACGCCCCGTTCGTCACGGTCAAGAACGGCAAGGGCGAGGTCGTCTACCAGGGCGCCGTCCCGTTCCTGCCGCAGGACGGCAACCTGACCTCCACCGGCGTCGTGAAGGTCTCCGACTACGGTGCGGGCCCCGACGGCAACAAGACCCAGATGGGCTTCTCCGGCTTCTTCCTGCCGACCGCCCCGCTGAGCTTCGAGGGCACCGGCCCGGTCTCGCTCTTCCCCGGCGACGCCGCCCCCGAGCTGGTGCTGAACGCCTTCGCGGGCGACCTCGGCACCGACTCCGGCCTGCCGCAGAACGTCTACCAGCTCAACACCCGCAAGCTCACCCAGCTGATCCAGGACGGCCAGCCGGCCAAGGCCAGGCTCAAGCCCGGCCAGGTCTGGGGGCTGCCCGACGGCTACGGCTCGGTGACCTTCGAGGGCTACAAGCAGTGGGCCAGCTTCAACATCACGCACCGCCCGGGCAACGAGATCGCCCTGGCCGGCGGCGTGCTCGCGATCCTCGGCCTGATCGGCTCGCTGTTCATCCAGCGCCGCCGGATCTGGGTGCGGGCGGTCGCCCTGCCCGGCGGCGGCACCCAGGTGGAGCTGGCCGGCCTGGCCCGCAGCGAGTCGGCGAAGATCGCCGAGGAGCTGGCGGAGCTCGCGGTCGACCTCCAGGACGACGCCCCGGCCTCCGAGGCCGAGGACGACGCCACCGAAACGGACGTACCCGAGGAGCCCGGGGAGCCCACCGCCCCGAAGGCGTCCCCGGACCCCGCAGCCCCTGCCGACCAGAACTCCAAGGAGTAGACGGTGCAACTCGCCTCGGCGGTCGACCCACAGTTGGCCGACCTCTCGAACAAACTGATCTATTCGGCGATGGTGGTCTACACCCTCGCCATGTTCGCCCACATGATCGAGTGGACCTTCGGCAGCAGGGGCGGCGTCGCCGTCCGCTCGAAGGAGCAGGCGGGCAGCCTCGCCGAGACCGTCGCCGCGGCCGAGCAGCAGGCCACGGACAAGGCCGCGAAGAAGGTCACGGTCACCGTGGCGGAAGCCGGCGGCGGCACCACCACGCTCACCCGCACCGCGGTCGCGGGCGAGGGCGCGACGGTGGTCACCAGCGGGCGCGGCGCCGACGAGGTGGACGGCCCGGGCGCGGCCGGCACCAACGAGAAGGCCGACCTGGCCGGCCGGATCGCCATCTCGCTCACCGTGCTCGCGGCCCTGCTGCACGTGGGCGGGATCGTCACCCGCGGCCTGTCGGTCTCCCGCTGGCCGTGGGGCAACATGTACGAGTTCTCGTGCGCGTTCGCCTTCGCCATGACGGCGGCGTACCTGGTGCTGCTGGCCGCGAAGAAGAACGTCCGCTGGCTCGGCCTGCCGGTCGTCCTCGCGGGGCTGCTGACCCTCGGCATCGCCACCACGGTGCTGTACACGGACTCCGAGCAGCTCGTCCCGGCGCTGCACTCACCGTGGCTGGCGATCCACGTCTCCACCGCGATCTTCTGCGGCGGCGCCTTCTACGCGGCGTTCATCGCGACGCTGCTGTACCTCGGCAAGGACTCCTTCGACAAGCGCATGGCGGCCGGCCTCACCACCGGCCCGCTGGGCACCTCGGCCTCGATCTGGCGCCGGCTGCCCGCCGCGTCCACCTTCGACAAGCTGTCCTACCGGATCAACGCCCTGGTCTTCCCGCTGTGGACCTTCACCATCATCGCGGGCGCGATCTGGGCCGAGGCCGCCTGGGGCAAGTACTGGGAGTGGGACCCGAAGGAGACCTGGTCGTTCATCACCTGGGTCGCCTACGCCTGCTACCTGCACGCCCGTGCGACGGCCGGCTGGAAGGGCCGCAAGGCCGCCTACCTGGCGCTGGCGGCGTTCGCCTGCTGGCTCTTCAACTACTACGGCGTGAACATCTTCGTCACCGGAAAGCACTCCTACGCGGGGATCTGACCGGGGCACACGATCACCCACCGGCCCGGCTCTCTCCCACAGGTAGCCGGGCCGAGGTGCGACAGGGGTAGTGCGTGCCGGCCGCCGGTCGGCGCGAGAGGGAATTGAGGAGGAAATCGCGCAATGGAGTGCGACGAGGTCATGCTGACCGTCCGAATCACCGCCGCCGAGCGCATGCTGCTCCGCAGGCTCGCCCAGGGACACCGGAGCGACGTGTCCGAGGTGGTGTCCGACGCGCTGCTGGACATCATCCCCACGCTCAGCGCGCCGGGGGACGCCTACCGGCTGCTGGGGGCGCTGGTGGTGCCCGCGCCGTGCGCCCTGACGGTCTGGCTGCCGACCCCGCTGGCCGACCTGCTGGTGCCCGGCGCGGCCCGGATCGCCCAGATCACCGATGTCCGGGTCGAGTCCGCCAGCGCCGCCCTGGGCGCGGCGCTGCGGCTCTGGCTGGCCCAGGACCCGGTCCGGCTGGCGACCAACCTCAGCGTGATGCACGCGGGCCGGCCGGCCGCCCTGATGGCCGCCTGACGGGGGTCAGCTCGCGAGCGGCAGCCGGGCGCCGTCGAGGTCCGGCGTGGCGGGGCGGCCCTCGCAGGCGTCCCGCCGGGCCGGCGCCGTCGGACTCTCGGCCGGCCCGTCGAACGGCGCGGTGAGCAGCACGCACTCGGCCGCCGTCCGGCCGTCCTGGACCAGCAGGACCCGTACCGGCAGCCGTCCGCCCGCCCCGGTCGCCCCGGAGGCCGGCTCGGGGACGGCCCGGACGAAGCAGGGCCGGTCCAGTTCGATGCAGTGCTCGAAGGAGGTCACCAACTCGACCGGCACCACCGGCTCGGGGTGGCGCAGCCGCTGGGCGGCCTGCCGGGCGGCCTCCACCACCAGCATCTCGGGCACGTGGTCCAACTCGTGGTCGAACAGCACCGGGTGGGTGGCGTCGGCCCGGAGCAGCCAGGTGTCCGGGGCGACGGTCGGGCTCAGCACCACGTCCGCGGGCTGGGCGCGGCCGACCAGCTGGGGCGCGGCCGGCGCCGGCTGCCGCGGCGGGGCGGCGCGCCGTTCGGGGCCGCGCAGCCGGGCGTACGAGGCGGGGGAGAGCACCCGCAGGCGGCCGCTGCCGTGGCCGACCGGCCGGCCGTCCCGGGTGACGTCGACGCTCACCCGCAGCGAGGCCAGTTCGCCGTGCCGGATCCGGACGTCCTCGCAGCCGACGGCCAGCATCAGCGAGGCGGGTCCGGCGTTGACGGCCAGGCCCGGCAGCCCGGGCCCGTCGAGCGCGTAGGAGAGGTCCTCCATCACGAAGTGGTGGCCGCGCGGCACCCCGAACCCGGCGTGGCCGATCAGCAGCCCCGCCTGCCGGATCGTTTCGGCCAGCAGTACCGGGTCGTGGTAGCGGTCCCCGGGCAGCCGGTAGAAGCCGTGCAGCCGGGGCCACTGGGCGCCGAGCAGGAAGTCGTACGGGCCGGTGGCCTGCCAGCCGGTGAGGAGGACCTCGGACACCGAGGCGCGGTGCACCAGGTGCCGGGAGACGGTCCGGTCGTGGAAGTCGTAGCCGGTCGCGGGGCCGTCGTGGAAGAGGTCGGAGCCGCCGCCGCTGCCCGGGCCGGGGTGGGCGCACGGGCCGAGCGGGTCCGGCTCTACGATCGATGGCATGACGCGCCCCCGCTTCAGGGTGTCGGTCGGAGCGGCCGCTACGGCCGTCCGAGCAAAACATACATACCACCCGGTTTGTGTTCGGCGACTGGGGGTGCCCGGGCCGCACTCGCCGGCCTGATCACGCTACCCGCCCCGTGGACTGGGGGAATGCCCGTTCGGAGCGTCTCGGACCATCGGTGGGGGCCCGTACCCGCTGGACGGCGGGGACGGCGAGCACGCTGCAGGCGCTAGATTAGATACCAACCATGCGGTTTCGGAAGATGCCGTCCGCATGCGAGCGCCGCTCCCGCGGGGGCCGCGCCGACAGCAGCCCGGGTGGGGCGGGGATCGCGCCCGGTCGAGTCCGGAGGGGGCCAGTGGTCAAGCAGGAACGGGCTGGGCGGACCCGGCAGGCCGTACTGCTCGCCGCCGCCGAGACCTTCGCGCGGGTGGGCTTCGAGGCCGCCAGCCTGGTCGACATCAGTCGCCGGGCCGGGGTGAGCAAGGGCGCCCTGTACTTCCACTTCGTCTCCAAGCAGGCGCTCGCCGACGGGGTGCGGCGCGCCTCCGGGCGGGAGGTCGGCTCGGCCGCGCTGAGCGCGCTGCGGGCCGACGGCCCGGCGCTCCAGGGCCTGATCGACTTCTCGCACGAGCTGGCCCGGCTGCTGCGCGAGGACGTGGTGGTGCGGGCCGGCGTCCGGCTGGGCCGCTCGGGCGCGCGCCGGGGCGGCGCCGAGGAGGGGGTGGACGGGTCCGCTCCGGTGGCCCCCGAGGTCGCCTGGCGCGGCCTCGCCGCCGTCGTCCACCGGCTGCTGGACCGCGCCGCGGACGCCGGGGAGCTGTGCCCCGGGGTGGACCGGCGGACCGCCGCCGAACTGCTCACCGCGGTGGCGGCGGGCCAGGTGCTGCTGGCGGGCGAGAAGGCCGGCCGGCCCGGGCCGGAGGACGTGAGCCGGCTCTGGACGGCCGCGCTGCCGGCCCTGGTGCCGGCGGAGCGGCGGGCGGGCTACCGGCTCTGACCGCCGGCTCCGGACCGCCGGCCCCGATCCCGCCGGGCAGCGCCGAGCGCCGCGAAGGCCCGCCCGGCGCCGCTCAGCCGCGCTCGGTGACGCTCAGCCGGGCGAGCGCGTGCGGCTGGACCAGGCCGGGCAGCAGCAGCGTCCAGAGGTCGGCCAGCCGCTGGATCAGGTCCTGCCGGTCGGCCAGCACCTGGGAGCTCAGCTGGATGCCGGTGACGGCCCCGGTGATCACCCCGGAGGCCGCGGTCACGTCGATCCCCGGGTGGAGCTCGCCGGCCTCCTGGGCGCCCGCCAGCAGCTCGCGGACCATGTCCATCCAGCCCTGGTAGGCCGCGAGCTGCGGCTGGGTGAAGCTGCCGTGCTCGATGGTCAGCCGGATGCTGCCGCGCACCAGCGGGTCGGTCTGGAGCGCCCGGGCGAAGGCGTACGCGAGGTCGATCAGGTTCTGCACCGGGCTGTCCGAGGCCGGTGTCCAGCCGGAGATGAAGATGCCCTGTCCCTCGATGACGGCGAGCGCCAGCTCCTCCTTGGAGCGGAAGTGGAAGTACAGCGCGCCCTTGGTGACGCCGGCGCGGTCCAGGATCTCGGACATGGTGGCGGCGGCGTAGCCCCGCTCGTCGAACACCTCGGCCGCCGCGACGAGTACCGCCTGGCGGGTCGCCAGCGCGCGGGCCTGCCTGGCCATCGCAGCCTCCCTGGAAAGTTCTGATCTCGGCAGCGGCCGATCCTACGGGGGCGGTCCCGGTGGCGGACGCGTACCGTCCAGTACGCATCCTACCGAGCCCGCCGCGGACCCCTCCGGCCCCGGCCTACCACGCGGTGGCGCCGCCGGTCCGGCCCGGGCGAACGCCGACGGCCGGCCACCCGGGTGGGGTGACCGGCCGTCGGCTCGGGCCGTGGGCCGTCAGGCGGCCTGCTGCCAGCTGAACGGCGAGTAGTACGCCGGGCGGCGCTCCAGGCGCTGCCAGCTGGCGATCGGCTCGATCGGCGCGGCGGCGGCGGCCTGCTGCGCGACGGCGGCGCGCGCGGCGAGGACGGCGGTCAGGGCGGCGAGTTCCTCGTCGGTGAGACTGCCGCGGACGATGCGGACGAGGGGTTCGGCGGAAGCGGTCATGTCCTGGTTTCTCCCCCGGTTGCTGTGGTCTGAGGTGGGTGCCGGTACGGAAGGCTGCGCTGCGTGTGCGGTGGTGTGCTCCGCTACATCGGCGGGTTGCCGTGCTTGCGGCTGGGCAGGTCGGCGTGCTTGGTGCGGAGCATGGCCAGGGCGGAGGCGATCACCTGGCGGGTCTCGGCGGGGTCGATGACGTCGTCCACGAGGCCGCGCTCGGCCGCGTAGTACGGGTGCATCAGCTCGTTCTTGTATTCCTTGATCTTCTGGGCGCGCATGGCGTCCGGGTCCTCGGCGGCGTTGATCTCGCGGCGGAAGATGACGTTGGCGGCGCCCTCGGCACCCATCACCGCGATCTCGTTGGTCGGCCAGGCGTAGGACAGGTCGGCGCCGATGGAGCGGGAGTCCATCACGATGTAGGCGCCGCCGTAGGCCTTGCGCAGGATGAGCGAGATGCGCGGCACGGTGGCGTTGCAGTACGCGTAGAGCAGCTTGGCGCCGTGGCGGATGATGCCGCCGTGCTCCTGGTCGACGCCGGGCAGGAAGCCGGGGACGTCGAGGAGGGTGACCAGCGGGATGTTGAAGGCGTCGCACATCTGCACGAAGCGCGCGGCCTTCTCGCTGGCGTTGATGTCCAGGACGCCGGCCAGCGACTGCGGCTGGTTGGCGATGATGCCGACGACGTGGCCGTCGACGCGGGCGAGCACGCACAGGACGTTGGTGGCCCAGCGCTCGTGGACCTCCAGGTACTCGCCGTGGTCGACGATCTCCTCGATGACCTTGCGCATGTCGTACGGGCGGTTGCCGTCGGCGGGCACCAGGTCCAGCAGGCTGTCGTTGCGGCGCTCGACCGGGTCGTCGCTGACGACGGAGGGCGGCATCTCGCGGTTGTTCTGCGGGAGCAGCGACAGGAGGTAGCGGACCTCCTCGATGCAGGACTGCTCGTCGTCGTAGACGAAGTGGGAGACGCCGGAGACGCCGGCGTGGACGTCCGCGCCGCCGAGGCCGTTCTGGGTGATCTTCTCGCCGGTCACGGCCTGGACCACGTCGGGGCCGGTGATGAACATCTGCGAGGTCTCGCGGACCATGAAGACGAAGTCGGTCAGCGCGGGGGAGTACGCGGCGCCGCCGGCGCACGGGCCGAGCATCACCGAGATCTGCGGGATGACGCCGGAGGCCTTGGTGTTGCGCTGGAAGATGCCGCCGTAACCGGCCAGGGCGGTGACGCCCTCCTGGATGCGGGCGCCGGCGCCGTCGTTCAGCGAGACCAGCGGGGCGCCGGCCGCGATGGCCATGTCCATGATCTTGTGGATCTTCTGCGCGTGGGCCTCGCCCAGTGCGCCACCGAAGATCCGGAAGTCGTGCGCGTAGGTGAACACGGTGCGCCCGTGCACGGTGCCCCAGCCGACGATCACGCCGTCGGTGTGCGGCTTCTTGGCCTCCAGGCCGAAGCCCTGGGCGCGGTGCCGGCGCAGCGGCTCGACCTCCTGGAAGGAGCCCTCGTCCAGCAGCAGCTCGATGCGCTCGCGGGCGGTCAGCTTGCCCTTGGCGTGCTGGGCCTCGGTGGCCTTCTCGCTGGGGCCGCGGCGGACCTTCTCGCGCAGCTCGTGCAGCTCGGCGACCCGCCCGCGGGCGTCGGCCGGAATCTCGGGAACCTCGCCGTCGACCGGCGCCTCATGCACAACCGTCATCTCGAACCACTCCAAGGGTGAGGGAACTGTCCGACAGCCAACGTCTGCTGTGCCCCCGGCTGCGAATCACTTTCTTCACTTATGACTGTACGAGGGGCCGTGCGCTGGTTTCGGCGTCGATTCCGTACAAGGTCGGGTTCGTTTAGCTGTCAGGCCTGCACAGAAGCGGTCGGTTCGGTCACTGAGCGCTCGGTGTTCGCTTGGATACCGGGGGTTGTCGAACAGATGATGGTCCGATGATCTGAGCATGAAGAAAAGCGCAGGTCAGGGCCGTCTCCCGGTACTGTAAGTCGGTCCTCTTGTGGCGCGCTCAAGGTCCGCTCAAGCCCGGCCGCCGGGGGCCCGCCACCGGGGTGAGGGGGGCGCGAGTCGTAGGGAAGCGCCAAAAACACCGCAGCCCACCCCGTGTGCTGGGGGTGGGCTGTCCGGGCGAGCGTGCGGACCTGCCGTGATCAGCTCTTCCTGCCGTCCTCGGGTTCGTCGCGGTCGCGCAGATCCCGCTCGCGGCGACGGAGATCGGCCTCCCACTGCTTGAGCATGTCCTCGTGGTCTTTGTCGTTCCTCTTCAACGAGGCGAGGAACTCGGGGTCGTCGTCGGGGGCCAGCGGGCGCCCGCCGGGGCGGCCGGGGCGGTCGTCGGCCGGGTACCCGGAGCGGGCCCCGGCGGCCGCGGCCCGCAGGAAGCCGCGCTGCTTGCCGGCGATCAGCCAGGCGATCGGGCCCAGCGGCGGGAAGAGCAGCACGATCAGCACCCAGACCACCTTGGGCAGGTGCTTCACCTCGTCCTCGGGGGTGGTCAGGCAGTCCACGAACGCCCAGACCCAGAGCGCGAGCGGAAGGATGATGGTCAGAAGAATCCTCGGCACGGCTGGGATCTCCCCCCGGCGACGACGGCGGTGGGCGCCTACCAGGGGCCCTTGACCGAGCCAGGCTATCGGGTGGCGGATACTGACAGGCATGGCATACGACGATCTCCGCTCGTTTCTCCGCGCCCTCGACCGCGAGGGTGACCTCAAGCGCATCAAGGCCGAGGTGGACCCGCACCTGGAGATCGGCGAGATCGTCGACCGGGTTCAGAAGGCCAAGGGCCCGGCGCTGCTCTTCGAGAACGTCAAGGGCTCGTCGATGCCGCTGGCGATGAACGTCTTCGGCACCGAGCGGCGGCTGGCCAAGGCGCTCGGCCTCAAGGGGCCGGACGACATCTCCGAGAAGATCGCCGGCCTGCTCAAGCCCGAGCTGCCGCAGGGCTTCACCGGCTTCCGGGACGCCTTCGGCAAGCTCGCCTCGATGGCGCACGTCCCGCCCCGGCACGTGAAGTCCGGCGACGCCCCGGTGCAGGAGGTCGTGCTCACCGGTGACGACGTCAACCTGGACGAGCTGCCCGCCCTCTTCACCTGGCCGCTGGACGGCGGCTCCTTCTTCAACCTGGGCCTGACCCACACCAAGGACCCGGACAGCGGCATCCGCAACCTGGGCCTCTACCGGCTCCAGCGGCACGACCGCCGCACCATCGGCATGCACTGGCAGATCCACAAGGACAGCCGCAACCACTACGCCGTCGCGGCCAGGCGCGGCGAGCGCCTCCCGGTCGCGATCGCCTTCGGCTGCCCGCCCGCCGTCACCTACGCGGCCACCGCGCCGCTGCCCGGGGACATCGACGAGTACCTCTTCGCCGGCTTCATCGCCGGGGAGCGGGTCCGGATGGTCGACTGCAAGACCGTGCCGCTCCAGGTCCCGGCCGACGCCGAGGTGGTCCTGGAGGGCTGGCTGGAGCCCGGCGAGATGCTCCCCGAGGGCCCGTTCGGCGACCACACCGGCTTCTACACCCCGCAGGAGCCGTTCCCGGCGCTGAAGATCGACTGCGTGACGATGCGCCGCCGGCCGATCCTCCAGTCCATCGTGGTCGGCCGCCCGCCGACGGAGGACGGCCCGCTGGGCAAGTTCACCGAGCGCTTCTTCCTGCCGCTGCTGAAGATCATCATCCCGGACATCGTCGACTACGACCTGCCCGAGGCCGGCGGCTTCCACAACTGCGTGATCGTCTCGATCGACAAGAAGTACCCCAAGCACGCCCAGAAGACGATGCACGCGATCTGGGGCGCGCACATGATGTCGCTGACCAAGCTGATCATCGTGGTGGACTCCGACTGCGACGTGCACGACTACCAGGAAGTCGCCTGGCGGGCCTTCGGCAACGTCGACTACAGCCGCGACCTCACCGTCGTCGAGGGCCCGGTCGACCACCTCGACCACGCCTCGTACCAGCAGTTCTGGGGCGGCAAGGCCGGCATCGACGCGACCCGCAAGCTGCCCGAGGAGGGCTACACCCGGGACGGCGGCTGGCCCGAGATGGTGTCCTCGGACCCGGCCACGGCCGCCCTGGTGTCGCGCCGCTGGAAGGAGTACGGACTGTGAGCACGGCCGCCGTCGAGACCCCCGGGCGCACGAAGGCCTTCCTGCGCCTGGTGATGATCGAGCACTCGGTCTTCGCCCTGCCCTTCGCCTACATCGCCGCGCTGACGGCGATGTTCCTCGCGGACAAGCGGGTGCACTGGGGCGAACTGTTCATCGTCACGGTCTGCATGGTCGGGCTGCGCACCTTCGCGATGGCCGCGAACCGGATCATCGACCGCGAGATCGACGCCCGGAACGCGCGGACCGCCACGCGTGAACTCGTCACCGGCGCGGTCTCGTTGAGGACCGCGTACGTCGGCTCGGCCGTCGCGCTGGTGGTCTTCCTCGGCGCGGCCGCGATGCTCAACCCGCTCTGCCTGGCGCTCGCGCCGGTGGCCGTGGTGCCGATGGTCGTCTACCCGTACGGCAAGCGGTTCACCGACTTCCCGCAGGCGATCCTCGGCCTGGCCCAGGCGATGGGCCCGGTCGGCGCCTGGCTCGCGGTGACGGGCAGCTGGTCCTGGGACGCGGTGGTGCTGGGCGTGGCCGTCGGCATCTGGATCGGCGGGTTCGACCTGGTCTACGCCTGCCAGGACGTCGAGTCCGACCGCGCGCACGGCGTGCGCGCGGTGCCGGCGCGGTTCGGAGTGCCGGCGGCGATCCGGGGCGCGCGCGTGTGCCACGTCCTGACGACGCTCCTGCTGGGCTGGTTCGCGGTCCTGACGGACGCCGGGGTGGCGTTCTGGATCGGCCTGGCGGTCGTCGCCGGCGCGTTCGTCTACGAGCACACCATCGTGAAGCCGAACGACCTCTCGAAGCTCAACCGGGCGTTCTTCCAGACGAACGGCTTCGTGGGGATCTCGCTCTTCTTCTTCGCCCTGGTGGACCTGGTCGTCCGCGGGCTCGGGATCTGATCCCGGGGACGGGGCGCTCCGCCCGGTCCCGCCCGGTCCCGCCCGGGCCACTCAGTGGCCCGGGCGGGACCGCGTCCGGGCCGGGGCGGCCTCAGTCGTGCAGGAAGTCCTCCAGTGACACCGCCAGGGCCACCGGGGCCTCGTACATCGGGTAGTGCCCGCTGCCGGGGAGCTCCTCCAGCTCGGCGTTGGGGTAGTGGCTGAGGAAGGTGCCGCGCATCACCTCGGCGGTGAGGGCGAGGTCGTGCTCGCCGACGATCACCTTGACCGGCACCGGGTTGCGGTCGATCCGGGGCAGCAGGTCGGCCGTCGTCCAGTCGCGGACGTAGCCGCCGAAGGCCTCGGGAGTGGACAGCCGCAGGGACTGGTCGACCATGCGGTCGAGCCAGACCCGGCCGGCCCGCCGGCCGGTGACCAGGTCCAGGATCGCGAAGCGCTTCTCCCGGTCCCCGGCGGCGCCGTGGAACAGCGCCTCGCCGGCCTCGTCCAGCGGGTACGGCCCGGCCGGCACCGGGGCCAGGCCGACGAGCTTGCGCACCCGCAGCGGCGCCTCGGCGAGCACCTGCTGGGCCGCCTTGCCGCCCATCGAGTGGCCGACCAGCGAGAAGCGGTCCCAGCCGAGCTGGTCGGCCAGGGTGAGCGCGTCGGAGGCGATCTCGGCGAGCGTGTACGCGCCGGGGACGTCCTTGCGCCGCCCGTAGCCGCGGTAGTCGAGGAAGGCGTAGCGGAAGGCGCCGCCGTCGAGGTAGTCGAGGAACGGGCCCCAGCCCGCGCTGGTGCCGAACCAGTCGTGCAGGACCAGGACGTGGTGGTCGCCGGTGCCGACCAGGTGGTGAGGGATCGTCATGCCAACGGTCGTTCCCCGCGATCCGCCCGCCCGAACGGACGGTTCGCGGGGAGCGGGCGGCCGCTATTCCCCGCTGACGACGGCCTGGTACCGGGCGGCCGAGAGCAGGCCCTTCAGCTCGTCGGCCCTGGTCGGGGTGAGCTCGATGATCCAGCCGTCGCCGTACGGGTCGGAGTTGACCGACTCGGGTTCGTCGTTCAGGTCCGTGTTCACCGCGGCGACCGTCCCGGACAGCGGCGCGTAGAGCTCGCTCACCGACTTGACCGACTCCACCGTGCCGAAGGCCCGGCCGGCTTCGAGCTTGTCGCCCACCTCGGGGAGTTCGACGAAGACGATGTCGCCGAGCTGCTTCTGGGCGTAGTCGGTGATGCCGACGCGGGCCCGGTCCTTCCCCAGCGTCTCCACCCACTCGTGGTCGTCGGTGTACTTGAGGTTCGTCGGGATGGCGGTCATGGCGGTCTCCGTGGGGTCGGCATCGGAACTGGCGGGTCGTCAGATCCGAGGAGGAGCCTGCTACAGACGCCGCCCCTCCGCCGCCAAGCTCACCCGATCGAGTGAAGTTCAGGCGTCGCGCCGGGCGAAGGCCGGGGCGTGCTCGGGGAGCGGGCCGAAGGCGATCAGGCGGGACAGGGCCTGCCGGAAGCAGGGGGCGAAGCGGGCCAGCAGCACCAGCCGCCGCGGCGGGCCGACCCGGCGCCCGCTGAGCACCGGCTCGAACATGATGCCGTGCAGGACCCGCTGCATCCGCTGCATGATCACCGTCGGCCGCCGGCGGCGCCGCTGCACCAGGGCGAGCGCGGCGGTGGTCGGGCGGCCGTGGCGCAGCGGTTCGGCGAGCAGGGCGGCGGTGGCGACGGCGTCCTGGATGGCGAGGTTGATGCCCACCCCGCCGGCCGGGGACATCGCGTGGGCGGCGTCGCCGATCAGCAGCAGCCCGTCGGCGTACCAGCGGTGCAGCCGGTTGAGCCGGACGTCGAGCAGGTGGACGTCGTCGAGGTCGGCCAGCCGGTCGACCCGGTCGGCGTACTGGGGCAGCAGGGCGGCGATCCGGGCGCGGAAGCGCTCGATGCCCTCGGCGCGCAGCTGCGGGTCGGAGCCCTTGGCCCGGAAGTAGCCGATCTGGAAGTAGTCGTCCCGGGTGAGGCTGAGGGCGATGTCGCCGTGTCCGAAGCCGGGGACGAGGTTGGGCGGCGCGGAGCGCTCGTGGGGGTGCCGGGGCAGCTGGAACCACCAGACGTCGAAGGGCACCGGGAACTCCCGGGGCGTCAGGCCGGCCGCCCGGCGCAGGGTGGAGTGCCGACCGTCGGCGGCGACGGTGAGGTCGGCGCGCAGCTCGCCCTCCTCGCCGTCCCGGGTGCGGTACCGGACGCCGACCACCCGGGCGCCGTCCCTGAGCAGTCCGGTCGCCTCGGTGTTCATCCGCAGGGTGAAGGTGGGCTCCCGCCGGGCCTCGGCGACCAGGAAGTTCAGCAGGTCCCACTGCGGGATCATGGCGATGTAGTTGTACGGGGGCCGCAGCCGCTCGTAGGCGCTCAGCGCGACGGGGCCGGCGCCGGGGGACCGCACCACCAGGTTGCCGAGGCGGCTCTGCGGCAGGGCGGCGAACTTCTCGCCGAGGCCGAGCTCGTCCATCAGCCGCACGGTGGAGGCGTGGACGGTGTCGCCGCGGAAGTCGCGCAGGAAGTCCCCGTGCTTCTCCAGCACGGTCACCTCGACGCCGGCGCGCGCCAGCATCAGGCCCAGCATCATTCCGGCGGGCCCGCCTCCGGAGATCACGACGCTCATGGCTCTCCCCTTTCGGTGTTCGAATGATCACCGTCCGTATGGAACCTGCACATATAGAGTCTCTGGAACCGTCTCAGGTGTCAAGTAGTACGATGCCTCACATGAAGGAGCTGGTGGCGGCCGCCCTCACAGCGGCGAAGGAACGGGGCCAGGACGTCGCCGACGTCCCGCTGACGGCGATCGCCGCGACGGCCGGGATCTCCCGCAGCACGCTGCTGCGCAGGCTCGGCGGCTCCCGGGCGGCGCTGGACGAGGCGGTCCGGGAGTCGGGGACCGATCCGGGCGGGCGGCCGCCGGTGCGCGAGCGCGCGATCGAGGCGGCGGCGCTGCTGGTCGCCGAGCGCGGCCTGACCGGGGTCACCCTGGACGCGGTGGCGGACCGGGCCGACTGCTCGCTGCCCAGCCTGCACACCGTCTTCGAGGGCCGCGACGGCCTGCTCGCCGCCGTCTTCGAGCGGCACTCCGCGCTGCCCGACCTGGAGGCCCTCGCCGGGGACCCGCCGGAGGACCTGGAGGGCACCGTCCGGGCGCTGCACGCCGTCTTCGTCGCGGCCTTCACGCACGAGCCGCGGATCGTCCCGGCGGTCTTCGCCGACCTGCTCGGGCGGCCGGACGGCCCCGCCGCCCGGGTGATGGCCGCCAACCTGCCGCGGCTGCTCGCCGGTCTCGACCGGTTGCTGCGGCCGCACGTCCGGGCCGGTCGGCTGAGACCGCTGCCCACCCCGGTGCTGGTCCAGCTGCTCCTCGGCCCGCTGCTCAACCACGTCCTGATCCGGCCGGTGCTGGAGCCCGTGCCGGGCGCCGGGCTGCCCTCGATGGACGAGACCGTGGAGATCTTCGTCGGCGCCTACCTGCGCGCGGTCGCCCTCCCGGAGGCGGGGGCGGCAGAATCCGGGGGCGACGGCAACGCGCCCCGAGGAGGGCCGTGATCGGCAGACTGCAGTGCCTGGCGCCCGTCAGCCCAGGAGCAGCCGGTCCCCGACCCGTAGGCGGCCCGGGGCGGCGACCTCGGCGAGGGCGTCGAGCAGGCCGTCGTGGGCGTGCACGACGGCCTTGAGGATCTCCGGCGCGTGCGGCAGCCCCGGCTGCGGGGCGCCGGTCATCGCGCAGCGCTCGCTGGACGCGACGAAGGAGAGCCGGGCGCTGCCGGGGGCCTCGCCGGACGCCTGACGGCCGAGCCAGACGTCCTCGACGAACGGCGGGGTGCCGGGCGGGGTGCGCAGCACGATGTTGGGGCGGAACCGGCGCTCGTCGATCACGGCGAACGGGACGGCCTCGCGGACCCAGTCCAGGGTGGCGGTGCTGAGCACGCTGACCGGCAGCCGGTCGAAGTGGGAGGCGGCGTCCTCGCGGGCGAGTTCGACGTCCTCGCGCTGGAGGTAGGCGCGCAGGAAGGCGTTCGGCCGGTCGACCGGGCGGCCGAGCGGGTCGAACAGTTCCGGTCCGTCGATCCGGTGGCCGAGTCGGGCGGAGAGGCGGAGCAGTCCGTCCATCCGGCGGAAGCGGCGGGTGTTCTTGCCCGAGCCGAGCTTGCCGGCCGCGTCGCGGACGGCGTAGAGGCGGTCGCCGGCCAGGCCGCGCTCGTCCACCTCGACGGAGTCGAGCCGCTCGCCGCCGGCGGATTTCACGGGGTAGCGCCAGAGTCGCTCGATCACTCCGATGATCTCAGCCATGGCCGGAAAGCGTACTGGCGTTGACGGGGGATGGTCTAGACCAAGTACCGCAAGGCGTACCGCCCGGTCAGCCCAGCCGGGCCACCGCCCGCACCGGCGCGCCGTCCGCCGCGACCAGCCGCAGCGGGAACAGCGAGACCTCCACCGGCAGACCGGCCTCCTGGGCGGCCAGCAGCGGCCGCAGGTCGGTCAGGTTCTCGGCGATCACCCCGCCGCCGGACGCCCCCAGCAGCACCCGGTGCGCGGCGAGCGAGGGCTCGTCGGCGGTCCCGTGGTCGTGCTCGTCGGTGAGGTCGGCGAGCAGGGCGGCCACCGCGGGATCGCCCGGGCCCGGGTCGGGGGTCGGGTCGACGCTGAGCGCGTCCACCCCGACCGTCCGCACCCCGGCGGCGACGATCGCCTCGGCGGCGGCCGGGGTCAGGCTGGGGTGGGCGAGGTAGGCGTCGGTGCCCCAGTGCCGGGCCCAGCCGGTGGCCAGCAGCAGGACGGTGCCCTCGGCGGCCCGCTCCAGCGTGGGCGCCAGCAGCTCGGGGGTGACGGCCGTCCGGGGCTCCAGCCCGCGCAGGTCGGCGACCACGGCCGGGCCGGTGAACCGCTCCAGCGGCAGCCCGTCCAGGGTCGGCCAGGTGACGTCCACGTGGTACGGCGCGTCCACGTGCGTCCCGGACTGCGAGCCGAGGTGCAGGGCCAGCACGTTCACCCCGGCGGTGGCCGTGGTGAGCGCGGGCTCCAGCAGGACGGCCGGATCGCCGGGGTAGACCGGCATCGCGGTGGTCACCTGATGGGTGAGGTCGACGAGGGTCGCTGCCATGCGCCCATCCTCCCAGTCCCCGTCCACCCCGTGGACCCCCCGGTTCCCGGCGTCACCCGGCCCGCCGCGAGGGCCCTGGTGAGCGGAGCGGACGGGGCCGGATAGAAATGCCCCATGGGAACTGCGAAGCGTCAGCCGTGGGTGGTCGGGGTCTCCGGGGCGTCGGGAACGCCGTACGCGGCCTCGGTGATCCGCGCGCTGCTGGCCGCCGGCGAGGCGGTGGACCTGATCGTCAGCCGCGCCGCCCGGCTCACCATCCTGGACGAGACCGGCATCTCCTTCCGGGACGCCCACTGGCGTGCCGACCTCGCCGCCTGGCTGGGGAGCGACCGGGGGCTGGACGACGTCCGCTACTGGCCCGCCGGGGACTTCGCGGCCGGCCCGTCCAGCGGCTCGTACCCGGCCAAGGGCATGCTGGTGGTGCCCGCGACCACCGGCGCGGTGGCCGGGATCGCGCTCGGCCTGAGCAAGGACCTGCTGCAGCGCGTCGCCAGCGTCACCCTCAAGGAGCGCCGTCCGCTCGTCGTCTGCGTGCGCGAGACACCACTCAACGGGGTGACGTTGAAGCACTTGGTGGAGCTCGACGCACAGGGGGCGGTCGTCCTGCCCGCCTCACCCGGTTTCTACGCCGGCGGCTCCACCGTGCGCGAACTCGTGGATTTCGTGGCCGGACGGGTGCTGGACGCCGTCGACGTGCCGCATTCCCTGTACCTGCGCTGGGAAGGGGAGTTGGGGGCGGCCGCCCGCAAGACGGCCGACGGCGAGGGCGCTGCGGCTGAGGGGGAGTAAGGAGACCGAGGGCGGGAGAGTATCTTCTCTGCGATATCCGGGTCGTTCGGCGCGAGGCGCCTTTGAATCCGGATAATGATCTGTGGGTCTGGCGAGGTTCGGAAGGACGCGGACGGTATATGGACACGGTGGACAGACAGCTCATCCAGGCGCTCCGGGAGAACGGCCGCGCGTCCTACGCCGAGTTGGGCCGCCTGGTCGGGCTCTCCGGCCCGAGCGTCACGGACCGGATCAACCGCCTGGAGCAGGCCGGGGTCATCACCGGCTACCGGGCGACGGTCAACCCGGCATCGCTCGGCTTCGGCGTCACGGCCCTGATCGGCCTTCAACTCACCGACGCGGCGGACCACGAGGACGTCGCGTTCCGGCTGAAGGACCTCAACGAGGTCGAGGACTGCTGGTTCATCGCCGGCGACGACTCCTACATGCTCAAGGTCAGGGTGGCCGACGTGGCCGGCCTGGAGTCGGTGGTCAAGCGGATCTCGGGCACGAAGGGCGTGGCCAGGACCCGCACCACCGTCGTACTCTCCACGAAGTGGGAGAACCGGGTGAGTGAACTTCCTCCTGTAGGAGAGTGACGCATGGCACTGGTCGGACTGGAGGAGCTGCGCTCGGCTCGGCAGCGGATCGCGGGGGTCGCCGTGCGCACCCCGCTGGTTCCCGCCCCCTGGGCGGCCGAGGGGGAGCGGCGGCTCTGGCTGAAGCCCGAGAACCTCCAGCCGACCGGGGCCTTCAAGACCCGCGGCGCCTACAACCGGCTCGCCGCGCTCACCGAGGACGAGCGCGCCCGGGGCGTGGTCGCCCAGTCCAGCGGCAACCACGCGCAGGCGGTGGCGTACGCGGCCCGGACGCTCGGCATCAAGGCCGTGATCGTGATGCCGGACACCTCGCCCGCGGTGAAGGTCGAGGCCACCCGCTCGTTCGGCGCCGAGGTGATCCTGGTCGCGCCGCAGGAGCGGGACACCCTGCCCGCCGAGCTGGCCGAGCGGCACGGCTACGTCTGGGTCCCCCCGTACGACGACCCGTTCATCATCGCGGGGCAGGGCACGGTCGGCCTGGAGATCGCCGAGGACGCCCCCGCCGAGCTGGACACCGTCCTGGTGCCGGTCAGCGGCGGCGGCCTGATCGGCGGCACGGCGGCCGCGCTCAAGCTCACCCGCCCCGGCATCCGGGTGATCGGCGTCGAGCCCGAGCTGGCCGCCGACGCCCGGGCCAGCCTGCGGGCCGGCCGCCTGGTCGAGTGGCCGGTCGCCGACACCTACCGGACCATCGCGGACGGGCTGCGCACCCCGTCGCTCGGCGTGCTGCCGTTCGAGCACGTCACCGCCTACGTGGACGACATCGTCACCGTCACCGAGGACGAGATCCGCGCCACCGTGGCCGTGCTGGCCCGCCGCGGCCGGCTGGTCGCCGAGCCCTCCGGGGCGGTCGCCCCGGCCGCCTACTTCCACCGCGCCGCCGAGACCGGGGGCCAGGTGGTGGCGGCCGTGGTCAGCGGCGGCAACGTCGACCCGGCACTGCTCGCCGAGCTGCTCCGGGCATAGGCGTAACCTCGTTCCGGCAAGGAACCGAATGTCGGAGGAGGCGGGGCACCGCATGGACGCAGGGCTCAAGCGCGAGCTGGAGGCGAAGGTCTACGCGGGTGAGCGGCTGACCCGCGAGGACGGGATCGCGCTCTACGAGAGCGACGACCTGGCCTGGCTGGGCGGGCTGGCCCACCACGTGCGGACGCGGAAGAACGGCGACGTCGTCCACTTCAACGTCAACCGCCACCTCAACATGACCAATGTGTGCAACGCGTCCTGCGCGTACTGCTCGTTCCAGCGCAAGCCGGGCGAGAAGGACGCGTACACGATGCGCATCGAGGAGGCCGTCCGCCTCGCCAAGGCGATGGAGAGCGAGTCCCTCACCGAGCTGCACATCGTGAACGGCCTGCACCCGACCCTGCCGTGGCGCTACTACCCGCGCTCGCTGCGGGAGCTGAAGGCGGCGCTGCCGAACGTCTCGCTGAAGGCCTTCACCGCCACCGAGATCCACTGGTTCGAGAAGATCAGCGGCCTGTCCGCCGACGAGATCATGGACGAGCTGATCGACGCCGGCCTGGAGTCGCTGACCGGCGGCGGCGCGGAGATCTTCGACTGGGAGGTCCGCCAGCACATCGTCGACCACGACACCCACTGGGAGGACTGGTCGCGGATCCACCGCCTCGCGCACAGCAAGGGCCTCAAGACGCCCGCCACCATGCTGTACGGCCACATCGAGGAGCCCCGCCACCGGGTGGACCACGTGCTGCGGCTGCGCGAGCTCCAGGACGAGACCGGCGGCTTCCAGGTCTTCATCCCGCTGCGCTACCAGCACGACTTCCACGACTCCAAGGACGGCGTCGTGCGCAACAAGCTGATGGCCCGTACCGAGATGGCCACCGGAGCCGAGGCGCTGAAGACCTTCGCGGTCTCCCGGCTGCTCTTCGACAACGTCCCGCACGTCAAGGTCTTCTGGGTGATGCACGGCGTCACCACCGCCCAGCTGGCGCTCAGCCACGGCGCGGACGACATGGACGGCTCGGTGGTCGAGTACAAGATCACCCACGACGCGGACAACTTCGGCACCCCGAACAAGCTCGGCCGTGACGACCTGCTCGGGCTGATCCGCGACGCCGGCTTCCGCCCGGTGGAGCGCAACACCCGCTACGAGATCATCCGCGAGTACGACGGCCCGGACCCGATGCGCCGTGAGTCCCCGCAGGCGATGCGCCTCTGACCCGCCCCACCCGCGGATCCACCCGCCGCCCCGGCCGATCGAAGGCCGGGGCGGCGGTTGTCTTCACGGCCTCCGCACGAGGCCCGGGTTTACCAACGGGTACGGCGTTTGGCAGGATCGAAGGCATGTCCGGTTCTGATCGTGCCACCGCGTACCCGCCGCACCAGCCGTCGCAGGAGCCGGTCGACCTGATGCCGCACCAGCAGTACGAGGGCTTCCCGCCGTACCAGCAGCCGGTCCGGCAGGAGGACTACGGCCAGTACCAGCCGTACGGCCAGGCGTCAGACGGGTACTACGAGGCGTACGGCCAGCCGTACCCGCAGTACCAGGCGTACCAGGCCGAGCCCGTCGCCGAGCCGTTCTCCGAGTCCGTCTACCACGAGGCGGAGCCCGCCGCGGCGCCCGTCGCCCACGAGCCCGTCGCCCACGAGCCGGCCGCCTACCAGCCGGTCTCCTACGAGCCGGTCTCCTACGAGCCCGAGCCCGTCGTGCTCGCCGCCGCGCCCGTCGCGCCCGCGCCGGCTTCCCGGGCGGCCGCCCGGGGACGGCGGCGCAAGGCGAAGCAGAAACGTCACGGCAAGGCCATGATGGCCGGCACCGCCCTGCTGGTCGCCGCCACCGCGGGCTGGTACGCCGTCGGCCAGGACGACGCCAAGCCCGGCATCGCTGCCGCCGACGGCCCGGGACCGGAGGGCGTCAGCAAGCCCGACCAGCCGGCCCCGGCGGCCGTCCAGGCCGCCTCCGACCGGAAGGCCGCCGCCCCGGCCGCGGACCGCAGCCAGACCCGCGCGGACGGCTCGGTCGCCGCGATACCCGGCCTCGGCGCGACCTTCACCGCGAAGATCCCCGCCGAGACCACCCAGGTCGTGGTCGCCTCCGGCCAGGACAAGAACACCGACAAGAACACCGTCACCCTCTGGACCCGCACCCCCGAGGGCCGCTGGCTGGCCGGCGAGACCTGGCAGGGCCACAACGGCAAGAACGGCTGGACCGCCGACCACAACGAGGGCGACCTGCGCAGCCCGATCGGCGTCTTCGGCCTCACCGACGCGGGCGGCCGCAAGGCGGATCCGGGCGGCAAGCTCCCGTACGACAAGGACCCGAGCTTCGTGGTCTCCGGCACGGGCTTCTTCGGCGACCAGCTGGAGGGCTCCTTCGACTACGTGGTCGCGATCAACTACAACCGTGTCGCCGGCAAGTCCCCGCTCGACCCGCGCCGCCCGATGGGCCCCAAGAAGGGCGGCGGCATCTGGCTCCACGTGGACCACGACGGCCCGACCCACGGCTGCGTGTCGATCCCCGAGGACAAGATGGCCCAGCTGATCCGCACCTTGGACCCGGCGGCCCACCCGGTCATCGTGATGGGCGACGCACCCACTCTGGCCGCCTGACCTCGGCGTACGTGGAACCCGGGCGCCGCAAGGGCCCTTGTCGACCTCCTACAGATCGAGGGGGCGGATCCTGTCACCGGTCATACCATGCTGACCAGCGGGTAACCCGGTTCCATGGCAGTATGAGCGGTTCGCGCATTGTGGCACTCGGCCACTACCAGCCCCCCAAGGTCCTCACCAACGACGACCTGGCGGCGCTGGTCGACACGGACGACGAGTGGATCCGCACCCGCGTGGGCATCCGCACCCGGCACATCGCCGAGGCCGAGACCCTGGTCGACCTCGCCACCGAGGCCGCCCAGAAGGCGCTCGCCAACAGCGGCCGGACGGCGGCGGAGATCGACCTCGTCGTGGTCGCCACCTGCACCGCGATCGAGCGCAGCCCCAACACCGCCGCGGCCGTCGCCGCCCGGCTGGGCGTGCGCTCGCCCGCCGCGTACGACATCAACACGGTCTGCTCCGGCTTCTCGTACGCCCTGGCCACCGCCGACCACGCGATCCGGGCCGGCGCGGCCCGCCGGGCCGTGGTGATCGGCGCCGAGCGGATGTCCGACACCCTCGACTGGACCGACCGCTCCACCTGCGTGATCTTCGGTGACGGCGCGGGCGCCGCGGTGGTCGAGGCCCAGGAGGACGGCGCCGAGCCCGGCATCGGGCCGGTGGTCTGGGGCTCGGAGCCGGAGCGGGGTGACGCCGTGGTGATCACCGGCTGGGACCCGGTGATCAGCCAGCAGGGCCAGTCGGTCTTCCGCTGGGCCACCACCCAGCTCGCCCCGCTGGCCCGCCAGGCCTGCGAGCGGGCCGGGATCGACCCGTCCGAGCTGAAGGGCTTCGTCCCGCACCAGGCCAACCTGCGGATCATCGACGCGATCGCCGGCAAGCTGGGCCTCGGCGAGGACGCGGTGGTGGCCCGGGACGTGGTCCACTCCGGCAACACCTCGGCCGCCTCGATCCCGCTCGCCTTCTCCAAGCTGGTCGAGCGCGGCGAGCTCTCGCCCGGCGACCCGGTCCTGCTCTTCGGCTTCGGCGGCGGCCTGGCCTACGCCGGCCAGGTGGTGCGCTGCCCCTGACGCCACGGCCCCGCGCGGCCCCGTGGGGCCGCCCGGAGGTGCCGCGGCGCCGTCCGGACCCGAACACGCCGGTGGGCGGGCACCCTGTCACGGGTGCCCGCCCACCGGCATGTCTGGCGCGCGTGCGGTACGTCGGCGGACCTCCCCCGAGGACACGGCCGCCGTCCGTCGTACCCCGGACAGGAGGCCGGGGCTGCGCGCGGAGCGGATGGTGGATCGGAGGACGGTCCTACTTGGGCGCCTTCTTGCCGGTGACGCCCAGGTACACCAGGGGAGCGAGGTTGGGCTTGAGGTCCTTGACCTTGACGCCCCAGGAGGTGAAGGCCTTCTGGTGCTCGGCCGCCGAAGCGAGCAGCGAGACCAGGGCCCCGGCCACGGCGTTCGGGTCGAGCGACTTGTCGGCCTGGCCCTTCGCCTGGAGTTCCCTGACGGCCTCGGCGAGCGGCTTGGCGACCGCGTTGAGGACCGTCATGCGGATCTTGAAGAACCGCTTGTCCCCTTCGGCGGCACCGAGCGTGACCACTCGGAGAATGGCGTCGTTCTTGCGCCAGAAGGCGAGGAATCCGTCGACCAGTTCTTCCGAAGTGGTCGGTCCGGACTTCCCTGCCCAGGACTTTCCGGCCACCAGCTCTTTGAGCTGGTCGGCGTCCTTGGCCATTTCCTCGGCGATTTCGAGGACAGCGCCCTCGACATCCGGGAAGTACTGGTAGAAGGTCGCGGGGGAGGTACCCGCCATACGGGCGACGTCGATGACCTTGACGTCCCGATAGGGCGACGTGCTGAGCATCTCGCGGAGGCAATCGAGCAGCTTCTGCCGCGTCTCCTGTCCGCGTCGCCCGGCGACGCGACCGTCGACGGTGCGAACTTGTCCTGTCATGCCGTCAGCTTACCGTGGCAAGATCTTGGCGCGATTCGGTGATGCGACTATTACTCCGCACGGGGGGTCGGTTATAGCGTCATGAACCGCTTCGGACGGATATTCACCGGGCCTCGAAGCCCCTGTTGAAGCCCCCCCGTGTGCTTTTGACCTCACAGCGTGACGGCGAGTCCGCTGAGGGGTGGTCGAGTGACAGAGCGTGACGATGGCCGAGGATCGCGGTGTCGTCCGGAAGTGGACGGTCCGCGGCTCCGCGCGCAAGCCGCCCCGGAGCGGACGTCAGGATCCGGCCGTTCCGTCCTCGCTGGTCAGGGGCCTGTCCGGGGCGCCGTCCGGGCCCGAACGGCGTGTTCCGGCGGGTGGGGGAGGTTGGATATGCGTGGGGCGGCATTGGAGAATCGGGTCCGGCACCACGCGGCGGGTGCGGACAACGGGGAGGTGGCAGCGGAGTGGACCAGCTGACGGCGCACGATCCGAGGCGGATCGGGCCCTTCGAGGTGCTGGGGCGGCTCGGCGCGGGTGGGATGGGGCTGGTCTACCTGGCGCGTTCCGCGTCGGGGCGACGGGTGGCCATCAAGACCGTGCGGGGTGAGCTGGCCGAGGACGAGCTGTTCCGGGTCCGCTTCGCCCGTGAGATCGAGGCGGCCAAGACGGTCGGCGGCTTCTACACCGCGGCCGTGGTGGACGCCGACGCGGACGCCCGGGTGCCCTGGCTGGCCACCGCGTACATCCCGGCCCCCTCGCTGGAGGACCTGGTCGAGGAGTGCGGCCCGCTGCCGGTGGAGGCCACCCGCTGGCTGGTCGCCGGCATCGCGGAGGCCCTCCAGTCCATCCACGCGGCCGGGCTGATCCACCGCGACCTCAAGCCCTCCAACGTCCTGGTGGTCGAGGACGGCCCGAAGGTGATCGACTTCGGCATCGCCGCCGGCGTGTCCAGCACCCGGCTCACCATGACCAACGTCGCGGTCGGCACGCCCGCCTACATGTCCCCCGAGCAGGCCAGGGACAGCCGGACCGTCCGGGGCGCCAGCGACGTCTTCTCGCTGGGCTCGCTGATGGTCTTCTGCGCCACCGGGCACCCGCCCTACCGGGGCACCAACCCGGTCGAGACGGTGTTCCAGCTGCTGCGCGAGGAGCCGGACCTGACCGGCATGCCGCCCGAGCTGATGGACCTGGTTCGCGCGTGCATGCAGCAGGCCCCCGAGCGCCGGCCCACCCCGGCGCAGATCCAGACCGAGCTGGCCCCGCTCCTCTTCTCCCGGGACGACGCCTCCGGCGAGGCCGGGGACTGGCTGCCGGTCGACGCGCTGGAGCTGATCGAGCGCAAGCGGGGCCGCCGCCCGGCCGCCCCGCCGCCGCGCCCGGTGGCCGCGCCGCCCCAGCCGCCCCCGCACCCGCAGGCGCCGCCCCCGCACGTCCCGCCGCAGCACCCGGCACCGGCCGACCCGCGCACCAACCCGGGCGGGCGGCACGCGCAGTCGCCGGCCGGGCCGGTGCACAGCCTGCCGCGGCCGGGCCAGGCCTCCGAGGCCGAGATCCCGACCGCGAAGATCGCCTCCCCGAACCGGCACCGGGCGCCGACCGGCGGCTCCGTCGAGGTGCAGCTGTCCGGCGCGTCGGTGCGGATAGGTCCGGGGCCCCGGGCCGAGTACGAGCAGCCGGGCCCGAACACCGCCCCGGCCACGACGGACTGGGTCCGCCGGGCCCCCACCCCGCCGCCCCCGCCGGTCGCCCGCTGGCGTCCCTGGCGGTTCCGGATGTCCAACGACGTCTGGGGCACCCCGGTGGTCGCCGACGGCACGCTCTTCGTCTCCAGCTTCGAGGTGCACGCGCTGGACATCACCTCCGGCGAGCGCCGCTACAAGACCAGGGACGTCGCCTGGGCGCTCGCGGTGGACGCCGGCCGGGTGCACGCCGCGGACGGCCCGCACCTGTACACGGTGGACGCCGCGGACGGCACCGAGCGCTGGCGCACCTCGCTGGACGGCTGGGTGTACTCGCTCTCCGCCGCCGAGGGCGTGCTCTGCTGCGGGATCAGGGGCGGCGGCGTCCAGCTCCGCTCGGCCGCCAACGGCGCCGAGCTGTGGCGCGCCGACGACGCCCAGCAGGACTACGAGAACCCCCAGTCGGGACCGGTCCTGGTGGGCGGCGCCGCCTACTACTACGGCGGTGGTCGGCTGCGCTGCGTCGACCCGCGCGGCGCGGGCCTGCGCTGGTCCTTCCAGGTCGGCGAGGACGTGCCCTCGCACCCGGTCGAGCGCGGCGGCGTGCTGTACGTGTCGGCCGGCACCCGGGTGTACGCGCTGGACGCGGCCAGCGGGGCCGAGCGCTGGCGCTTCGAGGCCCCGGTGGTGCTGTTCACCCCGCCCGCCCTGGACGCCGACGCGGTCTACGTGGCCGACTACCTGGGGACGGTCTACGCGCTGGACGCGGCCACCGGCCTGGACCGCTGGCGCGGGGTGACCGGCCGCCGCCAGGGCGCCGACCCGGTGGTGGTCTCGGACGGCATGGTGCTGGTCGGCAACGGCGAGGTGCTGTACGCCTTCGAGGCGGCCACCGGCCGTGAGCGCTGGCGCTACACCGCCCGCGGCGAGATCGTCGGTTCCCCGGCGGTGGCCGACGGCCTGGTCCACCTGGGCAGCCGGGACCACTCGCTGCACACCCTGGACCTGGCGAGCGGTCAGCTGCGCTGGGAGCTCGGCACCAAGGGCGAGCTCACCGGCTCGCCGGTGGCGGTCGGCGGCCGGGTCTTCGTCGGCTCCAAGGACCGCTGCGTGTACGCGCTGGACGCCTTCTACGGCACGGCGGTGCCCGCCCGCTGAAGCGCGGGGCGGACACCGCCGGGCCGGTCGGCCGGGTCGGGCCGGATCAGGCCTTGCGGGCCCCGGGGTGGCGGCTGCACCAGCCGTCCCACGCGGAGGAGACCATCTCCGTCACGTCGTGACGGGCGGTCCAGCCCAGCTCGCGGTGGATCAGGTCGGCGGAGGCCACCACCCGGGCCGGGTCGCCGGGGCGGCGCGGGGTCACCTCGGCGGCGGTGTCGTAGCCGGTGACCTTGCCGATCACCTCCAGCATCTCCTTGACGCTGACGCCCTCGCCACGGCCGATGTTCAGCACCAGGGAGGTCGCGCCGGCCGGGTCGGCGGCCATCCGCTTGGCGGCCGCGACGTGCGCCGAGGCGATGTCGGAGACGTGGATGAAGTCGCGGACGCAGGTGCCGTCCGGGGTCTGGTAGTCGTCGCCGAAGATCCGCGGGGCCTCGCCGGCGGTGAGCCGCTCGAAGACCATCGGGATCAGGTTGAACACCCCGGCGTCGGAGAGCTCGGGGGAGGCGGCGCCGGCCACGTTGAAGTAGCGCAGGGCCACGGTGGACATGCCGTGGGCCTTGCCGGCCGCGGCGACCAGCCACTCGCCGGCCAGCTTGGTCTCGCCGTACGGGCTCATCGGGGCGCAGGGCGTGGACTCGGTGACCAGGTCGACGTCCGGCATGCCGTAGACCGCGGCGGAGGAGGAGAAGAGGAAACGCTTCACCCCGCCCTCGGCGGCGGCCTCCAGGACGGTCTGGAGGCCGATCATGTTCTCGCGGTAGTACAGGAACGGCTGCTCGACGGACTCGCCGACCTGCTTCTTGGCGGCGAAGTGCAGGATGCCCTCGACGCCGTGCTCGCGGATCGCGGCGTCCAGGGCGGCGCGGTCCAGGGTGGAGCCCTCGATCAGGGGGACGCCGGCCGGGAGCCGGGAGGCGTCGCCGGTGCTGAGGTCGTCCAGGACAGCGACGCGCTCCCCGGCGTCGAGCAGCTGTCGGACGACGTGTCCGCCGATGTATCCGGCACCGCCGGTGATCAACCAAGTCATGGCCCGAATCCTAGGCGTTCGGATTCGATCGCCACGTTCGGGCGAGTCAGGGTAACAAGGCGGACAAAACGGTGAAAACCTGACAAGGATTTCCGTGCGCTCATGACTGCGCCCGCTCGGCGCGGTGACGAATCGGAGGCAGCCAGGTGCGCCGTCACAAGGAACACACCAGCCCCCCGCCCGCCGGACCGCGGTCGATCGGGCCGTGGGCGCGGGGCCGGCGGCTGCCGGGGGTCCTGGCGGTGGCACTGGTGGCCGTGCTGGCGCCGGCCGGGTGCAGCAGCGGCTCGTCCTCCTCGTCCACCCTCGCCGCCACCGCCTCGCCCACGACCGCCGGCTCCCCGCAGACCGCCTCGACGAACGGCGGGACCCAGTTGCAGGAGGCCTACCAGGCGGTGATCGCCAACGTGCTGCCCTCCGTGGTGCAGATCACCACCGGCGACAGCCTCGGGTCCGGGATCGTCTACGACGACAAGGGCGACATCGTCACCAACGCCCACGTGGTCGGCACCGCGACCGGCTTCACGGTGACCCTCGCCAACAGCACCACGGCGCTGGACGCCGGCCTGGTCGCCAGCTACCCCGACTCCGACCTCGCGGTCATCCGGCTGAAGAACCCGCCGAGCGGTCTCAAACCGGCCAGCTTCGGCGATTCGAGCAAGGTCCAGATCGGCCAGATCACCCTCGCCATGGGCAGCCCGCTGGGCCTGTCCAGCAGCGTCACCCAGGGCATCGTCTCGGCCATCGGGCGGACCGTCGCCGAGCCCCAGGGCCCGGGGTCGCCGGGCGCCACGATCAGCAACATGGTGCAGACCTCGGCGGCGATCAACCCGGGCAACAGCGGCGGCGCGCTGGCCGACCTGGACAGCAAGGTGATCGGGATCAACACGCTCGCCGCGACCGAGCCGCAGACCAACGGCGCGGCCGCCTCCGGCATCGGCTTCGCCATCCCGGCGAGCACCATCACCAACATCGCCGACCAGCTGATCAAGCAGGGCAAGGTCACCAACTCCGGCCGGGCCGCGCTCGGCATCACCGCCCGGAGCAGCTTCAACCAGCAGTTCCAGCCCACCGGCGCGGTCATCGTGGCGGTCACCCCGGGCGGCGCGGCCGCCTCGGCGGGGCTCCAGGTCGGGGACGTCATCACCAAGATCGGCGACACCCAGGTCGACTCGCTGAACGCGCTCACCACCGCTCTCGCCGCGCTCAGCCCGGGCAGCAAGACCACCGTCACGTACATCCGGAACGGCGAGACCAGGACCGTCGACGTCACCCTCGGCGAACTGGCGCCCGCCCAGACCTCGCCCTGAGCCCCGGTGCGGGGACGCCGGGCCGCACGCCGCGCAAGGGTTCAGCGGGCCGGGTGCCGTACCGGACCGGCGCCGGGACCCCGTCCGCGCCACGACAGGGTCCCGGCGCCTTGCCGTGTTCCGGGGGAGGGACGGTCAGCGGCGGGCGGTGCGGGTGCGCCAGGGCAGCTCGACGGTGACGGTGGTCGGCCCGCCGTCGGGGCTCTCCACCAGGAAGACCCCGTCCACCGCGCGGATCCGCTCGGCCAGTCCGGCCAGTCCGCTGCCCGGGTAGGGGGCCGCGCCGCCCTTGCCGTCGTCCTGGACCAGCACCATCAGCTGGTCGTCCGAGCGCCAGACCTCGACCGATGCGGAGCGGGCGCCGGCGTGTTTGGAGACGTTGGTCAGCAACTCGCTGACGGTGAAGTAGGCGATGCCCTCGACCGCCGAGTCCGGGCGCTCGGGCTGCCCGTCCGCGCCGGTCAGGTCGACGTTCACCCGGACGCCGCCGGGGACGGTGCAGCGGGCGGCGACCGAGGACAGCGCGGCGTCCAGGCCGCGGTCGGTGAGCACCGCCGGGTGGATGCCGCGGGCCAGGTCGCGCAGCTCCTGGAGGGCGAGCTTCACCTCGCCGTGGGCGTTGTCGACCATCCTGGCGGCGGCCGCCACGTCGTCCTCGGTCTCCACCTCGCGCAGCCGCTCCTTGGCCATGCCGAGGTCCATCGCCAGCGCGACCAGCCGGGCCTGGGCGCCGTCGTGCAGGTCGCGCTCGATCCGGCGCAGGTCGGCGGCGGCGGTGTCGACCACGGTGCCGCGGTCGTCCTCCAGCTCGCGCACCCGCTCGGCCAGGGCGCCCGGGAAGAGCAGCGACTCGATCAGGATGCGGTCGACCGCCGCCAGCCCGCGGACCACCCAGGGCAGCACCGGCCAGAGCACGATCACCGAGACCAGGCTCAGCGCGAAGCTGAGCACGCCCCACGGCAGCATCAGCACGTTGTAGAGCGCCGAGCGCCAGTTCAGCAGGTCGGTGAGCTGGGCGATGGTGTAGCCGACCACCCCGGGGCGGCGCGGCTTCACCGGCTCCGGCTCGTCGATCCCGGAGCCGTACGCCGCCCGGGCCCGCTGCCGGCCCAGCGCGCCCAGGGAGCGGGAGACGGCCAGGCCGCCGGCCAGCAGCGGCAGGCCGACCACGGTGATCGACAGCCCCAGACCGACCGACAGCGTGGTCACGGCCAGGACGAAGCCGAAGACGCCGAGCGGCAGGTTGAGCAGCAGTCGGCCGACCTGGTGCCACATCCTCGTGCCGTACAGCGGCGGGCGCTCCATCCGAGCGTCCTGCTCCTTGATGGCGTCCACGGCGCGGTGCAGCGGCTTCATCCGGATCTACCGTCCCTCTTCGTCGTGCGGGTGGACCAAGCTTCCCGAACGCCGGGCGGTGGGTGCCATGGGGGTGATACATCTTCCCAGCCGGGGGTTAACCCCACCCCCGGGCCGGGGTGCCGGAGGTCCGCCGGGGTGTCCAGCGGCCGTCTTGCGGAGCGGGCAGGGTTCGGGTGGAGCGCGGGGGTCCCCTTAGACTCACGCTTTGGCCATGGTTGGGCCTGTGAGAGCAAACGTCGTAGAACTGTCCTGAGGGCGGGTTCACGGCCGAGGTGGAGGCGAAGGCATGGAGGGGAAGCACGCGACTGCCGTCGTGGCCGACCCGGCGGTCGGCAGCGGCTACTTCGACGCGTACGCCGCGATGGGCCTGCTGGCCGTCGTCGGGGTGCTCTTCGTCGCCGTGGCGTTCACCGCCAACCGGCTGCTGCGACCCGTGGTGTACTCGCCCGAGAAGCTCCTCGCCTACGAGTGCGGAGTGGACCCGGTGGGCGAGGACTGGGCGCACACCCAGATCCGCTACTACGTGTACGCCTTCCTGTACGTGATCTTCGCGGTGGACGCGATCTACCTGTTCCCCTGGGCGACCGTCTTCGCGTCCGCCGGGTACGGCGCCGGAACGCTGATCGAGATGTTCCTGTTCATCGGCTTCCTCGCGGTCGGGCTGCTGTACGCCTGGAAGAAGGGTGTTCTGGAATGGACGTGACGCACTCCCACTCCCACGGCGGCGCGCAGGGCGGTCCCGTCCCGCTCGGCCTGCCGGACCCGGCGCGCCCCGGCGCCGTCGAGCGCCGCGGCATAGGCCCGCTGGCCCGGCTCGCGCCGGACCCGGTCAAGGTGGTGCTCAACTGGGGGCGCCGCTACAGCCTCTGGTGCTTCAACTTCGGGCTGGCCTGCTGCGCGATCGAGTTCATCGCCGCGTCCATGGCCAAGCACGACTTCATCCGGATGGGTGTGATCCCGTTCGCACCCGGCCCCCGTCAGGCTGATCTGATGATCGTCTCCGGGACCGTCACCGACAAGATGGCGCCCGCCGTCAAGCGCCTCTACGAGCAGATGCCCGAGCCGAAGTACGTCATCTCCTTCGGCGCCTGCTCCAACTCCGGCGGGCCCTACTGGGACTCGTACTCGGTCACCAAGGGCGTGGACCAGATCATCCCGGTGGACGTCTACGTGCCCGGCTGCCCGCCGCGGCCGGAGGCGCTGCTCCAGGGCATCCTCAAGCTCCAGGAGAAGATCGCCGCCGAGTCCCTGCCGGACCGCTACACCACGCCCGCGGCGGCGCTGCGCCGCCCGCTGGTGGCCGGGCCGCAGGCCGCTTCCGGGGTTGGTACTCCGACCGGGGGAGCCGGCCCTTCGACCGAGGGAGGGGCCTCGTGACTTCCGCCGAGCAGTACGCGGCGTCGGTCGGGGAGTGGGCGACCGGCGCCGAGGCGTACGGGCTGACCACCGTCGACGTCCCGGCCGAGCACTGGATCGAGGCGCTCACCAACGCCCGCGACGTCCTGGGCCTGGGCTTCTTCGACTGGCTGAGCGCCGTCGACGAGCTCGCCGACGGCTTCTCCGTGGTCGCGCACCTGGCCGCCGTCGAGGCTCCGGGCGTGCGGCACCTCGCGCTGCGCACCCGGCTGCCGCGCGACGGGGCGGCGCTGCCGACCGCCGTCGGGGTGTACGCGGGTGCCGCCTGGCACGAGCGCGAGACCCACGAGATGTTCGGCATCGACTTCCCCGGGCACCCCCACCTGGTCACCCTGCTGCTGCCGGACGGCTTCGAGGGACACCCGCTGCGCAAGGAGTTCGTGCTCGCGGCCCGGGTCGCCAAGGACTGGCCGGGCGCCAAGGAGCCGGGCGAGTCCGACCACGGCGGCGGGCCGGCCCGGCGCAAGATGCAGCCGGCCGGTGTGCCGGACCCGAACGAGTGGGGGCCGCTCAAGGGCACCCTGCCGCCGGTCGCCGAGCGGCCCGCGCGCGGTGCGCGGGCGGCGGGTGCGGCGGCGCGGACGCCCCGGGCGGCCGCCGGTGCCGGTGCCGCCACCGGTGCCGCTGCCGAGGGCGGCGCTCCGGTGCGGGCGGACCGGCCGCGGCGGACCAGGTCGGTGTCGGAGGGGTCGGCGAGCCAGGCGGCCGCCGAGGCCCCCGCGGTGGCTCCGGCCGAGGGCGCCCCGCCGGTGCGGACGGACCGGCCGCGGCGGACCAGGTCGGTGTCGGAGGGGTCGGCGAGCCAGGCGGCGGGCCAGGGGACCGACCAGCCGGCCGTCGAGCCCGCGGCCGAGCCGACGGCCGGGCCCGCGGCTCCGGTACGGCCCCGGCCGTCCGACGCGCCCCGGTCCGCGGACGCGCCCTGGCACAACCCGGTGCCCGCCCACGACGAGAAGCCGTCGGACGGGAAGCCGTCCGGTGAGAAACCGTCGGGCGAGCCGGGCGAGCCGGGCGAGCCGGCCGGGCAGCAGGACGAGACCTCGGCCGGAGCGGCCGACCAGGACGGAGACGGCGCGTGAACCTGCTCGACACGGTGCTGCGCTGCGTCGCCACCCTCGTCGTCTTCCTCGTCTTCCCGCTGGTCATCGGCCAGACCGAGCACAAGGTCATGGCGCACATGCAGGGCCGGCTCGGCCCGATGTACGCGGGCGGCTTCCACGGCTGGGCGCAGCTCGTCGCGGACGGCGTGAAGTTCGCGCAGAAGGAGGACATCGTCCCGGCCGGGGCGGACCGCCGGATCTTCCAGCTGGCGCCCGCCGTCTCGCTGCTGCCGTACCTCTTCGTGCTGCTGGCGATCCCGGTCGGCCCGAACGGCTTCGTCGGCCAGGCGGTCGACGCCGGCCTGTTCTTCGTGCTGGCCGTGATGGGCGTCGGCGTGATCGGCAAGCTGATGGCCGGCTGGGCCTCGGCGAACAAGTTCTCGCTGCTCGGCGGGCTGCGCACGGCCGCCCAGCTGATGTCGTACGAGCTGCCGATGGTGCTGGCGGCGGCCTCGGTGGCGATGGCCGCCGGCACGCTGTCGCTGCCCGGGATCGTGGACGCCTGGGAGTGGTACTGGCTGCCCTGGCAGATCATCGGCGCGTTCGTGTTCTTCACGGCCGGTCTGGCCGAGCTCCAGCGGCCGCCGTTCGACATGCCGGTCGCCGACTCGGAGATCATCTTCGGGGCGTACACCGAGTACACCGGCCTGCGGTTCGCCCTGTTCCTGCTGTCCGAGTACGTGGGCATCCTGGTGGTGTCCGCGCTGACCGCGGTGCTCTTCCTGGGCGGCTGGCACGGACCGCTGCCGGACCAGCTCGGCTGGCTCTGGATGATCCTCAAGACCTTCGCGCTGGCCTTCGTGGTCATCTGGCTGCGGGTCACCTACCCGCGTCTGCGCGAGGACCAGCTGATGCGCTTCGCGTGGACGGTGCTGATCCCGCTCGCGCTGGTCCAGCTGGCCCTCACCGGCATCATCAAGGTGGCGATCTCATGAGCGAGCGAATCATCGTTAGGTGCGGATGGGCGAATGCCCCTGCCGAGCGTAGCGAGGTGGGCGCATGAGTTTTCCCGGTGTCGGGCTCGCGAAGGGCCTGGCCGTGACGCTGCGGACGATGACGAGGAAGAGCGTCACCGCGCAGTACCCCGACGTGCAGCCGGTGCTGCCGCCGCGTTCGCGCGGCGTCATCGCGCTGCTCGAGGAGAACTGCACGGTCTGCATGCTCTGCGCGCGCGAGTGCCCGGACTGGTGCATCTACATCGACTCCCACAAGGAGACGCTGCCGGCCGCCGAGCCGAACGCCCGGGCCCGCACCCGCAACGTGCTGGACCGGTTCGCCATCGACTTCTCGCTCTGCATGTACTGCGGGATCTGCATCGAGGTCTGCCCGTTCGACGCGCTGTTCTGGTCGCCGGAGTTCGAGTACGCGGAGACCGACATCCACGAGCTGACCCACGAGCGGGAGAAGCTCCGCGAGTGGATGTGGACCGTCCCCGCGCCGCCGGCGCTGGACCCGGCGGCCGAGGAGCCCAAGGAGATCGCCACCGCGCGCAAGGCGGCGGACAAGCTGGCGGCCGCTGCCGCGGCGGCCGCCGCGGCAGCGGCTACCGAGGAGAAGGGTGACGACGCGTGATCGGTGCCACCACGCTTCTCGCGGCGACCGGCTCCCTGGAGCCGGCCGCCCGTTCGTTCCTGTCCCCGACCGGGCAGGAGATCGTCTTCCTGCTGGTCGGCATCGCCGTGCTCGGCTCGGCCGTGGTCTCGGTGACCACCAGGCAGCTGGTGCACGCCGCGCTCTGGCTGGTGGTCGCGCTCGGCGGGCTGGCGGTGGAGTTCCTGCTGCTCACGGCCGAGTTCATCGCCTGGGTGCAGGTGCTGATCTACCTCGGCTCGGTGGTCGTCCTGGTGCTGTTCGGGCTGATGCTCACCAAGGCGCCGATCGGGCGCTCGCCGGACGCCGACTCCAAGAACCGCTGGGTGGCGCTGGTCGTGGCGCTGGCCTCGGCCGGGACGCTGGTCACGCTGGTGGTCGACGCCTTCCGGACCTCCTGGATCGACCTCGGCCAGGGCGGCGGCTCGGCCGCCGTCACCGGGGCCAGCCTGTTCCGGCACTGGGTGCTGCCCTTCGAGGCGCTGTCCGTGCTGCTGCTGGCGGCGCTGGTCGGCGCGATCGTGCTGTCCCGCGGCTCCAAGCGGCGGGTGCCGGCGCCCCGGGCGGGCAGGCTGCGCGCCGGGCGGCCGGTCGGGTCCAACGGGACGGTCGCCGCGACGGCGACGGCGCCGACGCCGACGCCGAAGCCGGTTCCGGTGACCGCCGAGCCGGTGACCGCGGCGCAGCCGACCGCGGAGCAGCCGACCGCCGAGCCGTCGACCTCTGAGCCGTCGACCTCTGAGCAGGAGGGCTGATGCACCTCGCCTACCCCGCCGTCCTCGCCGCGCTGCTGTTCAGCGTCGGCGTGTACGGCGTGCTCGCCCGGCGCAACGCCGTCCTGGTGCTGATGTCCGTCGAGCTGATGCTCAACGCCGTCAACCTCAACCTGGTCGCCTTCGACGCCTGGCTGCGGGACTCGCTGCACGCCGGGCAGGCGCTCACCCTGTTCACCATCACCGTCGCCGCCGCCGAGATCGGGCTGGGGCTCGCCATCGTCCTGCTGCTGTTCCGGGCCCGGGGCACCGCGGACATCGACCGGGCCACCGCGCTCGGCGACCCGGCCGAGGCGCTCGCCGTCGAGGAGACGCCGGTCGACGCCGAGGCGCCGGTCGGAGCCGAGGCACTGAAGGGCCAGGCCGCCGCATGAACCTCGCCCTGCCCGTACTCGTCCCGGCGCTGCCCGCGCTCGGCGCCGCCGCGACCCTGGCCGTCGGCAAGAAGGCGCCCGGGCTGGCCCGGCCGCTGGCGATCGTCCCGGTCGCCGTCTCGGCGGTGCTCGCCCTGGTGGTCGTCCTCCAGCTCGGCACCGGACAGACGCTGGACGCCGCCACCCGGCTCACCCCGACCGGCGGCCCGGACATCGCGCTCGCGCTCCACCTGGACGGCTTCAGCTCGCTGATCTCGGTGCTGGTCGGCCTGGTCGCCACCTGCGTCCAGGTCTACTCGACCGCGTACCTCAAGGAGGACCCGCGCTACCCCTCGTACGCGGCGCTGGTCTCGCTGTTCACCGCGGCGATGTTCCTGGTGGTCTACTCGGGCGACCTGATCGTGCTGCTGGTCGGCTGGGAGGTCATGGGCCTGTGCTCGTACTTCCTGATCGGCCACCACTGGGAGACCGCGGACGCCCGCTCGGCCTCGCTGAAGGCCTTCCTGGTCACCAAGCTCGGTGACGTGCCGTTCCTGTTCGGGATCTTCCTGCTCGGCGCGGACGCCGGCAGCTTCCGCGTCACGGACGTGCTGGCGGCCGCGACGGAGGGCCGGCTCGGGCACCCCACGCTGACCGCGCTGCTGCTGCTCGCCGGTGTGGCCGGCAAGAGCGCGCAGTTCCCGCTGCACACCTGGCTCCCGGACGCGATGGCCGGCCCGACGCCGGTCTCCGCGCTGATCCACGCCGCCACCATGGTCGCGGCCGGCATCTACCTGGTCGCCCGGCTGCTGCCGGTGTTCCTGCTGTCGGGCGCGGCGCTGGTCGTGCTCGCGGTGATGGCCGCCGTGACGATGATCGGCTCGGCGCTCTGCGCGCTCGCCCAGGACGACCTCAAGCGGGTGCTCGCCTACTCCACCGTCGGCCAGCTCGGCTACATGGCCGGCGCGCTGGCCAGCGGTGACCGCGAGGCCTCGGTCTTCCACCTGGTCAGCCACGGCGCGTTCAAGGCGCTGCTCTTCCTGGCCGCCGGTGTGGTGATCCATGCCGCGCACACCAACTCGATCTCCGCGATGTCCCGCATCCCGGGGCTGCGCAAGCGGGTGCCGGACGCCTACTGGACGATGGGCATCGCGCTGGTCGCCCTGGTCGGGCTGCCGCCGTTCTCCGGCTTCTTCAGCAAGGAGGCGGTGCTGACCGCCGCCGAGCACGCCGCCAAGGGCGAAGCGCTGACCAACGGGCTCGGCCCGGCCTCGGCGGTGCCGCAGGCCGCCGGGTGGATCGTGCTGATCTCCGCCGGGCTCACCGCGCTGCTCACCGCCGCGTACGCGGCCAGGCTCTTCCTGGTCGCGTTCCACAGCCCGGCCGGGGCCGCCGCGGCCGCCCCGCAGGTGCTGCCCGCCGCCGACCGCGGCACCGTCGCGGCCGACCACGAGGCCGACGCGCCGTACTCGCCCGAGCTCGACGAGGCCGACCCGGCCGCCGCCGAGCCGCCCGCGATGCGCTGGCCGCTGTGGGTGCTGGCCGTGCCGACCATGGGCTTCGGCATCGCCGGCCTGCGCTCGGACTGGCTGCCCGCGCTGCTGGACGGCGGCTCGCTGCGGCCCTCCGCCGTCACCGCCGTCACCGGAACCGGGCTCGCCGTCGTCGGCGCGCTCGCCGCGTACGGCGCCTGGCGTTCGGCGACCGCCCGACTGGGCACCGGCCGCCCGGCCCCGGCCGTCGCCGGCCGGGTGCCCGAGCAGGGCGCCGCCCCGGCCGCCGAGGTGATCGTCGCCGACCCCGGGCGCACCCTGCTCGGCCCGCTGTTCGGCCCGGCCCGGCACGGCTTCGGCGTCGACCGGCTGTACCACGCGCTGTTCGTCCGCCCGGTGGGCGCCGCCGCCAAGCTGGTCCGCTTCCTCGACCGCGAGGTCGTCGAGACCTATGTGCGCGGCAGCGGGGCGGGCGCCAACCTGCTCGGCCGGGCCGTCCGGCTCGCGCAGACCGGCAACGCCCAGACGTACCTCAGCGCCCTGCTGGCCGCCGTCGTCCTGCTGGCCGTCCTGGTGGCGGTGTAGCCGGTGCTGCTCTCCTCCACCTCCGTCCCCTCGACCGCTGCTGGGAGCCCCCGATGAACGCAGTCCTCATCGCCCTCCTGGTGCTGCCGCTGCTCGGTGCCGCACTCACCCTGGCGCCGGTGTTCGGGCCGGACCGGGCCGTGGCCGACCGGCGGGCACTGCGGCTGAACACCGTCGTCACCGGCGCGGTGTTCCTGCTCACCGTCGTCCTCGCGGCCGGCTTCGACCACGGCGACCCCGCCCGGATGCAGGCCACCACCGACGTGTCCTGGATCCCGGCCCTGCACGTGCGCCTCCACCTCGGCGTGGACGGCGTCTCGCTGCCGCTGGTCGTGCTGACCGCGCTGCTCACCTTCCTCTGCGCGCTGTACTCGGAGAAGCGACTGCCGGACGGGGCGGACGTCCCGTCGGCGCAGGCCTTCGTCGGGCTGTTCCTGCTGCTCGAGGTCGGCATGCTCGCCACCTTCGCGGTACTGGACCTCCTGCTCTTCTTCGTGGCCTTCGAGATCGTGCTGATCCCGATGTACTTCCTGATCGCCCGCTGGGGGAGCGGGGCGAAGGTGCCGGCCGCCAACCGCTTCATCCTCTACACGCTGCTCGGCTCGGCCGTGATGCTGCTCGGCTTCCTGCTGATCGGCAGCAAGGCGGGCACCTTCGACATGCAGGCCCTGGCCACCGCGCACGGCAGCGGCCTGAGCCACACCACCCAGGTGATCGCCGCGCTGGCGATCCTGGTCGGGCTCGCGGTCAAGGCCCCCGCCTGGCCGCTGCACAGCTGGCTGCCCGACGCGCACACCGCCGCCCCGACGGTGGGCTCGGTGCTGCTCGCCGGCGTGCTGCTGAAGATGGGCACCTACGGCCTGGTCCGCGTCCTCCTCCCGGTCGTGCCGGACGGCGCCGCCACGCTGGCCCCCTACCTGGGCGCCTTCGCGGCCGTCGGCATCGTCTACGGCTCACTGGCCTGCCTGGCGCTCGCGCGCCCCGGCGCCAAGGGCGACCTCAAGCGCCTGATCGCGTACTCCTCCGTCGGCCACATGGGCTTCGTGCTGCTCGGCATCGCCTCCCTCACCCCGGTGGGCGTCAACGGCGCGCTGTTCGCCAACATCGCCCACGGTCTGATCACCGGTCTGCTGTTCTTCGTCGTCGGCGCGCTCAAGGACCGCTACGGCACCGCCGACCTCGACACCCTCGCCGGCAGCACCGGCGCCGCCCTGTACGGCCGGGCCCCGCGGCTCGGCGTGCTGCTCGCCTTCGCCGCCGTCGCCAGCCTCGGCCTGCCCGGCCTGGCCGGCTTCTGGGGCGAGCTGCTCGCCATGTTCGGCGCGTTCGACCCGGCCGACGGCCTGTCGCGCCCCGCCTTCGTCACCTACATGGTTCTGGCCGGCCTCGGCACCCTCCTCACCGCCGCGTACCTCCTGATCGTGGTCAAGCGCGTCTGCATGGGGGACCCCCGGCAGCCCGCACCGGTGGCCGAGCTCGCCGACCTGCGCCCGTACGAGGCCGTCAGCTGGACGCCGCTGGCCGCGCTCACCCTGCTCGCCGGCCTCTGGCCCGCGCTGCTGCTCGGCCTCTCCGATCCCGCCGTCAAGCACCTCCTCGGGGGTGGCTGACCGTGCTCGCAGCCCAGACCGCCGCACTCGGACCTCACTCCACGGGGCAGCACACTGTGACCTCCCTCGCCGTAGCCAACCCGGGCAGCCTGATCCAGTCCGTGGACTGGGTGGCGATCGCGCCCCCGCTGATCGCCGCCGTGGCCGCCCTCGCCGTGCTGCTCACGGACCTGTTCCTGCCCGAGCGGCACAAGCGGTGGCTCGGCCGCCTCACCGCGGCCGGACTCGCCCTCGCCCTCATCGCGCTCCTTCCCCTCACCGGCGGATCACCCCGAGCGACCTTCTGTGTGCAGAACGTAGCAGGGGGGTCTGACAACGGCGGCTGCTCGTACGTCGCCGACCACTTCGCCCTGGTGTTCCAGCTGCTCGCCCTCGGCGGCGCGCTGATCGCGGCGCTGCTGTCGGCGCACACGGTGGAGAGCGAGAAGCTGCCGCGCGGCGAGTACTGGTTCCTGCTGCTCTCCAGCGCCACCGGCGCCGCCCTGCTGCCCGCCTCCCGGGACCTCGCCACCATGGTGATCGCCCTGGAGGTCGCCTCGCTGCCCGCCTTCGCCCTGGTGGCGCTGCGCCGGGACGGCCGGGGCGCGGAGGCCGCCTTGAAGTTCTTCGTCTCCTCGGTGACCGCGACCGCCGTGATGCTGCTCGGCGTCGGCTTCGTCTACGCGGCGAGCGGCAGCCTGCACCTCGGCGCCGTCGCCCAGGGCCTGGAGCACGCCCCCGGGCAGCTCAAGCCGCTGGCCGAGGCGGGCGCGGTGCTGACCCTGGTCGGCTTCGCCTTCAAGGTCGCCGCCGTCCCGTTCCACTTCTGGGTGCCCGACACCTACACCGGCGCCCCGCTGCCGGTGGCCGGCTACCTCTCGGTGGTCGGCAAGGCGACCGGCCTGTCCGGGCTCGCCCTCGCCACCACCGTCGCGTTCCGCCCGTACGCCCACACCTGGGGCCTGGTGCTCGCCGTGCTGGCCGCCGTCACCATGACCGTCGGCAACGTCGGCGCGCTGCGGCAGCGCTTCGACACCCGGTACAGCGCGGTGCGGCTGCTCGCCTGGTCCTCGGTCGGCCAGGCCGGGTACCTGCTGGTGCCGCTCGCCGCGGCCGGCTACGCGCCCACCGGCGTCGATCCGCTCGGCGCCACCGCCGCGTACGCGCTGATCTACGGCGTGGTGAACCTCGGCGCCTTCGGGGTGGTCGCCGCCGTCGGCCGCCGCGCCGGGACCAGCGTGGACGATTTCCGCGGTCTGTTCTCCCGCAACCGCTGGACGGCGCTGGCGCTCGCCTTCTTCCTGCTCTGCCTGGCCGGGCTGCCGCCGGGCGTGATCGGCCTGTTCGGCAAGGTCGTGGTGTTCCGCGCGGCGGTCGACGCCGGGCTGGGCTGGCTGGCCGTGGTGATGGCCGTCAACGTGGTCGTCGCCCTGTACTACTACCTGCTGTGGACGGCCCGGCTGTTCGCCCCGGCGGGCGACGCGCCCCTCGGGGAGGCCACCGCCGGGCACCGCCTGCCGGTGAGCCTCACCGCGACCCTGGGGCTCACCGCCTCGGCGGCCGTGGTCCTCTCGGTAGCACCGCAGCTGGTCCTCCAGGTGGCGGGCGGCTCGCTGTTCTGAGTGCCGGCCGGACCGGGCCGCGGTGCCGCGGGGCGGTCCAGCGGCACCGTCGGGGGTGCGGCCCGGCGGTGTCGCGTCGGTCACAAGGGAACAAGGTCCCCGGCCCCACCCGTTGACCGGGCAAGAGGGACGAGGCAGAAAGGGCTTCCCCACCGCACCAATGGAGGGCCTGACGTGCACAGCAGGCACAACGGACTGAGGACCGCCGTCCTGCTCGGAGGCCTCTCGGCGCTGATCCTGGTGATCGGCAGCCTCTTCGGCCGCACCGGCTTCGTGATCGCCCTGCTGGTCGCCCTCGGGACCAACGCCTACGCCTACTGGAACAGCGACAAGCTCGCGCTGCGGGCCATGCGCGCCCGGCCGGTCAGCGAGTTCGAGGCGCCCGGGCTGTACCGGATCGTCCGCGAGCTCTCCACCTCGGCCCGCCAGCCGATGCCCCGCCTCTACATCTCCCCGACCCCGGCCCCGAACGCCTTCGCCACCGGCCGAAACCCGCGCAACGCGGCCGTCTGCTGCACCGAGGGCATCCTGCGGATCCTGGACGAACGCGAGCTGCGGGGCGTGCTCGGGCACGAGCTGAGCCACGTCTACAACCGGGACATCCTGATCTCCTCGGTGGCCGGGGCGCTCGCCTCGGTGGTGATGTTCCTGGTGAACTTCGCCTGGTTGATCCCGTTCGGGCGCAGCGAGGACGACGACGGCCCGGGACTGTTCGGGATGCTCGCCATCATGATCCTCGGCCCGCTCGCGGCCGGCCTGATCCAGATGGCGGTCAGCCGCTCCCGCGAGTACCAGGCCGACGCCGACGGCGCCCGGATCACCGGCGACCCGCTCGCCCTCGCGAGCGCCCTGCGGAAGCTCGACGCCGGCACCCGGCAGCTGCCGCTCCCGCCCGAGCCGCAGCTCCAGACCGCGAGCCACATGATGATCGCCAGCCCCTTCCGCCCCGGCGAGGCCGGCGCGAAGCTCTTCTCCACCCACCCGCCGATGGCCGAGCGCATCGCCCGCCTGGAGCGGATGGCGGGCCAGGTCCGGTAGGGCCACCGGGCGCCGTACGCCCCCGAACCCCCGCCTCCGACCGGGTCGGCGCGGCCCCGCGCTCGTTAGGATGAACCCGCGCCCGGCGGTCCGGGTGCGGCATCCGGAGGGAGTGGGCCGTCATGGCAGACCAGAGGCACGCCCCGACGACCGGGGACGCGCCGACCCGGCGACGCGGCCAGGGCGAGCTGGAGGCGCAGGTGCTCGCGGTGCTCCAGCAGGCGCCCGGCCCGGCCGCCGCGGGGTGGGTCCAGGAACGCCTGGACGGCGACCTGGCGTACACCACGGTGATGACCATCCTGTCCCGGCTGCACGCCAAGAGCGCCGTGACCCGGACCCGCTCCGGCCGCTCCTACCTGTGGCAGGCCTCCTCGGACGCCGCCGGGCTGGCCGCGCTGCGGATGCGCCGGATGCTCGACGGGGAGGCGGACCGGGACGCCGTCCTGGCCAGTTTCGTCAGCGCGCTGCTGCCGCACGACGAGGAACTGCTCCGGGCGCTGCTGGACGCGGCGTCCGCCGATCCGGCAGCGCCCGACCGTGAGGGCTGACCCGTGGGCCTCTTCGTCTTCCTCCCGCTCGTCCTGCCGCTCACCGCGGTCCCGATCGCGCGTCTGACCGAGCAGCACCTGCACCCGCGCGGCGCGGCCCGGCTGATGACCGTGATCAGCGCCGTGATGGCGGTGTGCAGCGTGCTCTGCCTCGGCCTGATCGGCGTGGTGGGCACCGCGCAGATCCCCGGCAACCCGCTGCCGGACAGCTGGTCCGACCCGGAGGTGCGGGCCGCGCTGCCGTACCACGAGACGGTCGGCACGGCCGCGATGTGGCTGCTGGCCCTGGTGGGCTTCGCCTGCGCCCGGACGGTCGTCCGCCACCTGCGGGTGCGGACCAGGGCCCGGCGGGCGCTGAGCGGGCTGCCCGCCGCGCCGGGCGGGTCCGGTGACCTCGCGGTGCTGCCGGACCGCAGCCCGTACGCCTACGCGCTGCCCGGCTCGCCGGGCCGGGTGGTGGTCTCCACCGGGATGCTGGACGGCCTGGCCGCCGACGAGCGCGAGGCGCTGCTCGCGCACGAGCGGGCGCACCTGCGCCACCGGCACCACCGGTACCTGCTGGCCACCCAGCTCGCCGCCTGCGTCAATCCGTTCCTGCGGCCCCTGCAGGACGCGGTGGCGTACAGCGCTGAGCGGTGGGCGGACGAGGACTCGGCGCAGGCCGTGGGGGACCGCCGGATCACCGCGCGGGCGGTGGCCCGGGCGGCCCTGGTCTCGCACGCCGCCCCGGTGCCCGGCTTCGCGGCCTTCGCCACCCCGGCCGGCGCGGCCGGTCCGGTGCCGCGGCGGGTCGCCGCGCTGCTCGGCCCGGTGCCGACCTCCCGCAACTGGCCGCCGGCCAAGACCCCGGCGGGCCTGGCGGCGATGGTCGCGGCGATCGGTACGGCGGCGTCGGCGCTGTGCGCGCTCAACGCCGCCATCGCCCTGCTGGTGGTGCTCAAGGCCGTCACCCCGCTGTAGTTGGCCGCGGCCGGAGCGTCGCGGCCAACTCGTCGAGGGCGGCCTCGGCGGCCGCCAGCGACTCGGCGGCGAGCGGCTGGAGGGCGTTCAGCGCCGGGATGTCCGCGGCCCTGGTGAGCTCGGCGGTGACCACGTGGAGGTTTTCCGGCGCGATCCCGATCCGGTCGAAGTACGCCCGCAGGTACGGGACCTGGAAGTCGCAGTGGGCGCGCGGCGTGCCCGGCCCGTAGCCGCCGCCGCGGACCGCGACGACCACCACGCGGGTCTCGCGCAGCAGCGGCCGGCCGGTCTCCGGGTCGTGGTGGACGCCGGGGAAGGTGACCCGGTCGATCCACGCCTTCAGGCCGGTCGAGACGGTGTAGTTGTACATCGGGCTGCCGACCAGCAGGATGTCGGCGGCCCGCAGTTCCTCGATCAGCGGGCGGCTGCGCTCCCACTCGCCCACCTCGTCCGGACCCTCGGCGAGGCGGCCGATGTCGTCCAGCGGGAGGATGCCCTTGCGCTCGACGCGGCGGCCGAGGGCGTCGAAGGCGGCGTCCACCGGGGGCACCGGGTCGGCGGCCAGGTCGTGGTGCCGGTGCCGGACGGCGGCGCCGTGCCGGGCGCGCCAGGCGTCGGCGAAGCGGGCGGTCAGGGCACGGCTCGCCGAGCCGGACGGGCTGATGCTGGAGTCCAGGTGGAGCAGCGTGGCGGAGGCCATGGGGGTCTCCTGGTCACCTCGGTGGAGGACAGGTCGTCATAGCGGTGACGAGCCGCGTCGAGGAAAGGTGACCGATGGACCGGAACGCGAGGTCGGAGGCCGCGACGGCAGGGCGGGCGGCGGAGCGCGGCGAGGCCGGGCAGGGCGAGGCCGGGAGCTTCGCCGGGCGCTTCGAGGCCGAGCGCGGGCGGCTGCGGGCGATCGCCCAGCGGATGCTCGGCTCGACCGGCGAGGCCGAGGACGCCGTGCAGGAGGCCTGGCTGCGGCTGGTCCGCGCCGATCCGGCCGAGATCGGCAACCTGCCCGGCTGGCTGACCACAGTGGTCTCCCGGATCTGCCTGGACCTGCTGCGGGCCCGCGCCGCGCGCCGGGAGGAACCGACCGGCGAGGCGCTGCCGGACACGGTCGGCGACGGCCCGGAGCCGGAGCAGGAGGCGCTGCTGGTCGAGTCGGTGGGCCGGGCGCTGCTCGTGGTGCTGGACCGGCTGGGCCCGGCCGAGCGGGTCGCCTTCGTGCTGCACGACGGCTTCGCGGTGCCCTTCGAGCAGATCGCGCCGATCGTCGGGCGGACCCCGGTCGCCGCCAAGAAACTGGCCAGCCGGGCCCGGCAGCGGGTCCGCGGGACGGCCGCGCTGCCGCCGGAGCCGCTGGCCGGGCACCGGCGGGTGGTGGAGGCCTTCCTGGCCGCCGCCCGGGGCGGGGACATGGCGGAGCTGCTGGCCGTCCTGGCCCCGGACGTGGTGCGCCGGGCCGATCCGGCGGCGCTGGGGCCCGGCCGCGCCCTGGTGGCGCGGGGCGCCGGGACCGTCGCCCGGGAGACCACGGTCTTCGGCCGCCGGGCCCGCTACGGCGCGGTGGCGCTGGTGGACGGGGTGCCCGGCATCCTGATCGCCCCGGGCGGGCGGCTGCGGCTGGTGCTGCGGCTGGCGGTCGCCGACGGCAGGGTGGCCGGCTACGAGGTGGTGGCCGACCCGGCCCGGCTCGCCGCGCTCGAACTGGCCTGCCTGCCCGGGTGAGGGCCGCCGGGGTGAGCACGGTGAGCCGGCCGGAGCCGGGTCAGTCGGCGATCCGGACCAGCATCTTGCCGGTGTTGGCGCCGCGCAGCATGCCGAGGAAGGCGTCCACCACCCGCTCGAAGCCGTCCACGACCGTCTCGTCCGGGACGACGGCGCCCGAGCGCAGGTGCGGGACCAGGAAGTCGTAGAGCTCCGGCCGGGCGTCGAGGTGGTCACGGACCAGGAAGCCCTCCAGTCGCAGGCTCTTCCCGACCACGTCGAAGAGGTTGCGCGGCGCGGCCGGCTGGTCCCCGAGCCGGTCGTACTGGGCGACCGCGCCGCACCAGGCGATCCGGCCGCGCTCGCGCAGGGCGCCGATGGCGGCCTCCAGGTGGTCGCCGCCGACGTTGTCCAGGTAGACGTGCAGCCCCTCGGGGGCGGCCTCGCGCAGGCGGTCCGCGATCGGGCCGTCGTGGTAGTCGAAGGCGGCGTCGAAGCCGAGCCGCTCGACGAGCCGGGCGGCCTTGGCGGCGGAGCCGGTGCTGCCGACGATCCGGCCGGCGCCGAGCAGCCGGGCGAGCTGTCCGGCGGCGGTACCGACGCCGCCGGCGGCCGCCGAGACGAAGAGCGTCTCGCCGGCCCTGAGCCGGGCGATCCTGGTCAGCGCCACCCAGGCGGACAGGCCGGTGCCGCCGAGCACCGACAGGTGGGCGCTGAGCGGGACACCGGCGAGCTCCGGCAGCAGGCTCGCCCGCTCCACGGTGACCACCGAGTGGGTGCGCCACGCCTGGCGATGCTGGACCAGTGCCCCGACCGGCAGGGTGTCGGCCCGGGACTCCACCACCCGGCCGAGGGTGCGTCCCTCCAGCGGGGCGTGCAGCTCCCAGCCGCCCTCCTCCATCTCCTCGCGCATGTACGGGTCGACGGACTGGTAGAGGTTCTCGACCAGGGCCTCGCCCGCTGCGAGGGCCGGGACGGTCTCGTCGACGAAGGCGAAGTTCGCGGCGGTGGGCGCGCCGTCGGGGCGGGACACCAGGTGGACGGCGTGGACGGTGGGACGGGACATCGGGTGCTGCTCCAGGGGGCGGGTGATGGCGGGACGTGATCACCGTAGGAAGCGCGGGAGCGGCCGGGCAGAGGCTGCCGCCGATGGAACGGCGGCATCCATGAGCGGGATCGATGGATCGCCGGACGGTCGGGATAGGTTCGGGCGCATGACCGATCTCGCCCCGCACGAACTGCGGACCCTGGTCGCCGTCGAGGAGGAGCGGAGCTTCACGGCGGCCGCCGCACGCCTGGGCACCACCCAGTCCGCCGTCTCGCACACTGTGCGCGCCTGCGAGCGGAAGCTCGGCACGGTGCTCTTCGACCGTGGGCGCCACGGCGCACGCCCCACCGAGGGCGGCGCGCGGGCGGTGGCGTACGCCCGCCGGATCCTGCGGCTGCTGGACGCGATGGGCCCCGAGGTGCGCGGCGCGGGAGCGGCCGGGCCGCTGACCGGCACGCTGCGGATCGCCGCCTTCCGCAGTGCCGCCGCCCATCTGCTGCCGTCCGTCCTGGCCCGGCTGGCCGAGCGGCACCCCGGGCTCGGCACCCGTGTCCGGATCGTCCGGGAGATCGGCCGGGGCACCGCCGGGGAGGTCGCCGACGGGCGCGCCGACCTGGGGCTGGCCACGCTCGACCCGGGCGGCCCGCCGGCCGTCCCCGGTCTGGTCGCGGTGCCGCTGTACGAGGAGTCGTACGCGCTCGCGCACCCGCTGGGCCACCCGGCGCCGCGCGAGCTCCCGCTGGTCGACTGGGACGAGAACTGCGGTTCGTACACCCGGGACTGGTGGCGGCGGCAGGACTGGATCCCGCCCGCGACGGTGGACGTGGAGGACGACACGGTGGCCCTCTCGCTGGTCGCCCAGGGCCTCGGCATGGCGATCATGCCCCGGACCGCCCTGCTGGGCGCTCCGGCCGCCCTCGCCGTCACCGACCTCGGGCCGCGGCCGCCGAGCCGCTCCGTCGGGTACGTCACCACGCCCGAGCTCGCCGGGACGGCCGCCGTCCGGGCACTGATCCGCGAGCTGCGCGAACTGCCCTTGCCGGAAGGGCTGTCGGCGGCCCGGCCCCCGGCCGGTCGGGCCTCGACGGCTCAGCCGTCAGCGGCTCGGGCCGCCGAGGCCCGGCTGTCCGGGGCTCAGCCGTCGACGGCCTCGCGGAGCCTGCGGAACTCCTCGGCCAGTCCGTCCAGGGTGTAGTGGGCGTTGAGGCCGCTGGGGTTCGGCAGCACCCACACCTCGGTGTCCCCGATGCCCTCCGGCTGCCGCCCGAGCACGGCCCGGCGCTGCCCGAAGGCCGTCCGGTAGGCGCCGATGCCGAGCACGGCGAGGACTCGCGGGCGCAGCCGCAGCACCCGTTCGCGCAGCGCGGCGCCGCCCTCGCGCAGCTCCTCGGCGGTCAGTTCGTCCGCCTTGGCGGTGGTGCGCGGGGCGACGTTGGTGATGCCCAGGCCGAGTGCGAGCAACTCCTGCTGCTCGTCCGGGCGGTACTGGCGCGCGGTGAAGCCGGAGCGGTGCAGGGCGGGCCAGAAGCGGTTGCCCGGGCGGGCGAAGTGGTGCCCGGTGGCGCCGGACCACAGGCCCGGGTTGATGCCGCAGAACAGCACCCGCAGCCCGGGCCCGGAGACGTCCGGGATGGTGCCGTCCTTGGCGGCCTGCAGCTGCTCGGCGGTGGGCTTCGTCGGTGCGCTCGGGTTCACCCGGCCAAGTCTGCCCTGTCCTTGGCCGTGCTCTCGGTCGTGGCCGGAGCCGGAGCCGGAGCCGGAGCCGACGAGTAGGCCGCAGCCGAAGCCGAAACCGCGGTGACCGCCCGGCGGTTGTGCAGCCGGCGCAGTCCGAACACCACCACGGCCGCGTAGGCCCAGCCGACGAAGACGTCGATGATGAAGTGCTCCGCGCCGTAGACCAGGGTGAAGGTCATCGCGAGCGGGTAGGCGACCAGCACCGCGCGCAGCCAGCGCTTGGCGGTGGGCCAGAAGAAGAACAGCAGCATCGCCGGGTAGGCGGAGTGCAGCGAGGGCATCGCCGCGACGTCGTTGGCGAACTGACTGCCGTTCTCCAGCAGCGAGTCGGCCTGCGGCAGCCCGCTCACCGAGATCACCTCCCAGACCACCCGGGACAGGTGCGGCAGGTTGCCCTCCTGGGAGACCAGCCACGGCGGGTCGGCCGGGTAGAGGAGGTAGGTGGCGAAGCCGGCGAAGGTGAGCGTCAGGTAGGCGGCGAGCAGCTGCCGGAAGCGGTGGTGGGCACGCCGCCAGAGCACCGCGAGCAGCAGGAAGACGACGAAGAAGTGCGAGAGGTAGACGGCCACCGCGGCGTAGTCGTACCAGTGCGGAGAGCCGGGGGTGTAGAGGGCGTGCTGGAGCCGGACGGTCCAGGTCTCGCCGAAGCCGAGCACCTCGTCGAAACGCAGCTGAGGCAGCCAGTGCGGGGCCCACGGGGTGTGCGCGCCGTAGCCGCGCAGCAGCGAGTACGTCCACACCACGGCCATGACCGGGACCCAGTCGCGCAGGACCAGGAGGAAGCCGCGGGGGCCGTGACCGCTGTGCACGGCGGCGGTCAGCAGGGCGGCGATCAGCCAGAGGAACAGCACGTCGTTGGCCGCGGGGATGCCCTCGGTGCGCAGGAACCAGAGGAAGCACGTCAGGTAGAGCGGCCAGGCGAGCCACCGGAGTCTCGACCAGCCCGTCACGCGTGGGCGGGGCGGAGGCACCGGGCGCGGCTGCCCGGCCCGCACGTCGTGCGGGGCCGGGGGGAGGGTCTTGGTCATGCGCACCGAAACTAGCAACCCAAACTTGGAGGTCTCTGGGTGAAATATGACCGGTTCGTAAGAACGTCCGATCCGGTCGACACCCGGTTCGACGGATGGTTCGACGTTGGTTCGACAGGTGGTTCGACGAGCGGACGGGTGCCCGGGCCGAAACCCGGTCGGATCCGGTCAGGCATGGTCAGGAGTGGTCAGGCCACGATGCCCAACTCGTGCGGGGTGTTGTTGAAGCGGCGCCCGCCCGACGGGGTGACGGTGACGATGTCCTCGATCCGCACCCCGAACCGGCCGGGCAGGTAGATCCCGGGTTCGATCGAGAAGCACATGCCGGGCACCAGCGGCCGCTCCTCGCCCTCGACCAGGTACGGAGGCTCGTGCGTGGTGGTGCCGATGCCGTGGCCGGTGCGGTGGATGAAGTACTCGCCGTACCCGCCCTCGGTGATCACCCGGCGGGCGATCCGGTCGATTTCCTGGCACGGCACCCCGGGGCGGACCGCCTCGAAGGCGGTCTGCTGGGCCGACCGGACCAGCTCGTGCACCTTCCGCACCTCGTCCGGGACGTCCGGGCCGACGTGCACCGTCCGGGTGGTGTCGGAGCCGTAGCCGTCCTTGAGGCCGCCGAAGTCCAGCACCACGGTGTCACCCGTACGGATGACCCGGTCACCGGCCTCGTGGTGCGGGTTGGCGCCGTTCGGGCCGGAGCCGACCACGGTGAAGTCGACCTGGCTGTGCCCGTACTGGATGAGCAGCGCGGCGAGGTCGGCGGCCACGTCGGTCTCCCGGCGACCGGCGAAGGGGACCTCCAGGATGCCCCGGTAGGCGGCGTCCGCGGCGCCGCCGGCCGCGGCCAGACGGTCCACCTCCTCGGCGTCCTTGACGGCGCGCAGCATCGGCAGGCTGGCGGTGAGCGAGCTGAAGGAGACGCCGGGCAGCGCGGCCTGGAAGCCGAGCAGGTGCAGCGCCCAGGTGTTGTCGGAGACGCCGTACCGCCCGGCCGGGTCGAGCAGCGGGCCCGCGGTGGCGAACGGGTCCTCGCCGTCGGACCAGTCGAGCAGCCGGACGGCCGGGGCGCCGACCGCCTTCTCGGCGTCCGGACGCTCCAACTTGGGGACCACCAGGGCGGGTTCGCGTCCGGCGGTGAGGACGAGGGCGGTCAGCCGCTCGGTGACCGCGGTGGGCGTGTAGCCGCACAGGTAGGCCAGGTCCGGGCCGGGGGCGACGACCAGGCCGGCCAGCCCGGCGGCGGTCGCCTCGGCGGTGGCCCGGGCCATCCGGGCGGTGTGGTCCTCGACGGTGAAGGGACGGGGCACGACGGTTCCTCCTCGGGGGCCGGACGGGCTCGGCTGAGACGCCATCGGGTCGACTCCATCACTTCCGCGCCGAGTCGGCGAGGCCCTCGGGGAGGGACCGGCGCGATCCGGACGGCGGGCGGGCCGCCCCTCGGCGGGCCGGAGCGGCTCCGGCGGCCGCGCCGGGGCCCGGCGGGGCGCGCCGCGGGCCCGGCCGGGGGCGGGGGCGCGCGGCGGCAGGAGCACGAGGGCCGGGACGAGGCGGAGGAGGACGCGGGCCGGACCGCGGGTCAGACCGCGGAGCGCGGCGGCCGTGGCTGTGGCCGTGGTCGTGGTCGTCCGGTGCGGCGGGGGTGTGTCCGTGGAACGCATGCGGTCCTCCTGCGTACGGCCCGGACGGAAGCACCCGGCTGCGCGGGAGACAAGGGGAGGGGCCGGTGGAGGCCGTACCGGGCCAGTCCATCCGGGTGTCGCGGCCACCGCATGCCGCAGGCGCCCGAGCGGGTGACCGGAGAGGCGGCTTGAGCCGTCATGCGGCCCCGTAGTCTGCTCTACGGTCTCCGACCGGGCACGGAATCATAAATTCCGGGCCGACTGTCGGTGCGGTGGGACACCATGTCCGCCATGTCCTACGAACTCCAGGCGCTGATTGGAACATTGGAGCTGTTGACGGTGGCGTCGGCGGAGGTTCCGGCGGCCAGGGTGGTGCCGTTGGCGCAGGGGCTGGCGCTGCTCCCCGTCACCCCCGCCGTCCTCGCCGCGCTCCAGGGGGACGGCACCGCGCGCAGGCGCGCCGGCGGGGCCGGGTTCGGTTGGCACTCGGACGGCTTCGAGCTCCGGCTGGCCGCCTGGTCGAAGGCCGGCCCGATCGCCTGCGTCGAGGCGGACTACTTCGGCGGCAGCGGCACCCAGCGCGCCGCCGTCTGGGCGGACGGTGTGGTCGACCTCGGCCCGCTCACCATCGGCGAGTTCGAGGCGTCCCCGGCCGAGGGCACCCCGATCTCCCGCGCCCTCAGACGGCTCGGCGCGCACACCGAGGAGGGCCGGGTGGACGAGTTCGAGTCGGTCGGCCTGGGCCGGCACCGCACCACCGGCGGCTGGGCGGAGCCGACCGCCTGACCCGCCCCTGCCCGGCCGCCGGGACCGCCCCCACGCGGCCGCCGGGACCGCCCCGGTCACGCGAACGGCCCCGCTCCCGAACCCGGGAGCGGGGCCGCGCCGTCGTCCGTCGGACCGGCCGACCGGAGGGTCAGCGGTAGTTCACGTACTGGATCGCGAAGTCCAGATCCTTGCCCTTGAGCAGGGCCTGCACGGCCTGGAGGTCGTCGCGGCTCTTCGAGCTGACGCGCAGCTCGTCGCCCTGGACCTGCGCCTTGACGCCCTTCGGGCCCTCGTCACGGATGATCTTCGCGACCTTCTTCGCGTCCTCCGTGGTGATGCCCTCCTTGACGTTGGCGAAGATCTTGTACTCCTTGCCGGAGAGCTGGGGCTCGTTGGCGTCCAGAGCCTTCAGCGACAGGCCGCGCTTGACGAACTTGGTCTGGAGGATGTCGAGGACGGCGCGCACGCGCTCCTCGCCGTTCGCCTTCATCTCGATCTTCTCGCCGGAGCGGCTGATCTCGGCGCCCACGTTCTTGAAGTCGAAGCGCGTCGCGATCTCGCGGGAGGTCTGGTTGATCGCATTGTCGACCTCCTGCCACTCGACCTTCGAGACGATGTCGAAACTGGAGTCGGCCATGGGTATTGGTCTCCTTGATGCTCTGGTCTTCACTGGCACGGGTCCGCCCCGCCGGGGCGCCCGCAGGCCCAGCCTATCCAGCGCCACACCGGCCCCGCCCGTAGCAGGCACCCGAGACTCCTTGATCATCGTGTGATCTATCGAGTGGCGGAGCACCCCCCGGCATCGGGTATGGTTTACCAAGTCGAACGGGGCGAACACCCCGGGAAACGAAAATCCTGGCTGGTTGCCCGAGCGGCCAAAGGGAGCAGACTGTAAATCTGTCGCGCAAGCTACGCAGGTTCGAACCCTGCACCAGCCACAGGATAGAGAAACGGCCTCTGAGCTGCGGAAACGCAGATCAGAGGCCGTTTTCTTGTGCTCGAATACCAGTCACGCCGGATGGTCGTTTCGGGCGGTTTGTCTCACCTCGTTTCGCCTGAATCCCAGTCCTGACCAGCGGTTCCGGACCAGGCACGGACCAGGTTCAGCGGTTGCCCGGTGCGGCCCGCCGCTGGAGCCGCTCGGTGATGAGCCGGTTGGCGTGGTCCTCGTCGCCGTGGATGCACTTGGCGTAGACCCGGAGCAGGACGGCGATGCTGTGCCCCGCCCGCCGGGCGCACTCGGCCACCGGCACGCCGGAGGCCAGCCAGAGCGAGATCCCGGCGTGCCGGGCGTCGTACGGGCGCTTGGCGAGCGGCGTGGCCCGCTCCTCCTCGCTGAACACCTCCGCCCGCCCGGCGGCCCAGACGACGCCGTACCCGCTCTCCTGCACCATGCCGTTCCGGAAGGTCCGGAACAGCCGGCCGTCCGGCGCGGTGCCGTACTGCTCGATGTGCTCCCGCAGCAGCTTCACCAGCTCCGGCGGGATCGGGACCGGCCGGGTGGCCGACTCCGCCCGGTGCTTCAGGCCCCGCGGGTCGTGCGACGCCCCGCTGTCGGTCCAGGACGATCCGACGCGCGGGCTGTTCCCGTTGAGGTTGAGCTTCCCCCAGCCCTCCGCCGGCAGGACGCACCGGTCCTTGCGCAGGTGGACCACCTCGCCCGGACGCATGCCCGCGTAGTACATGCACCCGAAGAACGCCACCAGCCGCGGCCCGCGCCTCCCCTGCCGGCCGACCGCCTCCAGCATCGCGGCGGCCTGCTCCGGGCTCATGACGTACTCCGGGTCGACCTCCTCCTCGGTCCGGGGCGGCTGCCACTGCACCGACGGCAGCGGATTGGCGGCCAGCAGGCCGTCCTCGACGGCGCGGCCCAGGACGTGGTTCAGGATCCGGCGCTTCCGGAGCGTGGTCGAGGCGGCGGCCTTGGTGCCGTCGAGCTTCACCGAGAGGGCGGCGAGCAGGCGGCGGACCGTCCTCGGGTCCGCCAGCTCTGACACGTCCACGGAGTTCCGCGCCACCCAGGCCAAGGCCTTGGCGACGTCGGCCGGCGGCTCGTCGGTCCAACGGTTCACGTTGAAGGCCCAGCCGTACAGCGCGCGCCGCACGAGCGGCTTGTCCGGCATCCCGGTCTTGCTCTTGACCAGCTCGAACGTGACGCTGGCCAGGGCATCGGCCCACGTCGTCCGGGTCTTGGCCGGGGCGCCGTCCCAGCGGGCCTCGACGTAGTTCCGGCCGTGCTGGTACCAGGTGACGGAGTTCTGCTCCTCCTGGCGCTTGCGGAGCTCCGCGAGGGGGAGGCCGGTCTCGGTGTCGAAGGGCTGGTGGGAGGCCGCCGCGACGAGCAGTTCGGCCTTCCGGCCGTCCGCCTGGGTCTTGGTGAGGTAGGACTCGGAGAACTCCCGGCCGTTCACCGTCCACCGGACCATCCACGGCTTGCGGCGGTCCGGACGGTGGCGGTGGTCCCAGAAGGTGACCTTGTAGGAGGTGGGCATCAGGCGGCCACCTCGCAGGCGGCCAGCCAGGCGTCCAGGTCGGCCCGGTCGACCCGGACCTGCCCGTTGGGGAGCTTGATGAGGCGCGGAGCCTGGCCCCGGGCGCGCATCCGGTAGAAGGCGGCACGGGACATGCCGAGTTCGGCGAGCACGACGGGGAGCTTGAGCAGTTCGCGCTTGGGCATGGCGAAGTCTCCTGCTGGGGGTGGGGAGGGTGGCTGCGAAGTGTTGCGGGCCCTCTCGCGGGCGGCGATGGAGGGCGGAAGGCGTCAGGCATGTCAGGGGAACTCGCTGACCTGCCGATACGGCTCCTGATCGGGCGTCAGGGGTTGTCAGGGCTGTCAGGGGATCTCGGCTATCCCTGACAGCCCTGACGTGCCCTGACCGCTCGTCCGGCGGCGTATCGCCAGGTCAGGGCTTTGTCCTGACGTTCCTGACGGTTACGTGAGCGGGTTCGCGTCCGCGGGGGTGCTCAGGGCCGGGTGGACGCGGTAGGTGACAGCCTGAGGCCGGCCGCGTTGGCTGCTGGCAGGGGGCTGGTCGGTGCGGAGCCAGCCGTGCTGTTCGAGGAGGGCGAGCGCGGGTTCGACATCGACGACCTTCTTGAACCGCCGGGACGACGCGACGGCGTCGTGGGCCTTGATGTGGGTGCGGTGGGTGCCGTCCTTCTTCGGCCGCTGGAGCCACTGGAGGAGGGCGTGGGCGTCCTCGGTGGCGGGGTCAGCCGCGATGAGGTCGAAGACGGCGAGGGTGTGGGCGGTGTAGTACTCGGCGATCTCGGCGGCGCGGTCGACGGTGCCCGCCTCGACGGGCGCACGCCAGTCACCGCCGACTTGGTCGGCGAGGTGGAGGAGGACCGCGATGCGGGCGATGTGGCCGACGAGCTTGCCGGCCCAGTCCTTGATGTGGGCGAGCGGCTCGTCCGGGCGGAGCTGGACCTCGAACTTCTCCTGGAGCTTCTCTACGGCGAGGTCGGCGGCCTCGGTCATCGTGACGACGATCGGCTCGTCCAGGGCGGTGAGGGCTCGGAGGAGCGCGGACAGGCGGACGTCGTAGGTGGTGGCGACCGGTTCGGGGACGGGGGTGGTGCGGATCTTGCGGTAGCCGAGGTTGGACGGCGGGAGGGAGTACAGGAAGCGGGCGAGCAGGCCGCGGTCGCGGGCGCCGGGGGCGGCGCCGAGTTCCTGGAGGACGGCGGGCTGCGGGGTGACCCCGATGGTGAGCGCGGGCTTGTCGACGGTGGGCTGCTCGCGGGTGATCCGGTCGGCCTGGAGCCGCTCGCCCTTGTGGGCCTGGAGGAAGACTCCGAGGTTGGGCTTGCTGCTGTAGCGGCCGACGATGCTGTCGAAGAGGTCGCCCTCGGGGGAGAGCGCGGCCAGGCAGCGGTGGACGCCGAGCTGGTGGGTGACGGTCTCGGGGGTGATGTCCCCGGACAGGGTCAGCCGCGGGCTCGGCGGAACGACGATCTCGTCGGCCAGCATCCGGGCGCCGGAGATCTCGGCCACCAGGTGGGCGCGGTCGAGGTCCGGGTTCTTGCGGGCCTTGGCCATGAGCGCCTCGACCTCAGCGAGCGCGGTCTCCTTGGCGGTCTCGGCCTCGATGATCCGGGCCCGGGCCTCGGCCCGCAGCTCGTCCTCGATCCGGTAGACGGGGCCGGTCATGAACGCGAACACGTCGGACTTGCGGCTGGCCGGCGGCATCGCGCACACCAGGTAGAGGTTCGACTGCTCGCGCCAGCCGGGCCGGATCTCCACGTTCACCCGGCCGCCGGCGGCGGTGGACAGCGCGGCCAGGGACATGGTGGCGGCCATGTCGGCCGGGGTCTGGGTGAACTCCGCCACCGCCTCCACGTACGCGCCCACCCATCCGGGCAGGGCCTTGACGGGGAACGTGGGCAGGGCGCCGTGCGAGCCGAGCGGAACGGGGTCGAGCCAGGTCTCGCCGGAGGCGAGGTCCGCGAGGGCGGCGAGCGCGGCGGTGCGGACGGCGTCGAGGTCGGTCTGGTCGTCGCCGGCCATGTGGGCGAGGCGGCTGGTGGCGGTGTTGATACGGCGGCGCTCGGCGGCCACACGCACGATCTCGGCGTAGTACTCGCCGTTCGCGGCGGTGGGAGTGGCCTGGATGCAGGTGTGCAGGTAGCCGGGCCCGCCGATGCGGCCCAGGTCGCCCTGGCCGCGCAGGACTTCGGCCAGCAGCATCGGGTCGACCGGCCGCTCGCCGCTGGCCGCCATGCGGGTGATGGCGCGCCAGACCGTCTCGTGTGCGAGGTGGTAGAACACGCCCGGGTCGCCGAGCTGGGCGGCGAGCGCGGGGATCTGGGCGGGGTCGAGCAGGGCGGCGCCGATGACGGCCTGCTCGGCGGCCTTGACTTCGGAGGGCTCGGGCCGGAACGGGATCACGGCGGCGTACTCGGTGCTCACTGTGGGCTCCTTTCGTGAGGAGCGGGCGGCCCGAGCCCCGGCGGGGCCTTCGGGCGCGGACCGCCCGAAGGGGGCAGGTCAGTCGAAGAGGGCGTCCGGCTCGACGGCCGGGGCGGCGGTGGCGTGCTGAGCCTTGACGGCGCGGAGGGTGGCGTCGTGGCAGTGCCGGCACCAGGCGGCCAGCGCCTGGTTGGGCAGCGCGGCGGCCTGGTGCGGGGGCAGCAGCAGCGCGGCGGGGTCGGCCGGGGCGGCGAGCAGGCGCACCCAGCCCCGGCCCTGCTTGGCCTGGTAGGTGCCGTGAACGGCGGGGCAGCGCCCGCCGTCCTTGTCGTGGGTCTTCCCGCAGGTTCCCCGGCACTGGCAGCGGCCGGCCGCTGCCGCGAGGACGGCCCGCCACAGGTCGGCGCAGGCCAGCGGCGGGACCCGGGTCACTTCGCCCTGCCCAGCAGCTCGGTGACGAGCGGGGCGAGGTTGCGGTTGGCGTGCTCGGCCAGGGCCGCGACGACGGCCTTGGCCTCGTTGGTGAGCGTGCGGCCGGGCCGGGCCGTGGTGGGGGCGGCGAGGATGGTGGCGGGGATCGGCAGGAGCACGGAGGCGGTCACCAGGACAGCGGGGCGGTCGGCGCGCTCCGGGGTGACCAGCGCGGGCCACGACTCGCCGGGGCGGGACCACGGGGCGCGCTCCCAGTCCAGCGGGTACCTGGTGGGCAGGTTGGCGAGCGCGTTGTGCCGCAGGCCGACCTTCGCGCAGAACTGAACGCCGCCGTCGTGGTCGACGTACACCTCGACCCGGTCGATGTCGGGCCGGACGGCCGCGTAGGCCGGGGCCATGACGGGGCTGGTGGCGGTGCGCCACGCGGCGGCGGCGAACTCGACCTGGCGGAGCGGCTCGCCATCCTCGTGGAACAGGTCGGCGTGGTGGGCGATGTAGGCGCCGTAGCGGGAGTGGCCGTCGCTGGCGTCCCGCCGGTCGGCGAGGTTATCCACGATGACGAGCGTGGAGTGGTCGAACTGGGGCATGCTGGGTCCCATCTCTGATGAGGGATGCACGGCCCCGCACCAACCGCCTGTCTTGGCGGATCGATGGTTGGTGGGGGGCTTCGTGCTGTGCGGGAGCGGTCTGCCGGTCCCCCGCGCCGTCCGGGCCCCGGCCGCTGGCTGCGGCGGTGGTCCCGGGCGGCACGGCCGGTCGGGCAGGCCGGGTCAGTGCTCGTCGGCGTACTGGGGCTCGCAGGTGCCGTTGCAGTCGTAGTAGCCGCAGCCGCCGCATTCGGGGCAGTCCCCGTAGTCGACGACGACCACGTCCTGGGCCTCGTTGTCCCAGACCTCGTCCTCGTAACCGGTGCCGGAGCCTCGGCAGCCCTCGCACAGCTCGGTGTGGCCGGGCGTCGGTCCGGTGGCCTCGTCCTTCTCGGCGTGGCGCTGTTCGTCGGCGAGGTCGAGGGCGATCTCGTGCGCCTTCTCCTCCTCGCGGGTCGGGTAGTCGGCGAAGTCGCACATGTCGAAGTCGTCGTCCATGGTGGGCCTTTCAGGCTTCCGGGGCGTGGGCGTGCGCTGGCTGGTGCGGGCGCGCAGGGTGAGCAGGGGACGTGGTCGGCGGGCGGCAGAGAGCCGTACGTGACGTAGACCTGGGCGAGGCCGTGTGGCAGGCGCCAGGACGGAGACGGGAGGCAGTCCGGGCCGCCGGTGCCGGAGCCCCCGTCAGCCCCCGTCGGCGGGCGCTGACGGGGGCTCCGGTGGAGCGGGGCGTGGGGTCAGCTCTGGGGGACGCCGTGGCGGTGCTCCCACTCCCGGATGCAGCTGCGGACGATGCCCTGGGTCACGGGGTCGGGGTCGTCCTGGTGCTGCTTGATGGCGGCGCACAGCTCCTCGGTGGTGAACTCCGGGACGGTCTTGTCGGGCCAGCGGTCGGTCATGGCAGGTGCCTCTCGTGGTAGTGGATCAGGCGGCGCTGGTGCGGCCGACGATGATCGTTCGGGCGGGGTTGTCGGGGTCGGTGCGCATGACGAACCCCTCTTGGGTGGACTACTGCTGGGCGTTGTTGTGGTTGTTGTTGTTGCTCTGACCTGCGACAACAACGCCTTCAGGGGTGCTGTCGGAGGGGGAGGGGAGCGGGGGGACGTCGTCGTGGTGGATGCCGGGCACGCTGATGCCCTCGATGCGGACCCCTCCTCGGACCCCGATGCCGGCCTCGTGGAGGAGGGCGCGGACGGCCTTCCCGGACCGCTTCCAGAGGGGGTGTGCGGCGGCGAGATGGGCGGTCACGGCGGTGAGGGCGACGTGGGTGCCGCCGGCCCCCAGGAGGGCCACCGCGTGGCGGGCGTCGGCGGGGGTTGGGTCGGCCGCCTTGGGGGTCTCCTGGCGGTCCTTCTCGGCGGGCTCCTCCTCGGTGGCCTCGGTGGCGGGGGGCGCCGGCTGGTCCTGGTCCTCCTGGTCGGCCTCGGCCGGGGTGGTCTTGTCGGGGGTGGGGGCGTGGATTAGGGCGGCTATCCACCACGCTCCGATCAGGAGGCCGATGCCGGGCTCGATGAGGGGGCGGGCGAGGGACCAGACCAGCGGTCCTCCGACGATCAGGACCAGGGCGGCGGCACCGGCGGCGTCACCCGCCCGGCTCCGCTTCTCCTTGCGGGAGGCCTTGGCCAGCTCCAGCTCGACCTGGCGGGCCGCGACCGCGGCGGCTTCCCGGGCCTGGAGCATCGCGGGGCGCTTGGCGGGGTCGGCCTCCGCGAGCTTCTTCTTGAACGCGGCCTCGGCGTCCTTCGCGGCCTGGGCGTCGAGCTCGGCCTGCCGGGTCTGGAGCTCGGCGGCCTCGGCGCGGCGCTCGCGCTGGGGGGCCGTCAGCTTGCGGATGAGGACGGGCGTGCCGGTGGCCAGGCCGGTGAACGGCCACAGGAGGGTCGGGATCAGCTTCTCGGTCGGGAAGATCTTTTCCATGGTCATCACTTCACGAACGAGGTGAGCAGGCCGCTGAAGATCGAGGCGGGCAGGGCCCAGAGGCCACCGGCGGCCGCGTAGAGGCTGGGGGCGACGGCCCCGCAGATCGCGTCCTTCCAGGGGCGGGCCTTGAACCCGAACACCACAATGGTCAGGAGGCCGGCGGTCGCGCCGGTCTTCCATTCCCCCAGCGCCGCGTTGTCCTGGAACGAGGTGCTGAGCTGCTGGCCGATGCCCGCGAGCTGCTGGAAGGCCTCGCCGGCGTTCGCGGCCAGGAGCCCGATGCCGAACGACCAGTACGGGACGTGCTCGTCCGCCACGTTGATCTTGTTCTTGCCGCGCACACCGGCGTAGAGGTAGACGGTGGTCAGGGTCGCGGCGCCGCCGGTGCCCAGCGCAATGAGGCTGCTCATGGTGTGTATCTCCTTGGGTCAGAAGAGGGGGAGGGCGGCGAAGAGCGGGGCGATGCCGGTGGCGACGGCGAGGCCCGAGGCGACCGGGATGCGCGCGGCGATCAGGATCAGGAGGGGCCCGGGGCGGCAGACCTCGCTCACGCGCAGGCGGCCCCGGTCACGCAGGTGCAGGTCGAGGGCCCAGCCGGCACCGGCCAGCAGCAGGCCGACGAAGGGCCCGCCCGGCGTGATCAGCTCGACCAGGCCGGTCGCGTAGCCGCCGACCGCGCTGATGGCGGTGAGGACGCACCAGCGGCGGAAGCGGCGGGTGCGGTCGGAGGACCCGGCCGTGGCACGGGCGGCCTTGCGGTACTGGCGGCGGGCCCGGACCTTGGCCTCGCGCTGGTCGGCGAGCCTCTGCTGACGGTGGCGCAGGTCGCGCTGGGCAGGGGTCTCCCCGGCCGCGGCGCGGGCGGCGTCCTCCCGGACGCGAGCGCGCTGCTTCTCCAGCTCGCGCTGGGCCTCCAGGCGGGCGGCCCGGCCCTCCGGGGTCTCGGAGAGCCGGTCGGCGAGGAGGTCGACCAGGCCGACGAGGTCGTCTCGGTGGCCGGGCGTACTGGGGGTGAGGATGTCCTCGGTGCGGTGGCGAGCCGAGCGCTCCTGGGCGGTCTCCCCGACCGCGCCGAGCGCCGCGTCCATCCGGGCCCGCTGGCCCGCGAGCATCTCCTCGTACTCGACCTGCTGACGGGCGGTGCGCTGGGCCTCGGTCTCGGTGAGGAGTTGGCCGATCTGTTCTCCCACCTGGGAGGCGATGGCCGTGGCCTGCTCGGCGAAGAGCCTGCCGGCCGGGGCCCAGAAGGCCTCGGCGGCAGCCTCCATCGAGGGCGGTCCGGCGGGGGTGGCGGCGATCGGGATCGGGGTGTGGACGGTGGTGTCCGGCAGACCCGGGGTCGGGGGCTGAGCCGGAGGGGGGACGACGGGGCCGGACTTGCGCCACCACTCGGCCACGGGCTCGGGGCCGGGGGCGGGCATGCCGGCGGTGGGCGGCTCGGACGGCGGCGGGGGGATCGTCATCGGTCCCACCCGCCCCGGCGGATGAGCTCGCGGATGCACAGGGCGGCGATCACGGCGTCGACCACCAGGAACAGCAGGCACAGCGTGTAGGCCATGGAGTCTTCCTTGGGCGAGGGGCCCGGCCGGAGCCGGGCCCGAGGGGTGGTCAGGAGGAGCGCCACCAGGAGCGGGGGGCCGGGGCGGAGTGCCAGGCCGTGGTGCTCTTGCTGGTGCGGAGGCTGTCGATCTGGCGCTGGACCTCGCGGTCGGCGCGGCGGACGGCGGCGGCCCTGCGCTGCTGGCTTCGGCGGAAGAGCTGCATCACGCGCTCCCTCAGCGGTCGGTGACGGGCTTGTCGAGGTCGTGGCGGGTGTCGGCGCCGGTGGTCACTGTGCGTTCTCCTTGCCGGGGCGGTTGCGCTCGGCCTCGACGGCGGCGCGCAGGCGGACGGCGGTCTCGTTGCGGCAGCCGAGTAGCGTGCGGACCTTGCGGGTCGACAGTTCCTCGCCGTCGGCGGCGAGGTCGGCGGCCAGCACGCGCACCCGGGCGAGGTCGGCCGGGTCGAGGGGCCGTTCCCCGGCCGGGGCGGAAGCGTTCCCGCCGTCCTCGGCCGGGGGTTCCTCGCGGGGCTCTTCGGGCTTCGGTACGGGTACGCCCGACCCGTTTCCGTAAAGGGCTTCGAGCGCTTCCGTCGTGATCGGGGAAGCGTTCCGGAGCGCGTCGGGAACGGTGTCGAGGTAGACGCCGTCGGACGGTCCGGAGGGCAGTGGGAGGGTGAGGGTGGGGAACGGGTCGTCGGGCATTCCCGGCCACAGGTCGGCCGGTGCCGGCAGCGCGCTCAGCTCCGCCACCCGGGCCCTCGCGTTGAGCCGCTGGGCCAGCAGCTCGGCCGTCAGCCCGGGGACGGTGACGCCGTGGACGTACTCCCATGCGATCCGCCACGCCTCGTCCGGCGACAACGCTCCGTAGGCGGCGGCGGACAGCAGCCGGTCCGCGACGGCCCGCACCTTCGGGTGGTGCTCGGCCCGGCGGCGGGCGTGCTCGGCCCGCTCCTTCGCCGTCTTCTTCTCGGCGGTGGTCGGGCCGCGGCCGCCGTGGGTCTGGAGGTCGGTCAGCCAGACGGCGCCGACGCTGGACAGCGCGAGGACGAACGCCACCCAGTGGTGGTGCGGGTACTGCGTCCAGCCGTGGGCGAAGTTGATCCCGGCGGCAACAGCACCGGCGGCCCAGGCGCCGAGGCGGTAGGTGTGGGTGGAGCGCTCGCCCTCGGCCTGGGCCCCCATGGCGACCAGCGCCCATGCGCCGCCCTCCAGCATCGCGGCCAGCAGCACCGCGAGCAGCAGCATCACGTTCGCGTGGTCGAGCGCGGTGACCTGGGAGACCACGGCCGGCACGATCGAGCACGCCTGCACCAAGCGGACGAACGCCCTCGCCGGGTTCGCCGTCACCCAGCCGGTCACCCGGCCGAACCGCGCGGCCCGCGCCGCCCGCCGCCGCTCCCGAGCCTGCTCGGCGGCGCGCTGGTCGGCCTGGCGCCGCTGGCGGGCCGCCTCGGCGTCCATCCGCTTCTGCTCGCGCTCCTCGCGCCGGTCCGCCCGGTCCTCGGCCCGGACGGCCTGCTGGTCGGCGCGCCGCTCGGCGCGGAAGTCGTTCAGCCCGCTCACCGCTGCCACACCGCCTTCGGGGAGAGGCCGGCGGCTTCGGCGGCCTGCCCGGCGGTCAGCCGCCCGCGCCGGTCCAGGGCTTCGGCGAGGGCCATCACCCGGTCCCAGAGCGTGTCGAGGAGGGCGTCGGTGTGGTCGTGCAGCGCGGCCAGGTCCCGGCACGGGTCGTCGGAGGCCCCGAAGGTGAGGTCCTTGCCGAAGGCCTCGCGGACGGCCCGGTAGATCTCGCGGCGGTCGCCGAGGGCTCCCGCTTCGGCCGCCCAGCCCCGGGTGGCGGTCCACCGGCCGGTCTCGCGCAGCCACCGGTCCTGGGCTCGCTCGCCGACGGCGAACATGACCAGGCCGCCGGCGAGCGGGACCGAGAAGCCGTTGGTGACGTCGACCTCGGCGGTGTTGCCGCCGTTCAGGGCCGCGCGCAGGTCGTCCCGCATGGCGACGCCCTTGAACGGGATGCCGAGGTGGAGCATGACCGCGACGTGGCCGGCCTCGTGCACCGAGATGGCCTGCCGCAGCAGGTCGTCCGGCAGGGCGAGGACCTCGAACAGCGGCGTCGCGGCGGTCGTCGTCGGCTTGGCGTTGCGGGTGGTCAGACCGGTCTCGGCGTCGAAGTGCCAGCCGGTGCTGCTCAGGGTGTCGCTCACCGCTGCCACCCCCGCTCCGGGGAGAAGCCGGCGGCCTCGGCGGCCTGCTCCTCCGTCAGCCGCCCGCGCTGGGTCAGGGTGGCGGTGAGGGCCGTCACCCGGTCCCACAGCGTGTCGAGCAGGGCGTCCGCCTGGTCGTGGAGGGCGGCCAGGTCCCGGCTCGGGTCGTCGCTGACGCCGTAGGTGAGGCCGTTGGGGTGCAGGCGGCGGGCGTACTCGGCGATGGCGTCCCGGTCGCCCTCGGCGAGGATCTCGACCACCCACGCGCGCGCCGGGGTCCACAGGCCGGCCTCGCGCAGCCACCGGTCCTCGGCCCGCTCACCGGCGGCGGCGAACAGCATGACGTCGGCGGCCGGTGCGGTGAGGACGCCGGGGACCTCGATACGACCGCTGGGCGTGTCCGGGCCGTGGCCGAGGTCGTCGTCGACCGCCACGACCGTGAACCGCATGCCGAGGTGCAGCGCGAGGACCGCGTGGCCGGCCTCGTGGACCGCGATCTCCTCGCGCAGCAGCGCGTCCGGCAGGTCGAGGATGCGGTACGTGGTCGTGTGGAGGGCCACCGTCGGCATGGGGTGACGGGTGACCATGCCGAACGCGGGGTCCCGGTGCCAGGTCGAGCCGATGATGGTGGTCACGCCGCCACCTGCTCGGCGCCGGCGGTGCGGTGGATGACGGCCGGGCGCCGCAGCGGCACCGGCGCCATGCTCAGCAGGCGCTCGGCGTAGGCGGCCAGCACCGGGTCCTCCCGGCGCAGGTCCGCCACGATGTCCGACGCGGCGTCCATCCGGGCCTCGCGCTCGACCGTGCTCTCACCGGGTACACCGGTGAACAGCCGGGTGAACTCCGAGTCCGTGGCGAGACCGAGCGCCAGCTCGGCGAACTCGTCCTCGTCCAAGGCCAGCTGGCCTGCAACAATCGTCCTCACGGGGCTACCTCCTCTCTCGTAGGGGTGGGCCCGAGGGCCGCCGCGCGTTTCCTTGGCCGGGAGCACGGCGGCCCAACTCATGCGGGCCCAGCTACTCGTGGTGCACGAGTAGCCATGGCCGCGGCCCAACCGCGAGCGGAAGGGCCGGGCCAAAGTCACTCGTTCACAGCTCGGGCCCCGCCCGCCGAAGCGGAGCAGGGCCCGAAGTGCCGTCCTCTTGGGGAGCGTGCTCCCGTTCAGGCGTGGACGGCGCGCCTTTCGGCTGCCCTCCGGACTGCCAAGGCGCCGGGTGCCTCGGCCCGATCTATCCCGGGCCCCTTCGCCCCAGACCCGGCAGTAGCCGGCCATTCATGGGCGCATTTGTGCAGGTCAGAGCAGCCCAAAGAAGGCCCCTCTGTGTCGCCCCTGTCTCACTCGGTGCGACATGCTCAACATAGAGAACCTGCTTAAGCAGGTCAAGAGAGTTGGGTTTCTCGCTCGTGTTGGACACCTCCTCTAGCATGGGTTCATGGCCCTGGATCCGAATGACCCCCGTCCTCCGTATCAGCAGGTCAAAGGCTCATTGCGGGCCTCGATCCTCACGAAGCAGCCGGGCTTCCAGCCTGGCGACAAACTTCCCTCAGGCCCTGCGTTGGCGAAGCACTTCGGCGTGGCGCGCGGCACGGTGGACAGGGCGCTCGACGAACTTCGCACCGAGGAGCTGATCGTGACCCGCCAGGGGAGCGGCTCGTTCGTGCGGGAGCGCACCTCTCGGCCGGTCGGGCTTCGGCCTCACCTTGAAGCGGCCTTCGAGCAGCAGCAGGTGACCCTCGACTTCGCCGGGTTCTCCAGCGAAACGCTGCACAACGCGCTGCAGGAGCCACTCGACAAGGTCCGCTCCGGCCGGTTCGCGCCCGAGTCGATCACGGTCCGGCTGCTGCTGCCGGACACCACGGCGCCGATGGCCGTGCCGGTCCTGGTCGACGGATTGCAGGACGAGGTCGCCCTTCGGGAGCGGGCGCGGAACATCGCCCTGACGAACGCCGGCGGCATCGCGCACTCGGTGGAGATGCTGGCCGAGCTGGGCCTCGTCCAGAAGGCGACTGTCCAGGTCAAAGTCCATCGGGCATCCAGCCTGTTCAAGCTGTACATCCTGAACCGGACGGAGGCGTTCTTCGGCTTCTACCCGCTCCGCGAGCGCACCGTGACGATCAACGACGACGCCCACACCTTCTACGACGTGACCGGCAAGGACACCACCCTGTTCCACCACGTCGCCGGGCCGGACGACGCTTCGCTCGGATCGCAGTACGTCCAGCAGGCCCAGATGTGGTTCGACAGCGTGTGGGGCACGATTGCGTACGAGCGGCAGTCATGACCGCCACCCCTCAGCAACTCGCTGACGTGCTGCGGCCGGTGAAGCACATCCTCCTCGACTTCGACGGCCCGGTCTGCTCGGTCTTCGCCGGCCTCCCCGCCCCGGAGGTTGCGCGCCGACTCCGTGAGGGCCTGCTTGCCGCGGGCGAGCAGGCCCCGGCCGGGGCCGAGGAGGAGAGCGACCCGCTCGCCCTGCTCCGGCTGGTCGCGGACGCCCGGCCCGATCTCACGGCGAGCGCGGATGCTGCGCTGGCCGCGCTGGAGACCGAAGCGGTCCGGTTGGCCCGACCGACCCTGGGCGGAGAATCGGTTCTCCGTGCCTGCACCGGCTCCGGCCGCCTGGTCTCCGTGGTTAGCAACAACGCGGGCGCGGCTATCGAGACCTACCTCGCCGAGCGCGGCCTTGGTGGCTACGTGGCTGGCGTCTTCGGACGCGCCCCGGGCGACCCATCGTCCATGAAGCCGAACCCGCGCCTCCTGCTCGACGCGATGGAGGCTACAGGCGTCGGTCCGGAGCACTGCGTCTTCATCGGTGACGCGGTCCGCGACGTTGAGGCTGGGGAAGCGGCTGGTGTTCCCACGATCGGCTACGCGAACAAGCCCGGAAAGGATGCGAAGCTGGCCGCAGTCGGGGCCGTGGTGGTCGTGAAATCCATGGATCTCATCGCTGACGCGCTGGTCGCTCACGCCGAATAAGAAACCGAGGCGGCGTCAACCAAACACCTTGTGGGCAATTTCCCGGCTCAGATCGGCAGCCTTTCCAGAATTCAAGGGGTCGGAGTGCCACATCTCAAATGCCACTCTCAGGCAGTGTGACCACTCTCGACCCAGCCGTCGCGAAATCGCTCGAAGCCATAGATGATGTTCGAGTCCCATCGTCTCGGAAATCGCAATATTGACGTCTTCGATGGCGCACCCAAGACGCTCGGCGAGCTCACTCGGCCTGCCGATTGCGTAGCCGACAAAAACTTTCTCCGGTGCCTCCTCGCCCGGAAGGAAGCTTAGGTGATTTGCAATTTTTGGATTATTTCGCTGGTCGCCGTCAAGGACTGCTACAACGCGCAAGCGCTTCGCATTGGACAGCGCTGATTCGGCTAGCACTAGGTCTTGCCAGGCCCCCGATGGGACGATCTCCAGCTCGCTCATTCGTGGGAACGACGCCGCGCTGAGAATCATTCGAAGTGTCGCAGCAGCGACTTCATCTTCAACGAGCAGAAGTCCCGATACGCGGGGTTCGCGCCCCAACAGTTCTCTAATATCGGAGAGGTTTCTTGGCTTGAAAATGAGAGACCCGGATGGTGATCGAACGCAGGCGCGGACCCACTCCACTGGAACCCTCTGGATGAAGTCTGGAGAATGGGTGGCGATGATCACTTGGGTGTCGTATGCCCTGGCAAGTCTCGCGATCTCATCCATAAGGGCGGCTTGCCCGCGCGGAGAGATATGTGCCTCAGGTTCGTCGATAATGAAGACGGAATCTCGGGAGTACTGCATCTCCCAGCGCAACTTGTGTACATAGAGCTCGCCATAGCTCATATCATAGGAGCTAATCCACTTGCTTCCTGAGCGTGCCTTTACGTAAGGCTCGACAGGCCCGTGCGTGTCCGTCCGAACGGGAAAATAAATGACCTCGGCGTATGAGATGCCCAAAATATCACGAAGTGCACTCAGGTCGGCCTGCTTTTGGACAATTTCCCCACCCTCCCGATACTCCGTGAAATCGGAAATCATATCCTGGAAGAAAACGTGAATATCAGCTGGGGTTGCTAGGGGTGTATAAATGATCGGGTATAGGTCCAAATCTGGCCACGATTCGCCGTATTTGACACTCTTCTCCAAGTCTCTAACTACGACCTTGTGCTCTCCGTTGATATGCAGATCAAGAGTGCAGGATCCGGCAAGAGTCTTGGGTCCAGGAGCTCTTCGCGCCCCCATGAAGGGAGGGTGATCCTCGTGTGTCGCTCCTCTCAGCAGCCCCTCTGCGATATAGCTGAGGATGGTGCTCTTTCCGGACCCGTGTGGCCCACAAACAATTGTTAGTGGAGCCAGATCTACGGACAAGTCGGGAAATTTTGCATTCTTGTCGAATGAGATCTTTTGAACCATCCTGGACGGAACAAATGACTTCATGGAAGTCCAAAGTTTCACCGATGCTCGCGAGAGTCCCGCCACGAAGAATTCCCCTCTCTGATCATTCGACTCACAGCATCACTGGGGCTGTATCGCATGCTACGCCAGCACGTGCCGGAGGGGCTGAGCTTTTTGGAATCCCATGCATGGCTGTGATGGTGCAGGTCATCCAGCGGATAGCGCCGGAATCAGCAAGCTATCGAACAGTAGAAAACTGACCTGCTAGTTGCCGGTTCGACTTGGGTGCTCACCGCAACGGGGACGCCTCCGTAGCGAGCTTGTCGCGAGGGCCGTGCTCTTCTGTGGGGTGTGTGGCGCCGGTAGGTTCTGGGTGGTGATTACTCAGATCGTCACGCTGGTGGGTGTCCTACTGGGGGCGCTCACCTCGTTCGTGGCCACCGGGTGGGCGGAGCGGACCAAGCATCGGCGGCTGATGGCCGCGCGGTGGGATGAGCGGAAGCTCGACACCTACGTGCAGTACGCGACCTGTGTGAAGGAGATCTCCGCAGTCGCCAAGCGGGCGGCAGAAGCCGCGGCGGGGTCGATGGAGCGGGTGGAGTTCCTGGCCACGATGGAGCAGGCGGAGATCCAGCGGTCGACGCTCTTCGAGACGCTCGTCTTGTTGGCCAGTCCGGCCGCGGTCGAGGCGGCAAGGGCGGTGAACGTCGCGCTGTGGGAGGCCGAGGTGGCAGCCAGGGAACGCACCGAGGTCTCGAACGGAGTAGCCCTGATCGGGTTGCTGAACGCCTACCACGCGCAGGCCCGGCTCGACCTCGGTGTCGGCGGCCCGGCCGACGGGGCGTGAGCTGAAACACAGAAGGGCCGCGTCGGGCAGCGGAGATCGCTGCCCGACGCGGCCCCTCAGGTGCTCGCGGAAGTGGATTGGAAGTGGGTTGCCGAGACCATGATCCGGACCAGGGGCGGAACAGGTCCGGTCCGCGAGCGGGAGTCGCCTGGTCAGCGCAGCCCCAGTCAGCGGCCTGTAAATCTGTCGCGCAAGCTACGCAGGTTCGAACCCTGCACCAGCCACAGGATAGAGAACAGCCCCCGATCTGCGGAAACGCGGATCGGGGGCTGTTTTGTCTGCTCGGGGCGGGCTCGGGGTGGACCCGGGGCGGGCCCGGCCCGGGGTCGGGCGGCGGGTGGACTTATTGCACATTGCTTGCAATTACGGGTTGCAGGCAGCAGAGTGGTTGCCCGGGGGTGGGAGTCCTTCGACAGAGCTGATCGTCTTCCCAGCCGGCGACCGCCGGGACAACGGCTCGCCCCACCCCCGCCAACAGCCACCGGACGGGGCCGACGCGGCGTGACGGCCCCGTCAAGAGCGTGTCAAGGCCACTCGCGGCGGCGTCAGGAACGCGTACGGGCCCCCGGGCGGTGGGCGCGCGGACCGCAGGATCGGACCAACTACCGACTGCGGAGGTCCCGTCCGATGTCCAGCGCCACCACCCCGGCAGCCACGGCCGAACCCGCGCCGCCTGATACCGGCGCGGGCGACGAGCGGCACCGGCTCAGCGCGCTCGGCGGGCTGGCCGCGCTCTCGCTGGACGCCATGGCCTCGGTCGCGTACGGGCCGGAGTCGATCGTGCTGGTGCTGGCCGCCGCCGGGTCGTACGGGCTGGGCTTCACGCTGCCGGTCACCGCGGCGATCGCCGTGCTGCTGGCGGTGCTGGTCGCCTCCTACCGACAGGTGATCGCGGCGTTTCCGGACGGCGGCGGCTCCTACGCGGTGGCCAAGGCGCACCTGGGCCGCCGGACCGCGCTGACCGCGGCCGCCTCGCTGGTCGTCGACTACGTCCTGAACGTCGCGGTCTCGGTCACCGCCGGCGTCGCCGCGCTCACCTCGGCCGTCCCGGGCCTGTACGACGACCGCGTCTGGCTCTGCCTGGGCGTGCTGACGCTGGTCACCGCGGTGAACCTGCGCGGGATCGCCGAGTCGGCGCGCTGGTTCATGGCGCCGACGGCCGTCTTCGTGCTCTCCATCCTGGCGATCGTCGTGGTCGGCCTGTTCCGGGACGGTCCGGTCAGCACCGCGGCCGCCGCCGGACACGCCTCGACCCTCGCCGAGAACGCCACCACCGTCGGTGCTCTGCTGCTGCTCAGGGCCTTCGCGGCCGGCTGCTCCGCGCTGACCGGCGTGGAGGCGGTGGCCAACGCCGTCCCCTCCTTCCGCACCCCGCGGGTCAAGCGCGCGCAGCACACCGAGGTCGCGCTCGGCGCCCTGCTCGGCGTGATGCTGATCGGGCTGGCGGTGCTGATCGGCCGCTTCCACCTCCAGCCGGTCGAGGGCGTCACGGTGCTGGCCCAGCTCGCCGACGCCTCGCTCGGCCACGGGTTCGGCTTCTACGTCGTCCAGTTCGCCACCGTGGTGCTGCTCGGGCTCGCCGCCAACACCTCCTTCGGCGGGCTGCCGGTGCTGCTCGACCTGCTCGCCCGGGACAACCACCTGCCGCACCTGTTCGCGCTGCGCGCCGACCGCCAGGTGTACCGGTACGGGGTGCTGTTCCTGGCCGCGGTCTCGGCGGCGCTGCTGGTCGGCTCCGGCGGGGACGTCAACAGCCTGGTGCCGCTGTTCTCGATCGGCGTGTTCGTCGGCTTCACCGTCTGCCAGGTCGGCATGGTCCGGCACTGGCTGCTGCACCGGCCGTCCGGTTGGCGGTGGAAGGCCGCGCTGAACGGCTTCGGCGCGCTGCTCACCGGCGTCGCGGCGCTGGTCGTCACCGGCACCAGGTTCACCGAGGGCGCCTGGGGCATCGTGGTGGCCCTGCCGTTGCTGGTGGTGCTGTTCGAGGCGGTCCACCGCAGCTACGGGCGGATCGGCGAGCGGTTGGAGCTGGGCCGGGTGCCCGGCCCGGTGACCAGGCAGCGCAGCCTGGTCGTCGTCCCGGTGACCGCGATCACCCGGCTGACCAGGGACGGCCTGTCGGCGGCGCTCTCGCTCGGCGACGAGGTCATGGCGGTGACCGTGGTGCACGAGCCGGCCGCCGCGGAGGCGCTGCGCCGGGACTGGGAGCTGTGGCGGCCGGGCGTGCCGCTGGTGGAGATCCCGGACGTCCACCGCCGGCTGGGCCGGCCGATCGCGGACTTCGTCAACGAGCTGGGGGCGGAGCACGTCTACGACCGGCTGACCGTGCTCATCCCCGAGGTGGAACCGGCCCGCTGGTGGCAGCGGGCGCTCCAGAACCGGCGTGGCGCCGTGATCGACCGCGCCCTGCGGCGGCACACCGACGCGGTGGTCTGCCGGCTGCGCATGCGGATGTGACCGGAACGGGGGACGGGTACGGGGACGGGAACAGCAGGGGGAGTACGGCCCCGGACGGCAGCCCGCCGTCCGGGGCCCGCGGCTTTCCGGCTCCGGACCGGCTCCGGGCCGGACCCCGCCCCGGATCTCGGCCCGATCACGACGGTCTCGGTCCGGTGAAGCACCCGTCAACGTCGCGTCAACGTCGCGCTATCACCCGTATGGAGGGCGTCAGGGCCCCATAACGCGCCCCTGACGGCTGGTTTGCTGCATCTGCCGGTCTTCCGCCGGTGCCGCGCGGGCCCCTCCGGCCCAGGTCGCGGCATCTCCCGAACCACTCTGGTGGAGCCCATGTCCGATCTCATCTACGTCGGTGTCACGGTCGCCGTGTTCGCCGTCATCGCCCTGATCGCGCGGGGGGTGGAGAAGCTGTGAGCGCCGAGAACATCGCTGGTCTGGTCGTTGCCGTCGCGCTCGTCGGCTATCTCGTCGTGGCGCTGATCTTCCCGGAGAAGTTCTGACATGGGATCCACTCTCGCGGGCTGGCTGCAGGTGCTCGCTCTCGTCGGCGCGCTGGCCCTGTGCTACCGCCCCCTCGGCGACTACATGGCCAAGCTCCTCACCTCCGCCAGGCACCTCAGAGTCGAGCGCGGCATCTACAAGCTGATCGGCGTGGACGGCGACGCCGACCAGCGGTGGCCGGTGTACCTCCGCTCGGTGCTGGCCTTCTCGGCCGTCTCCGTCCTCTTCCTCTACGGCCTGATCCGCCTCCAGGGCTACCTGCTGCTGAGCCTGGGCGTTCCGCAGATGGAGGGCCACCAGGCCTGGAACACCGCCATCTCGTTCGTCGCCAACACCAACTGGCAGTCCTACGCGGGCGAGTCCGCGATGGGCCAGGTGGCGCAGATGGCGGGCCTGGCCGTGCAGAACTTCGTCTCCGCGGCCGTCGGGATCTCCGTGGTCGCCGCGCTGATCCGGGGCTTCACCCGCAACCGGACCGACCGGGTCGGCAACTTCTGGGTGGACCTCACCCGGATCAACCTGCGCCTGCTGCTGCCGATCTCGATCGTCTTCGCCCTGGTGCTGGTCGCCAACGGCGTGGTCCAGAACTTCCACGGCTTCCACGAGGTGACCACCCTCGCGGGCGAGGTGCAGAAGATCCCGGGCGGCCCGGTGGCCTCCCAGGAGGTCATCAAGGAGCTGGGCACCAACGGCGGCGGCTTCTTCAACGCCAACTCGGCGCACCCGTTCGAGAACCCGACCGGCTTCACCAACCTGGTCGAGATCTTCCTGATCCTGCTGATCCCGTTCGCGCTGCCGCGGACCTTCGGCCGGATGGTGGGGGACAACCGCCAGGGCTACGCGATCGTCGCGGTGATGGGCCTGTTCTGGGCCGCCTCGGTGGCCCTGATGACCTTCGCGGAGTCGCAGCACCAGGGCAGCGCCCTGCAGGCCGCGGGCGCCGCGATGGAGGGCAAGGAACAGCGCTTCGGCATCGCCGCCAGCTCGCTGTTCGCCGCCTCGACCACGCTGACCTCGACCGGTGCGGTGGACTCCTTCCACGACTCGTACACGCCGTTCGGCGGCGGGCTGACGGTCTTCAACATGATGCTGGGCGAGATCGCGCCCGGCGGTGTGGGCTCCGGCCTGTACGGCATGCTGGTGCTGGCGGTCGTCGCGGTGTTCGTCGCCGGCCTGATGGTCGGCCGCACCCCCGAGTACCTGGGCAAGAAGCTCGGCGGCCGGGAGATGAAGTTCGCCTCGCTGTACATCCTCACCACGCCGACGATCGTGCTGGTCGGCACGGGCGTGGCGATGGCCCTGCCGGGCGAGCGCGCCGGGATGCTCAACTCGGGCGCCCACGGCTTCTCCGAGGTGCTGTACGCCTTCACCTCGGCCTCCAACAACAACGGCTCGGCCTTCGGCGGCATCACCGTCAACACCGACTGGTACGACACCGCGCTCGGCCTGGCGATGATCTTCGGCCGGCTGCTGCCGATCGTCTTCGTCCTCGCGCTGGCCGGCTCGCTCGCCCAGCAGCAGCCGGTCCCGGCCACTCCGGGCACCCTGCCCACCCACAAGCCGCTGTTCGTGGGCCTGCTGTCGGGCGTGATCCTGATCGTCGTCGGCCTCACCTACTTCCCGGCCCTGGCTCTCGGGCCGATCGCGGAAGGTCTGTCCTCCTGATGTCCACCCCCACGCTCAACCCCGCACCGGCCGACAAGGCGGAGGCCGCCGCACCGCACAGAGTGGCGAGCGGCCTGCTCGACCCGAAGCTGATCGTCGCGTCCCTGCCGGACGCGGTGAAGAAGCTCGACCCCCGGGTGATGATCAAGAACCCGGTGATGTTCGTGGTCGAGGTCGGTTCGGTGGTCACCACCATCGCCGCGATCGCCGACCCGTCCGTGTTCGCCTGGGCCATCACCGTCTGGCTCTGGCTCACCACGATCTTCGCCAACCTGGCCGAGGCCGTGGCCGAGGGTCGCGGCAAGGCGCAGGCCGACACGCTGCGCAAGACCAAGAGCGACACCATGGCCCGCCGGCTCACCGACTGGCCGGCCACCGGTGCCGAGGAGGAGGTGCCCGGCACCGCGCTGAGGCTCGGCGACCACGTGGTGGTCGAGGCCGGTCAGGTCATCCCCGGCGACGGCGACGTGGTCGAGGGCGTCGCGAGCGTCGACGAGTCGGCGATCACCGGTGAGTCCGCGCCCGTCATCCGCGAGTCCGGCGGCGACCGCAGTGCCGTCACCGGCGGCACCAAGGTGCTGTCCGACCGGATCGTGGTGAAGATCTCCTCCGAGCCCGGCAAGACCTTCATCGACCGGATGATCGCCCTGGTCGAGGGCGCCGCCCGGCAGAAGACGCCGAACGAGATCGCGCTGAACATCCTGCTGGCCTCGCTGACCATCGTCTTCCTGGTCGCGGTCGTCACGCTCCAGCCGATGGCCACCTACGCGGGTGCCCCGCAGTCGATGATCGTCCTGGTCGCCCTGATCGTGGCGCTCATCCCGACCACCATCGGCGCGCTGCTCTCCGCGATCGGCATCGCCGGCATGGACCGCCTGGTGCAGCGCAACGTGCTGGCGATGTCCGGCCGCGCCGTCGAGGCCGCCGGCGACGTCAACACCCTGCTGCTCGACAAGACCGGCACCATCACCCTGGGCAACCGCCAGGCCGCCGAGTTCCTGGCCGCCCCGGGCGTGTCCACCGAGGACCTGGCCGGCGCGGCGCAGCTCTCCTCGCTCGCGGACGAGACCCCGGAGGGCCGCTCGATCGTGGTCCTCGCCAAGACCGAGTACGGCCTGCGGGCCCGCGCACAGGGCGAGCTGACGCACGCCACCTGGGTCCCGTTCACCGCCCAGACCCGGATGTCGGGCGTGGATCTCGACGAGGCCGCAGGAGTGCACCAGGTCCGCAAGGGCGCGGCCGGCGCGGTCTCCAACTGGGTCACCGAGAACGACGGTTCGGTCGGTGCCGAGGTGTCCACCCTGGTCGACGGGATCTCGGCGGCCGGCGGCACCCCGCTGGTCGTCGCCGAGCGGATCGGCGCCGAGCCCGCCCGCGTCCTCGGGGTCATCCACCTCAAGGACGTCGTCAAGGAGGGCATGCGGGAGCGCTTCGACGAGCTCCGCCGGATGGGCATCAAGACCGTCATGATCACGGGCGACAACCCGCTGACCGCCAAGGCGATCGCGGAGGAGGCCGGCGTGGACGACTTCCTCGCCGAGGCCACGCCCGAGGACAAGATGGCCCTGATCAAGAAGGAGCAGGAGGGCGGCAAGCTGGTCGCGATGACCGGCGACGGCACCAACGACGCCCCCGCCCTCGCCCAGGCCGACGTCGGCGTCGCGATGAACACCGGGACCATGGCGGCCAAGGAGGCCGGCAACATGGTCGACCTGGACTCCAACCCGACCAAGCTGATCGAGATCGTGGAGATCGGCAAGCAGTTGCTGATCACCCGTGGCGCGCTGACCACCTTCTCGATCGCCAACGACGTGGCCAAGTACTTCGCGATCATCCCCGCGATGTTCGCCGGGGTCTACCCGGGCCTGAGCCACCTCAACATCATGGGCCTGCACAGCCCCCAGTCCGCGATCACCTCGGCGATCGTCTTCAACGCCCTGGTCATCATCGGCCTGATCCCGCTCGCCCTGCGCGGCGTGCGCTACCGCCCGTCCGACGCCAGCTCGCTGCTGCGCCGCAACATCGGGGTCTACGGCTTCGGCGGCCTCGTGGTGCCGTTCGTCGGCATCAAACTGATCGACCTGATCGTCCAGTTCATCCCCGGCCTCAGCTGACGCGGGAAAGGAGAGAAAACCATGTCCAAGCCCCTGCCGACGACCCTCCGCACCCACTTCACCGCGCTGCGCGCGCTGCTGGTGCTGACCGTGATCCTCGGGATCGCCTACCCGTTGCTGATCACCGGGATCTCCCAGGTCGCCTTCACCGACAAGGCGAACGGCTCGCCGGTGAAGACCGACGGCAAGGAGATCGGCTCCAGCCTGATCGGCCAGAGCTTCAACCTCCCGAAGAAGAACCCCGACGACCCGAACGAGGAGGCCCAGCCGGACCCGAAGTGGTTCCAGCCCCGCCCCTCGGCGGCCGGGACCGGCTACGACGCCTCCTCCTCCAGTGCCAGCAACCTCGGCCCGAACAGCGAGGACCTGCTGAAGGCCGTCAACGACCGCCGCGCCGCCGTCGCCTCCTTCGACGGCGTCGACCCGGCGAGCGTCCCGGCCGACGCGCTGACCGCCTCCGGCTCCGGCCTCGACCCGCACATCTCGGTCGCGTACGCCAAGGAGCAGGTCGACCGGGTCGCGAAGAACCGCGGTCTGCCGGTGGAGACGGTGACCAAGCTGGTCGACGAGTACACCGAGAGCCGTTCGCTCGGCTTCCTCGGCAACGAGGGTGTCAACGTCGTGTTGCTCAACAAGGCGCTCAGCGAGCAGAAGTGACACCACATCACACATACGGGTGACCGGGCCGGCCCGGGCGCGGGAGCACGTCTCCCGGGCCCGGGCCGGCCGACCCGCGTCCGCAGACGTGCACCACCTCCCGATGGAAAGAGCAGCGCCCATGGCTCGCGACCTCACCCCCGGCGCCGGCACCCGCGGCGGCCGGCTGAGGGTGTACCTCGGCTCCGCGCCGGGGGTAGGCAAGACCTACCGCATGCTGGACGAGGCCCGGCGCAGACAGCAGCGTGGGGCCGACGTCGTGGTCGGGTACATCGAGTGCCACGGCAGACGGCACACCGAGGCCATGCTGGCCGGCCTGGAGGTCCTGCCGCGCGCCCGGCGCTCCTACCGGGACGCCGAGTTCGAGGAGATGGACCTCGACGGCGTGCTCGCCCGCCGCCCGTCCGTCGTGCTCGTGGACGAGCTGGCGCACACCAACATCCCCGGCGGCCGGCACGCCAAGCGCTGGCAGGACGTCGAGGAACTGCTCGCCGCCGGGATCGACGTCGTCACCACCGTCAACATCCAGCACCTGGAGTCGCTGAACGACGTCGTCCGGAAGATCACCGGTATCCCGCAGCGCGAGACCGTCCCGGACGAGGTGGTCCGCCGGGCCGACCAGATCGAACTCGTCGACATGGCCCCCCAGGCGCTGCGCCGCCGGATGGCCCACGGCAACGTCTACAGGGCCGAGAAGGTGGACGCCGCGCTCTCCAACTACTTCCGGGTCGGCAACCTCACCGCCCTGCGCGAACTCGCCCTGCTCTGGGTGGCCGGGCGGGTGGACGAGGGCCTGCGCGACTACCGGGCCAGCCACAACATCGACCGGGTCTGGGAGGCCCGCGAGCGGGTCGTGGTCGCCCTCACCGGCGGCCCCGAGGGCGAGACCCTGATCCGCCGCGCCGCCCGGATCGCCGACCGCACGGCCGGCGGCGACCTGCTGGCCGTCCACATCTCCCGCAGCGACGGCCTGGCCGGCGCCTCCTCCGGCGCGCTCGCCCAGCAGCGGCAGCTGGTGGAGACCCTCGGCGGCAGCTACCACGTGGTGGTCGGCGACGACGTCCCCACCGCGCTGCTCGCCTTCGCCCGCGCCCACGACGCCACCCAGCTGGTGCTCGGCACCAGCCGCCGCGGCCGGATCAACCGCTTCCTCACCGGCCCCGGCACCGGGCAGACCACCGTGGACGACTCCGAGGACATCGACGTCCACATGGTCACCCACGAGTTCACCGGGCGCGGCCGGCTGCCCTCGCTCGGCCGCCGCCACTCCCGGCGCCGCACCGTCGCCGGCTACCTGGCCGGCCTGGCGGTGCCCTGGCTGCTCACCGCCCTGCTCTCGCAGGCGCACCACAGCATCAACCTGACCACCGATGCGCTGATCTTCCAGCTCGGCGTGGTCATCGTCGCCCTGCTCGGCGGCGCGGTGTCGGCCCTGCTGGCCTCGTTCGTCGCCTCGGTGCTGCTCAACTACTACTTCATCCCGCCGATCCACAGCCTGACCATCGGCGAGACCAACAACATCGTCGCCCTGGTGGTCTTCGCCGCCATCGCGCTCACCGTCTCCACCGTGGTCGACCACGCCGGCCGGCTCACCAGCCGGGCCGCCCGCGCCACCGCCGAGGCCGAGACCCTCTCCACCCTGGCCGGCAGCGTGCTGCGCGGCGCCGACGCGCTGCCCGCCCTGCTCGAGAAGTCCCGGACGGCCTTCGGGATGCGGACCGTCGCGTTGCTCTCCCGGGCCGACGGCGAGGTGCTCGCGCACAGCGAGGGGGACCACCAGAGTGACGGCGACGGGCCGCACGAGACCACCGAGGTCCCGGTCGGCCGGGACGCCCTCCTGGTGCTCACCGGCCGCCGGCTGCCCGCCGCCGACCAGCGGGTGCTGACCGCCTTCGCCGCCCACGTCGGCGCCGCGCTGGAACGCGACCGGCTGGCGGTGGCCGCCGCCGAGGTCGAGCCGATCAAGGCCGCCGACCGGATGCGCACCGCCCTGCTCGCCGCCGTCAGCCACGACCTGCGCACCCCGCTGGCCGCCGCCCGGGCCTCGGTCGGCTCGCTGCGCAGCCCCGACGTCGAGTTCTCGCCCGAGGACCAGGCCGAACTCCTCGCCACCGCCGACGAGTCGCTGGTCAAGCTCACCCGGCTGGTCGACAACCTGCTCGACATGAGCCGCCTCCAGGCCGGCGCGCTCACCCTGCACCTCACCGAGACCCACCTGGACGAGATCCTGCCCCGGGCGCTCGACAGCCTCCCCGACCCGTACGCGCCGATCCAGCCGCTGGACCTGGACACGACCCCGCCGGTGCTCGCCGACCCGCCGCTGCTGGAGCGGGTGCTCGCCAACGTGATCACCAACGCGCTGCGGTACAACGCCCCCGGCGCGCCCGTCCTGGTCGCCGGCAGCCACCACGCCGACCAGGTCGAGATCCGGGTGATCGACCGCGGCCCCGGCATCGCCCCCGAGGACCGCGACCGGGTCTTCCTGCCCTTCCAGCGCCTCGGCGACACCGACAACACCACCGGCGTCGGCCTCGGACTCGCCCTCTCCCGCGGCCTCGCCGAGGCGATGGGCGGCAGCCTGGAGGTCGAGGACACCCCGGGCGGCGGCACCACCATGCTGCTCACCCTGCCCGCCGCCAACCCCACCATCGAGCGAAGCGAGGCGGACACGTGAGCGAGATCCTGGTCGTCGACGACGAGCCGGCCCTCCTGCGCACCCTGCGGATCAACCTCAGCGCCCGGCAGTACGCCGTCCGCACCGCGGCCACCGGCGGCGAGGCGCTCGACCGCGCCGCGCACAGCGCCCCGGACGCCGTCCTGCTCGACCTCGGCCTGCCCGACCTCGACGGGATGGACGTGCTGCGCGGCCTGCGCACCCACAGCGCGGTGCCGATCATCGTGCTCTCCGGCCGGACCGACGCGGCCGACAAGGTCGGTGCCCTGGACGCGGGCGCCGACGACTACCTCACCAAGCCGTTCCTGATGGACGAGTTGCTGGCCCGGCTGCGCGCCGTGCTGCGCCGGCCGCTGGGCGGTGTGCCGCTGAGCCGGCCGGTGATCGGCGACCACACCGTGGACCTCGCGGCCACCGCCGTGAACGGCCCGAACGGCCCGGTCCGGCTCACCCCGACCGAGTGGCGCATCCTCTCCCTGCTGCTCGCCAACCCCGGCCGGCTGGTGCCCGGCCGGCAGATCCTGCGCGAGGTGTGGGGCCCGGCCCAGGAGGGGCGCGGCAACTACCTGCGGGTCTACTTCGCAGGGCTGCGCCGCAAGTTGGAGCGCGACCCGGCCCGGCCGCGGCACCTGGTCACCGAGCCGGGGATCGGATACCGCTACGTGCCGTGACGGGCCCGCGCACCGGGGCCGGCGCCACCGCCGTCAACGGCACGTCAAGAGCGCCCCGGCGGACGACAGGAGGGCGTCAAGGCCGCGCGGGGGCGGTGCTCCGTGGGCGTAGTGTCGGTGTCGAACGAGCGGCCCTGCTCCGTGTGGGGGAGGCCTGGGGCCGCTTCGACAGCCGTCCACGGACGGCCGGCAGGTGGGGGAGGGGCGCGCGACAACCGTCGCGCGCCCCCATCTGTCGCCGGGGCCGGTCCGGCCCGCTCAGCCCTCCCCGCCCCCGCACTGGCGGGGCAGCGCCAGCGCCACCGTGTCCGCGAACTCCCGGACCGCGCTGGTCCGGCTGACCACCCGGCCGCTGTGCACCACCAGCCGGCTGTGCCCGCCCGCGAGCGCCCCGGCCAGGCTGTCCCCGCGCACCGCCAGCAGCTCCGCCGGGAACCCGGCGTCCACCCGGACCGGCGCCAGTCCGAGCGCCGCCCGGGCCTGGTTCGCCACCGCGTCGTACGCCGCCTCCGGGTCCAACTCCCCACCGGCCGCCAGCAGATAGGCCGACTCCAACGGATCCGCCCGGCCGACCGGGTTGGACGGGTCGCGCAGCGCCCCGCTGCCCGCCGCCAACGGCACCCTGGCCGCCGCCAACTCCCGCACCAGGCCCGGCCGCAGGCCCGCCGCCCGGCCCTCCAGCCCGGTGCAGCAGCCGTTCTGCGGCAGGCAGACCACCCGCACCCCGCTGGTCGCCAGCACCGTCGACGCGCCGCGGGCCAGCGCCCCGCACGGGCCGAGCGTCACCCGTGGCCGCAGCGGCGCCAACGCCCCGGCCATCCGGGCGAGTTGGGCGGCGTCGGCGGCACTGGTGTGCAGGTCCACCGAGCAGTCCGCCTCGCGGGCCGCCTCCAGCAGCAGCTGCACGTAGCCGGAGGGGTCCGGGTCCAGCTCCGGGCAGCCGCCGGCCGCGGTGGCGCCCAGCTTGAGCGCTTCGCGCAGCTGCGCCCGGCCGTCCGCGCCGGCCCGCCCGGTGAGCAGCCGGGGCATCGCCACCGCCTGGAGCTCGGCCAGCCCGCTCAGCGCCTGCCGGGCGGTGAGCACGGCCTCCAGCCGGCGCAGCCCGTGCACGTCGCCGATCCGGACGTGGGTGCGCTGGGCGGTGGCGCCGTAGCCGAGCGAGGTCAGCGCGGCCTCGGTGATCCGCCGGGTGAGGTCGGCCGGGGTGTCCGGCGGCGGGGTGGGCAGGGCGGCGGAGAAGGCGGCGTCGTAGTGGGCGTGCGCCTCGGCGGGGGCCGGGAGCAGCAGGTAGCCGCGCAGGTCGATCCGGGCGCCGGTGGTGACGGTGGGGGTGCCGGGCAGGGCGGGCAGCGGGCCGAGGCTGCCGACGGTGCCGACCGCCTGGATGCGGTCGCCGCTGATCCGGACGTCCACCACCCGCCCGTCGGCGAGCCGGGCGCCGGTGAGCAGCAGGACCGGGCCGTGCCCGAGCGGGTTGGCCGCCGGGCCGGGCCAGGGCTGCGGCCCGTCGGCGGCTGCGCTGTCCATCGCCGGCTCCTTCTCGGGCCGGCCCGTGCGGTCGGCCCCGTACGGCTGGCCCGTACCGCCGGCCAGTCCTCCCGATCAATGAGCGACGAGCCTATGGGCCCGGGAGGCGGGTCGCCGGGAGGCGGGCAATAGTCGTATCGGGTCGGGCCGTGGGGCTCGCGGGCCGATCGAACGCCCAGCCTTGGATCGTCCGTCCGTACCCGTCGCCCACCTGCGGTCTTCGCCGCGGGATACGGATTTCACCTCCGGCCGCGAAACGTGTAATCTCTTCCTCGTTCGCCCCTATAGCTCAGTCGGTAGAGCGTCTCCATGGTAAGGAGAAGGTCTGCGGTTCGATTCCGCATGGGGGCTCGGGTGAGAAGCGGTCAGCTCCGGCTGTGCTGCAGATCACTGTGGCGGTGTAGCTCAGTTGGTAGAGCAAGCGGCTCATAATCGCTGTGTCACCGGTTCAAGTCCGGTCACCGCTACCCCGCGTAGTCGGTCGGGAGATCGCACTCCCGGTCGGCTACTCTTGTCGTGTTCTTATTCGTTGTCCAAGGAAGGCACTCCCGTGGCTGCCACCGATGTCCGCCCGAAGATCACGCTGGCCTGCGTGGAGTGCAAGGAGCGGAACTACATCACCAAGAAGAACCGGCGTAACGACCCGGACCGTCTTGAGATGAAGAAGCACTGCCCCCGCTGCAACTCGCACACCGCGCACCGCGAGACCCGCTGACCCTCCCGTAGGGCGCCGGGCCTGTGTGAATTCAGGTCTTCTACTCCGGGCCGCATCCCTCACTGGGGGGTGCGGCCCGGAGTTTTTTCGTATCCACCCGCGTTCCGAGGAGCTGCCATGGCGCTCGACCCCTCCTTCATCGGGCGTAGTTACCCGCCCACCGAGCCGTACGAGGTCGGCCGGGAGAAGATCCGCGAGTTCGCGACCGCGATCGGGGACGCCAACCCGGCGTATGCCGACCCGGAGGCGGCGAAGGCGCTGGGTCACTCCGACGTGATCGCCCCGCCGACCTTCCCCTTCGTGGTCACCTACCGGGCGGCCGCCCAGGTGATCGAGGACCCGGAGCTGGGTCTGGACTTCAGCCGGGTGGTGCACGGCGACCAGAAGTTCGTCTACACCCGCCCGGTGCGGGCCGGTGACCGGCTGTCGGTCGCGGTGACCATCGACAACATCAAGTCGCTGGCGGGCAACGACGTGCTCACCGTGCGTGGCGAGGTGACGGACGCGACCGGCGAGCACGTTGTGACGTCGGTCATGACCCTGGTGGCCCGGGCCGCCGACGAGGCGGGGGAGTGAGCGCGATGGCGATCAGCTACGACGAGGTCGAGGTCGGCACCGAGCTGCCGGCGCAGTCCTTCCCGGTGACCCGCGACACGCTGGTGCGCTACGCGGGTGCCTCGGGCGACTTCAACCCGATCCACTGGAACGAGAAGTTCGCCCTGGAGGTCGGCCTGCCGGACGTCATCGCGCACGGCATGTTCACCATGGCCGAGGCGATCCGGGTGGTCACCGACTGGGTCGGCGACCCGGCCGCGGTGGTCGAGTACGGCGTGCGCTTCACCCGGCCGGTGCCGGTGCCGAACGACGGGGTCGGCGCGGTGGTCGAGGTCTCGGCCAAGGTCGCCAAGAAGCTGGACGACCGCAGGGTGCAGGTCGACCTGCTGGCCACCACCGGCGGCCAGAAGGTGCTCGGCATGTCCCGGGCCGTCGTCCGGCTCGGCTGAGCCGCTTCCGCGCGACGGCGGCCGCGGCCGGAGTGCCCGCACCGGGAGCTCCGGCCGCGGCCGCGGGCCTTGCATAGCTAGTGATCGGCCACTAACTTGTGACCCATGGCGAAGTCGAGCATCCGGATGAGTGCGGAGGAGCGGCGCGAGAGCGTCGTCCGCGCCGCCCTGGTCGAGTTCGCCCGGGGCGGGTACCACGGCACCTCCACCGAGGCGATCGCCCGCCGGGTGGGCGTCTCGCAGCCGTACCTGTTCCGGCTGTTCCCGGGCAAGCAGGCGATCTTCGCCGCGGCCGCCGAGCGCTGCGTCGAGGAGACCTGGCGGGTGTTCGACGAGGCCTCGGCCGGGCTGTCCGGCGCGGAGGCCGCCGACGCGATGTCCGGCGCGTACATGGGCCTGGTCGAGGACAGTGACCAGCTCATGATGCAGATGCAGATCTACGTCTCGGTCTTCGCGGCCCGCTCGGTCGGCGAGGAGGAGATCGGGGAGACCGCCCGGCGGCTCTGGGAGGGCCTGTTCGAGCGGGTCAGGATGCGGATCGGCGGGGACATGAGGGACGCCACGCGGTTCTTCGCGCACGGGATGCTGATCAACACCCTGGTGGCGCTGGGCTATCCGCAGGACCACCGGATCTGGACCGGCTTCGACGAGTGCGAGGACCCGGAGTAGCGGACGGGCGGCCGCGCGGTGCGTCAGGGCGGCCTCTTTTTGGCCCATGAAAGTTATTGAGCAATAACTACCTAGTGGAACCCGGGGGATGTCATGACGGAGAAACCGGCCATGGGCAGAGCCGCGATCTGGACCCTGGTGATCGTCAGCGCGGCCGGCTTCATGGCCGCTCTGGACAACCTGGTGGTCACCACCGCGCTGCCGTCGATCCGTGAGGAGCTCGGCGGCGGGCTGTCCGACCTCGAATGGACGGTCAGCGCCTACACCCTGAGCTTCGCCGTGCTGCTGATGTTCGGCGCCGCCCTCGGCGACCGCTTCGGCCGCCGCCGGATCTTCCTGGCCGGCCTGACGGTCTTCACCGCCGGCTCCGCCGCGGCCGCGCTGTCCCCCGGCATCGGCGAGCTGATCGCCGCCCGCGCCGTCCAGGGGGCCGGGGCCGCGGTGATGATGCCGCTCACCCTCACCCTGCTCACCACCGCGGTGCCCCCGGCCAGGCGGGGGCTGGCCTTCGGCGTCTGGTCGGGCGTCAGCGGCCTCGCCGTCGCGGCCGGGCCGCTGATCGGCGGCGCGCTGACCGAGCACTTCTCCTGGCAGTGGATCTTCTGGGTGAACGTCCCGGTGGGCCTCGTCCTGCTGCCGCTGGCCCTCCTGCGGCTCGGCGAGAGCCGGGGCGCGGGCCGGGCCCTGGACGTGCCCGGAACCCTGCTGGTCAGCCTGGGGATGTTCGGGGTCGTCCTCGGCCTGATCCGCGGCAACCCGGACGGCTGGACCAGCCCGCCGGTCCTCGGCGCCCTGATCGGCGGCGCCCTGCTGCTGACCGCCTTCGTCTGGTACGAGCAGCGGGTGGCCGCCCACCCGATGCTGCCGATGCGGCTGTTCCACAGCCGGACCTTCTCCGCCGTCAACGCGGCGAGCCTGCTGATGTACCTGGGGATGTTCGGCTCGATCTTCCTGATCAGCCAGTACCTCCAGGGCGTCGGCGGCTTCAGCCCCCAGGAGGCGGGCATCCGGATGCTGCCGTGGACGGCGATGCCGCTGCTGGTCTCGCCGGTCGCGGGCATCGTCTCCGACCGGATCGGCGGCCGCCCGATCGTGGTCGCCGGGCTGGTGCTGCAGGCCGTGGGCCTGGTGCTGTTCGGGCTGGTCGCGGACGGGAGCACCGGCCTCGACTACCTCGCCCTGATCCCGGCCATCGTGATCTGCGGGGTCGGCATGTCGCTGTACTTCGGCCCGACCGCCCAGCTGGTGATGGTCGGTGTCCGGCCGCAGGAGCAGGGGATCGCCTCCGGCGCCAACAACGCGCTGCGCGAGGTCGGCGGGGCGCTCGGGGTGGCCGTGCTCGCCGCGGTGTTCTCGGCGCGGGGCGGCTACCAGTCGGCCCGGGCCTTCACGGACGGGCTGGTGCCCGCGCTGTACGTCGGCGGGGCCGCCGTCGGGCTCGGCGCGCTCGCCGCGGTGCTCATCCCGCGGCGGGGCGAGGCGCCGGCCGCGGCCGCGGTGGAACGGCCGGCGCCCGAGATGGTCAAGGCCTGAGAGCGGCACCGCGAGCCGCTTCCCGGGGAAGGGCCTTCCCCGGGAAGCGGCTTCCCGCCGCCCCCGTACGCTGGTGGGCGTGCTGGTAGAAAACGACGCCCCCCTCGCCCCGCTGACCACGCTCCGGCTCGGCGGCCCGGCCCGCCGCCTGGTGACCGCCCACACCGACGACGAGGTGATCGCGGCCGTCCGCGAGGCCGACGCGGCCGGCGAGCCGCTGCTGGTCCTCGGCGGCGGCTCCAACCTGGTGATCGGCGACGCCGGCTTCTCCGGCACCGCGCTGCGGATCGCCACCGAGGGCTTCGCCCTGGACGGCACCGCGCTGGAGGTCGCGGCCGGCGAGACCTGGTCCGAGGTGGTCCGCCGGACCGTGCTGGACCACCACCTGGCGGGCATCGAGTTCCTGGCCGGCATCCCCGGCTCGGCCGGCGCCACCCCGGTGCAGAACGTGGGCGCGTACGGCCAGGAGGTCGCGCAGGCGATCACCGAGGTGGTCGCGTACGACCGCACCGCCGACGAGGTGGTCGTGCTCCCGAACGCCGAGTGCGCGTTCTCCTACCGGCACAGCCGCTTCAAGGCCGAGCCGGACCGCTACGTGGTGCTGCGGGTGCGGTTCCGGCTGGAGGACGCCGACGGGCTCTCCACCCCCGTCCGCTACGCCGAGACCGCCCGGCACCTGGGCGTCGAGCAGGGCGACCGGGTGGCGGTCGACACGGCCTGGAAGACGGTGCTGCTGCTGCGCGCCGGCAAGGGCATGGTGCTGGACCCGGCGGACCACGACACCTGGTCGGCCGGTTCCTTCTTCACCAACCCGGTGCTGACGGCCGCCCAGTACGAGTCCTTCCGCACCCGCCCGGGCGCCGCGGACGCCCCCGCCTACCCGGCCCCGGAGGGCTGCACCAAGACCTCGGCGGCCTGGCTGATCGACCGGGCGGGCTTCGGCAAGGGCTACGGCAGCGGCCCGGCGACGCTCTCCACCAAGCACACCCTGGCGCTCACCAACCGCGGCTCGGCCACCGCCGAGGACCTGCTGGCACTGGCCCGGGAGATCCGGGACGGGGTCCGCGAGGCCTTCGGGGTGGAGCTGGTGAACGAGCCGGTGATGGTGGGCGTCACGCTCTGAGCGGGCGCCGAGCGGGGCTAGGCGGGCACGGCGGCCGGCTCGGCGGGGGCGCGGTCGCCCACCAGCCAGGCGTCGATGTCCGCCAGCAGCTCCTTGCGGACGGCCTCCGGCGCGACCGAGCCGCGCACCGACTGCCGCGCCAGCTCGGCGAGTTCGGCATCGGAGAAGCCCAGCACGTCCCGGACCAGCTCGTACTGGGCGGCCAGCCGGCTGCCGAACAGCAGCGGGTCGTCGGCGCCCAGGGCGAGCGGGACCCCGGCGTCGAAGAGCCGGCGCAGCGGGACCTCCTCGGGGCGCTCGTAGACGCCGAGCGAGACGTTGGAGGACGGGCAGACCTCGCAGGTGACCTGCCGGTCCGCCAGCCGCTCCATCAACCGGGGGTCCTCGGAGGCCCGCACGCCGTGGCCGATCCGGCCGGCGCCCAGGTCGTCCAGGCAGTCCCGGACGGAATCCGGGCCGGACAGCTCGCCGCCGTGCGGGGCCGCCAGCAGCCCGCCGTTGCGGGCGATCGCGAAGGCCCGGTCGAAGTCCCGGGCCATGCCCCGGCGCTCGTCGTTGGAGAGGCCGAAGCCGACCACCCCGTGGTCGGCGTAGCGGACGGCCAGCCGGGCCAGCGTCCGGGCGTCCATCGGGGACTTCATCCGGTTGGCCGCGACCAGGACCCGGATGCCCACGCCGGTCGCCGCGGCGGCGTGCTCCACCGCGTCCAGGATCAGCTCCAGGGCGGGGATCAGCCCGCCCAGCCGGGGCGCGTACGAGGTCGGGTCGACCTGGATCTCCAGCCAGCGGGAGCCGTCCCGCCGCTCGTCCTCGGCGGTCTCCAGGACCAGCCGGCGGATGTCCTGCTCGTCCCGCAGCACCGAGCGGGCGGTGTCGTACAGCCGCTGGAAGCGGAACCAGCCCCGTTCGTCGGTCGCCCGCAGTCGGGGCGGTTCGCCGGAGCTGAGCGCCTCCGGCAGCCGGACGCCGTGCTTCTCGGCCAGCTCCAGGAGGGTGGCGGGCCGCATCGATCCGGTGAAGTGCAGGTGCAGGTGGGCCTTCGGGAGGCCCCTCACGTCTCGCGGGTTCAACAGGCGTTCCATTCACCGATACTGCCGTATGCGACCCCCAGACGGGAACCGCCTCCTTTCGATCCCCCGAAGGGGTGAAAGGAGGCGGCGTGCCGGGTGAATCCCGTATGTCGGATTGACGTCAGTGCCGGAGCGACGTCAGTCGCGGGCCTCGCCGAGCAGCTTCTGGATCCGGCTGATGCCCTCGACCAGGTCCTCGTCGCCGAGCGCGTAGGAGAACCGCAGGTAGCCGGGGGTGCCGAAGGCCTCGCCCGGGACGGCGGCGACCTCGACCTCGTCCAGGATCAGGCTCGCCAGCTCGGCGGAGGTCTGCGGACGCCGCCCGCGGATCTCCTTGCCCAGCAGGCCCTTGACCGACGGGTAGGCGTAGAAGGCGCCCTCGGGCTCGGGGCAGAGGACGCCCTCGATCTCGTTGAGCATCCGCACGATGGTCCGGCGGCGGCGGTCGAAGGCGGTGCGCATCTCGTGCACCGCGGACAGGTCGCCGGCGACGGCGGCGATCGCGGCGCGCTGGGCGACGTTGGAGACGTTCGAGGTGGCGTGCGACTGCAGGTTGGTCGCGGCCTTGATGACGTCCTTGGGGCCGATCACCCAGCCCACCCGCCAGCCGGTCATCGCGTAGGTCTTGGCCACGCCGTTGACCACGATGCACTTGTCGGCCAGCTCGGGCAGCAGGGCGGGCAGCGAGGTGAACTTCGCGTCGCCGTAGACCAGGTGCTCGTAGATCTCGTCGGTGAGCACCCACAGGCCGTGCTCCAGCGCCCAGCGGCCGATCGCCTCGGCCTCGGCCTCGGTGTACACCGCGCCGGTCGGGTTGGACGGCGAGACGAACAGCACCACCTTGGTGTTCTCGGTGCGGGCGGCCTCCAGCTGCTCGACCGAGACCTTGTAGCCGGTGGTCTCGTCGGCCACGACCTCCACCGGGACGCCGCCGGCCAGCTGGATCGACTCCGGGTAGGTGGTCCAGTACGGCGCCGGGACGATGACCTCGTCGCCCGGGTCGAGGATCGCGGCGAAGGCCTCGTAGATGGCCTGCTTGCCGCCGTTGGTGACCAGCACCTGCGAGGCGTCCACCTGGTAGCCGGAGTCGCGCAGCGTCTTGGCGGCGATCGCGGCCTTCAGCTCGGGCAGGCCGCCCGCCGGGGTGTAGCGGTGGTTCTTCGGGTCGCGGCAGGCCTCGACGGCCGCCTCGACGATGTAGTCCGGGGTGGGGAAGTCGGGCTCGCCGGCGCCGAAGCCGATGACCGGACGGCCGGCGGCCTTGAGGGCCTTGGCCTTCGCGTCCACGGCGAGGGTCGCGGACTCGGCGATCGCACCGATCCGGGCGGAGACCCGGCGGTCGGCGGGGCGGATGGACTGGTCGGGCTGCGGGGTGGAAGCGCTCATGCCTGCATCGTCGCAGAACCGGGACCTACCGGGCATCGGGGTATCGCGATCCGTACGTTCCCGTCCGGATCGCGGCCCCGGCGGTGCGTCGGAAAGGGTCCCCCAGGGCCGGACGTCCGCCGCCGGACGGCGGCTCCGGAAGAAGATGTTCGACCAAACGCCCCTCGACCACGTACACTCGCTGCTCGACGGCCCGCCGAAAAGACCGGAGCTTTCACCGCCTGTGCAGACAGCGGGGGGAGATACGGTAGGTTGGTCGCCACCGGAGCCGCGAGGCACCGTAGGGCAATAGCTCAATTGGTAGAGCACCGGTCTCCAAAACCGGCGGTTGGGGGTTCGAGTCCCTCTTGCCCTGCTGCTAGATCCGTTTTCAGCCCGTTCGCTCCACAGGAGTGAGCGGGCTTGATGCGGAGATGGCACCGATCAGCACCGCTAGCCGACTGGTCGTGCCCAAACCGGGTGCGCGGCGAAGTTCGGCAGGACCCGGATTCAGGTGAGGACGAGTGACGGAGACCACGGGCTCCACCGCAACGCCTGAGAGCGGCAACCCCGAGGGTGCCGACGGCGCCGCCGAGATGGCATCGGCCGAGGGCGACAAGAAGTCGGGCAAGCAGAAGAAGTCCGGCAAGCGGGCCAAGAAGGGCCTCTTCGCCAGGATGGCCCTCTTCTACCGTCAGATCATCGCCGAGCTGCGCAAGGTCGTCTGGCCGACTCGCAACGAGCTCACCAACTACACCGCCGTCGTGGTCACCTTCGTGGTGGTCGTGATGGCCTTCGTGGCCGGGCTGGACTACGGCTTCTCCAAGCTCAGCCTCCTGGTCTTCGGCTGACCGGCCGCACCACCTCTCGAACAGCTTCCCGACCCGGGCCGAATCCTCGGCCCGGGTCGAGCTGTCGGCGCCGGACGTACGCGCGGTTACCGTGGACTCGGTACTGTTGAAGTCTCCGAGACCTCACCTGGCGCCCGCGCGAGCGGTCGTACGCCGGGCCGGTCGAGGAGCGCGCCACCTTCACCATCTCCAGGAAAGAAGCCGCCACCGTGTCTGAGTCCCCCCTGTACGACGCCGACGAGACCGTCCGCGAGGCGGATGTCGCCGCCGAGCTGGACGCGGCCGAGCTGGCTGACGACACCGAGTCCGCCGAGCAGATCGTGGACGCCGCGGACAGCGACGAGGACGAGGTCGAGGCGTACGACGAGGCCGAGGCCGGCGAGCCCGCCGAGGAGGCCGCGCTGCACGTGGAGGGCGACACCGAGCCCGCCGTCGCCGAGGAGTCCGTCGAGGAGGAGCCGGCCGACGAGGTCGACCCGGTCGCCAAGTTCCGCGAGGACCTGCGCTTCATGCCGGGCGAGTGGTACGTGATCCACACTTACGCCGGCTACGAGAACCGGGTGAAGCAGAACCTGGAGCAGCGCGCCGTCTCGCTGAACGTCGAGGAGTACATCTTCCAGGCCGAGGTGCCGCAGGAGGAGGTCGTCCAGATCAAGAACGGCGACCGCAAGACCATCCGCCAGAACAAGCTCCCCGGCTACGTCCTGGTGCGCATGGACCTCACCCCCGAGTCCTGGGGCGTCGTGCGCAACACCCCCGGCGTCACCGGCTTCGTGGGCAACGCCTACGACCCGTACCCGCTGACCCTGGACGAGGTCGTCAAGATGCTCGCCCCCGACGTCGAGCGCCAGGCCGCCAAGGAGGCCGGCAAGCCGTCGCCGGTCAAGCCGAGCGAGATCCAGGTCCTGGACTTCGAGGTCGGCGACTCGGTCACCGTCACCGACGGCCCGTTCGCGACCCTCCAGGCGACCATCAACGAGATCAACCCGGACTCGAAGAAGGTCAAGGGCCTGGTCGAGATCTTCGGCCGGGAGACCCCGGTCGAGCTCTCCTTCGACCAGATCCAGAAGAACTAGTCATACGGTCTTCGGATTCGGGGCAGGGCCGCGGGCTCTGCCCCGAATCCGTTTTGGTCCAGCGGCGCGGACGCGTTAGCCTGGTTCGATGTGTGTGCTGGCGGTCGGGTGTCGCCCCGGTTCCGCACGCACCAGCAATCACCTCTCGGAAGGACCCGGAGAGACATGCCTCCCAAGAAGAAGAAGATCACGGGGCTTATCAAGCTCCAGATCAACGCCGGCGCGGCCAACCCGGCGCCGCCGGTCGGCCCCGCGCTGGGCCAGCACGGCGTCAACATCATGGAGTTCTGCAAGGCCTACAACGCTGCGACCGAGTCGCAGCGCGGCATGATCGTGCCGGTGGAGATCACGGTCTACGAGGACCGTTCCTTCACCTTCATCACGAAGACGCCGCCGGCCGCGCGCCTCATCCTGAAGGCCGCCGGTGTCGACAAGGGCTCCAGCGAGCCGCACAAGACCAAGGTCGCCAAGCTCACCAGCGCCCAGGTCCGTGAGATCGCCACCACGAAGATGCCCGACCTGAACGCCAACGACCTGGACGCCGCGGAGAAGATCATCGCCGGCACCGCCCGGTCGATGGGCATCACCGTCGAGGGCTGAGCGCCCCCGTCCCTCCAGGGACAAAACGGCTCAGCCGTCCCCCGTGGTAGGGCCTGCGCAGGCCCGTCGAACACCACAACTCCAATCACCATTCAGGAGCAGCCATGAAGCGCAGCAAGGCCCTGAAGGCCGCGGACGCCCAGGTCGACCGCGAGCGCCTTTACGCCCCCCTCGAGGCCGTCCGCCTCGCCAAGGCGACCAGCACCACCAAGTTCGACGGCACCGTTGAGGTCGCCATGCGTCTGGGCGTCGACCCGCGCAAGGCCGACCAGATGGTCCGCAGCACCGTGATCCTCCCGCACGGCACCGGTAAGACCGCTCGGGTCCTGGTCTTCGCGACCGGCGAGCGTGCCGAGGCCGCGCGTGCTGCGGGCGCCGACATCGTCGGTGCCGACGAGCTGATCGACGAGGTCGCGAAGGGCAAGCTGGACTTCGACGCCGTCGTCGCCACCCCGGACCTCATGGGCAAGGTCGGCCGCCTCGGCCGCGTGCTCGGCCCCCGTGGTCTGATGCCGAACCCGAAGACCGGCACCGTGACCCCGGACGTCGCCAAGGCTGTCAACGACATCAAGGGCGGCAAGATCGAGTTCCGCGTCGACAAGCACTCGAACCTGCACTTCATCATCGGTAAGGCCTCCTTCACCGACGAGCAGCTGGTCGAGAACTACGCCGCCGCGCTGGACGAGGTGCTCCGCGCCAAGCCGTCCGCCGCCAAGGGCCGGTACATCAAGAAGACCGCCTTCTCCACCACCATGGGCCCCGGCATCCTGGTGGACCCGAACCGCACCCGCAACCTCCTCGTCGAGGAGGACCCGGCCGCGGTCTGAGCCCCAGCGCTCTAGAGCAGTCCGTACGGCGGGCCCGCACCCCCTTCACCGGGGGTGCGGGCCCGCCGTCGTTCCCGGGCGCGGCCGGGCGGGGCCGGTGGGCCGCAACGGTTGCCCGATCGGGACACCGGCGGATGGGAACGGCGGGCCGAACCGTCGTACGCTCTGCCGGTCAGCACGTGGAGAACCTGTGACCGCCGGAGTGTGCCGTGCCGCCCGCCCCCCGCCCCACCGTTCTCGTGGCAGCCCTGCTGCTCGCCACCACCACCGGGTGCAGCCTGCTGGCCGCCCCGACCACCGGCACCCCCGGCGGGCCGGCGCCGGTGCCGCCCAAGCAGGTGGTGCTCACGGCCGCGCAGGCACTGGACGACTCGGGCAGCGCCCGGATCGACGTGGTCCAGGAGGGCCCGGCGGGCCGGCGCACCGCGAGCGGCTCCCTGGTCTGGGGCGCCGCGGACGAGGCCCGACTGGCCGTCACCGACGAGCTCGGCAGTGGACTGCTGACCGTCAAGGACGGCGCGCTCGACCTCGTCTACCAGGGCGGCGCGGCCAAGCACGCGGAGCGGCGGACCGCCGAGGCGGTCGACCCGGCGGCGGGCCCCGACCCGGAGGGCTTCGCGGGCGGCTGGACGACGGCGCTGATCACCAGCCCGGGCAGCCGGGCCTACGAGGTCGCCCAGGGCGTCACACTCCGCTCGCTCGGCGGCGAGCAGCTGGCCGGGGTGACCGTGGCGCACTACCAGGGATCCGCGCCGCTGGCCGAACTGTTCGGCAAGGACGACGAGTTGAGTCCGAAGCAGCGCACCGCCACACTGGACTGGTACCGGCAGCACGGGGTGACGGCGATCGCCTACGACGTCTGGATCGGGCCCGGCATGCAGCTGCTGCGGCTGCGTGAGACGGTCCGGGGGAGCGCGGGAACCACGGTGACCACCACCGATGTCTCGGCTCCGGGGGCGGCGGACACGGCACCGACGGCCCTGGCCGGCTGACGGGGAGGCCGAGGGAGGCCGGCGGGGGCCGGCGGGGGAGGGGATATCCGGTGTGTGGGTAATCCGGTGATCCGTTAGAGTCCGCGTGAAAAGAACCTGAGAAGAGCTGACAATCAGTTCTTCCATGGGGTATCAGGAAACTCTCGGGGGTAGCTCCATGCGCGCTCTGCGCCTCGCCTCGGCCGTCGCGACGGCGGCCGTCCTGCTCGGTGCGGCCACCGCCTGCGGCAGTGACGCCAAGAGCGGCGACGCCAAGGCCGGCGACACCAAGACCGGCGAGGCCAAGCCCGCTGAGACCAAGCCCGCCGACGCCAAGCCCGCCGACCCGCTCGCCGCGGCCCTGAACGCGGACCCGAAGGCCGCACTGGCCGCCGCGGCCGTGGTGATGCAGAAGGCCGGAAACGGCAAGATCACCATGACCCCGACCGACCCCACCGACCCGGGCGGCACCGGCGACGCGGACTGGAAGGACCCGGCCAAGGCGGCCGTGGACATGGCCAGCGACATCGAGGGCAAGAAGCTCCGGATCCGGGTGCTCGGGTCGGACGCCTACCTCGGCGGCGGCGACGACATCGCCCCGGCCCTGGGCGGCAAGCACTGGATCAAGATGCCCGCCGACCAGACGGGCGACAGCTTCCGGATGGTCGGCCAGATGACCAACCCGGTCGTCCTGCTCACCGTCGGGGCCCAGAGCGGCAAGCTCTCCAAGGTCGGCCAGGAGGCCGTGGACGGAGTCCAGACCATCCACCTGCGGGCGGAGCAGGACACCGCCGCACTGGTGGCCGGGATGACGTCGCTCTCGGCGGACCAGCGCAAGTCCGCCCAGAAGACGCTGGAGGAGGACGGCAAGACCCTCACCATCGACTTCTGGCTGAACGCCAAGCAGGAGCTCGTCCAGTACAAGGAGTACGGCGACACCAACGGCGAGAAGAAGGCCGTCACCATCAAGTACTCCGACCTCGGCAAGGCCGCCGCGGTCACCGCACCCGCCGCGAGCGAGCTCGGCAAGGAGTCCGACCTGCTCAAGCTGCTCGGCTGATCCGGCCGGACCGGACACCGAGCCCACCGCACCGACCGGCTGCACCCCCGGGCGCACCACGCGCCCGGGGTCCTCAAGGGGGGAATCATGGCTGGAACCCGCAACACCGCCGCCGTCGCCGTCGTCATCGCCGCCCTGGCGCTGACCGCGACCGCGTGCGACAACAACGACGACAAGAAGGCCGCCCCGGCCGCGCCGACCACGGCCGCCGCCCCGGCCACCCCGTCGGCCGCCGCCCCGACGACCGCCGCGACGCCGGCGAAGGTCAGCCCGGCGGTCTTCCTGGAGCAGGTCACCCAGAAGACCAGCGCGGCCAAGTCGGCCAAGATCGACGAGCTGATCGAGATCGGCGAGGTCACCATGAAGGGCCAGGGCGCCGCGTCCTGGGCCGACGGCCTGGAGGCCGACCTCACGATGGACCTGACGGGCTCCCCGATGGCCAAGGTCCTGGAGCCGCTCACCGGCGGGCCGAAGGTGCGCTACCTGTACACCAAGGACGCGATGTTCATGCACCTCGGCGGCAAGGTGGTGGAGAGCGGCGGCCCGAGCTGGGTGCGCTACAGCAAGGCCGACCTGGCCAAGGCGTCCGGCGGCGCGACCGACCAGCTCCAGAGCGCGGACCCGGTGCAGGCCGTCCGGACGCTGATCGCCAGCGGCAAGGTCACCGAGGTCGGACCGGAAACGGTGAACGGCAAGGCCACCACCCACTACGCCGGCGTGCTCAGCGCGGCCGACGTGGCCAACGCCACCAGCCAGGGCATGACCCAGGCGCAGGTCGACAAGATCAAGCAGAGCCTGGACACGGCCGGCGTCACCACCGACAAGATCGACATCTGGGTCGACGCCGACAAGCTCGTCGTCAAGCGGACCGAGCAGGCCGAGACCAAGGCCGGGACGATGAACGTCTCCGTCAGCTACTCGGACTACGGCACCCCGGTGAACACCACCGCCCCGGCGGACTCCATGGACCTCGCCGAGCTCCAGAAGGCCGCCACCGGCAGCTGATCCCCGCGGCCGGTGTCCCGCTACCGGGACACCGGCTCCGCCGACCCGGCGGAATCCGCGGGCCCCAGGGGGGCCGCCGCCGGGCGGACCGGGAACGGGTGGCAAGGTGGCCGGAGCGAGGCCGCCGTCGGAGGGGCCGGGCGAGAGGGGAACGGGCGATGGCGGGACGGCAGCGGTTGGCGGCAGTGGCCGTCGTCGTCCTTCTGGCGAGCGGCCTGAGCGGGTGCGGCGGGGGCGACGGCGCGGCCACCACGCCGTCCGGGAGTCCGAGCCCGACCAGCGCCCCGGCCCCCACCGCCTCCCCGAGCGCCCAGGCCAAGCCGACCGACCGCTCGCCGCACGGGGTGCTGCTCTCCGCCCAGCTGGCCATGCAGACCGCCCGCCGGGCGAAGGTCAGCTACCGGCTCGGCGCGGACGCCGGGTCCGGCCCGCTGTTCTGGCAGCCCAAGACCGCGCTCCAGATCAAGCGCTCCACCCCGGCCGAGGCCGAGCAGCTGATCGTCGTGGACACCGTCGCCTACCAGGGCGGGGACGCCGCCACCGCCGCCCGGCAGGGCGGGAAGCACTGGGAACGCTTCACCGTCCCGCCGGACGCGGACGGCCACAAGGAGATCCCGTACGCCGGGCTGATCGACCTGCTGAACCCGGTCGAGGCGCTGACCGCGGCCACCGCCGAGGGGACGGACCCGGTCTTCGTCGGCGAGGAGAGGTTCGAGGACTCGACCGTCGAGCACTACCGGGTCGCCACCACCGCCGAGAGGTACGCGGCCGCCCAGACCCAGCTGACCCAGTCCCGCCGGGACGGCCTGCGGACCGCGCTCGCGCCCGGCGGCTCGCTCTCCCTCACCCTGGACCTCTGGCTCAACGACAAGGACCAGCTGGTCCGGCTGCAGCGCAGCGGCAGCGGGGACAGCGGCCGGGCGGACGACTCGGTGCTCTACACCGACCTCGCCGGGGCGCTGCTCTCGGCGCAGGCGCCGGCCGAGTCGGACACCGTGGACAGCGGCGTCCGGACGGTCCCCCCGCTGGCCCGCTGAGCGGCGCCGGGCCCGCTCCGTCCGGGGGCGATTTGCACCTTGCGAACGCCTCCGGCTAATCTGGCGGAAGCCAAAGACCGCTGGTTGTCACCACGCGCCCGTCAGGGAGCAGGTGGCCGAAGGATCTGCGTTTCGTCGCAGGCAGCCCGCGCAGGTGTGTCTGGAGCTTCGACTTCCGGGTTCCGCGTTCGCGCGGCCGCCCGTCGAGGTCGTTCCGAGCCCCGTGCCCCTGCGCACCGGGGCTCGTTGCATTTAGCAGGAGCTTTCCTTCCGTCCGGTCGGTCCGCGGCGACCCAGGTCGACTTTCGCGGTCGGCCCGACTTCGACATCACGGAAGGAGGCGTAAGCCTATGGCCAGGCCCGACAAGGCTGCTGCCGTCGCCGAGATCACGGACAAGTTCCGTGGCTCCTCCGCGGCGCTGCTCACCGAGTACCGCGGTCTCTCGGTGAAGCAGGTCAAGACCCTGCGTCGCTCGCTCGGCGACAACGCCGAGTACGCCGTGGTGAAGAACACGCTGACCAAGATCGCGGCCAATGAGGTCGGGATCACGGAGCTCGACGACCTGTTCAACGGTCCGACGGCTGTTGCCTTCGTCACCGGTGACCCGGTGGAGTCGGCGAAGGCTCTGCGTGACTTCGCCAAGGAGAACCCCGCTCTCATCATCAAGGGCGGTGTCCTTGACGGCAAGGCGCTGTCCGCCGATGAGATCAAGAAGCTCGCGGACCTCGAGTCCCGCGAGGTGCTGCTCGCCAAGCTGGCGGGTGCCCTGAAGGCCAAGCAGTCCCAGGCTGCCGCGCTCTTCCAGGCCCTGCCGTCGAAGCTCGTCCGCACTGTGGACGCGCTGCGCGACAAGGTCGAGCAGGGCGGTGCCGGTACGCCGGCTCCCGCCGCCGAGGACGCTGCCGCCGAGTAATTCGGCAGGCTCACGCCTCGCTGCGGGCCCGTACGCCCGCCCCACCCGTACATCCGGCACCAACCTGCCGATTTAGTGGAAGGACGCCATCATGGCGAAGCTGTCCCAGGACGAGCTGCTCGCGCAGTTCGAGGAGCTCACCCTCATCGAGCTGGCCGCCTTCGTGAAGGCCTTCGAGGAGAAGTTCGACGTCACCGCCGCCGCCCCGGTCGCCGTTGCCGCCGCCGGCGTTGCCGGCCCGGCCGCCGAGGCCGCTGAGGAGCAGGACGAGTTCGACGTCATCCTCGAGGCCGCTGGCGACAAGAAGATCCAGGTCATCAAGGAGGTGCGCACCCTGACCTCCCTCGGCCTGAAGGAGGCCAAGGACCTCGTTGACACCGCTGGTGCCAAGGTCCTGGAGAAGGTTGCCAAGGACGTTGCCGAGAAGGCCAAGGCCGCCCTCGAGGGTGCCGGCGCCAAGGTCACCGTCAAGTGACTTCTCGCCCCCTCTGAGGGGGCCTGAAGCCGGGCCGATCACCCTTGCGGGTGGTCGGCCCGGCTTTTTCGCGTCTCCGGGCCGGGCTCGGGCCCCGTCGGGACGTCCACGGCCCGGTTCCCCCGACCGGCCGCTCCGGCCCGCCGGTGTGGCCGACAGCCCACTCGGCACCGTCGGTGCCGGAGGGTATGGTGATCACCGTCGTCGAGGGCGGCCCCACCACGGTTTCTGTAACGCGGAGGCGGTCCGGATCGATAGACCGGTCGAGGCCCGCACTGCCGGTGGGCCCTTGACGAACCCGGCGCGGGCGCGCGATTCTCAAGGCGCGAGTCCGCCCGGTTGGTCCGCTGCTGGATGCATAACCAGTGGCTCCGGCGGGAAATGACTCCACGTGAGTTAGAGCAGTACCCGGTGGGCGCCCGCGCTCGCCGGCTACCGGGAGGAGTCTCCGATTCGGTCTCCGAATCAGAGCTGGACAGCAGTGTCGCCTTTGGCTACACTGTCCCTTTGCGCTGCCTGTTAGCTGCTCCGTGACTCGTCGCCCGGAGTTTGCGTTGCCCTGAAGGGGTCTGGCACCGCCTCCGCAAAGCGGCTCTGACCTGGGGTTTCGACCCCGGCAGAGGCCAGTGGCGAGGGAGGCGGCACCAAGCCCAAGCAGGCCCGGCTGGTACGCGCGTAGTGAGCTCCGAGCCCTCGGAAGGACCCCCCTCTTGGCCGCGCCGCGCAACGCCTCGAACAATTCCGCCGCATCCACCGCCCCGCTCCGCGTCTCCTTCGCGAAGATCAAGGAGCCCCTCGAGGTCCCGAACCTCCTGGCCCTGCAGACCGAGAGCTTTGACTGGCTGCTCGGCAATGCGGCCTGGAAGGCCCGGGTCGAGGCGGCGTTGGAGAGTGGTCAGGACGTCCCCACCAAGTCCGGTCTGGAGGAGATCTTCGAGGAGATCTCCCCGATCGAGGACTTCAGTGGGTCGATGTCGCTGACCTTCCGCGACCACCGTTTCGAGCCGCCGAAGAACTCCATTGACGAGTGCAAGGACCGCGACTTCACGTTCGCGGCCCCGCTCTTCGTCACGGCCGAGTTCACCAACAACGAGACCGGTGAGATCAAGTCTCAGACGGTCTTCATGGGCGATTTCCCGCTCATGACCCACAAGGGCACGTTCGTGATCAACGGCACCGAGCGTGTCGTCGTGTCGCAGCTGGTCCGCTCCCCGGGTGTGTACTTCGACTCCACCCTGGACAAGGTGTCCGACAAGGACATCTACTCCTGCAAGGTCATCCCCTCGCGTGGTGCCTGGCTGGAGATGGAGATCGACAAGCGCGACATGGTCGGCGTCCGCATCGACCGCAAGCGCAAGCAGTCCGTCACCGTGCTGCTCAAGGCGCTCGGCTGGACCAACGAGATGATTCTCGAGGAGTTCGGCGAGTACGAGTCGATGCGCGCCACCCTGGAGAAGGACCACACCCAGGGCCAGGACGACGCGCTGCTGGACATCTACCGCAAGCTGCGCCCGGGCGAGCCGCCCACGCGCGAGGCCGCGCAGACGCTTCTGGAGAACCTCTACTTCAACCCGAAGCGCTACGACCTCGCCAAGGTCGGCCGTTACAAGGTCAACCGCAAGCTGGGCAACGCCGAGTCGCTGGACTCCGGCGTGCTCACCGAGCCCGACATCATCGGTGCGATCAAGTACCTGGTGAAGCTGCACGCGGGCGAGACCGAGTGGCGTGACGACGAGGGCCGCGACATCGTGGTCGAGGTCGACGACATCGACCACTTCGGCAACCGCCGCCTGCGCAACGTCGGCGAGCTCATCCAGAACCAGGTCCGTACGGGTCTCGCCCGTATGGAGCGCGTCGTGCGCGAGCGCATGACCACCCAGGACGTCGAGGCGATCACGCCGCAGACCCTGATCAACATCCGGCCGGTCGTCGCCTCCATCAAGGAGTTCTTCGGCACCAGCCAGCTGTCGCAGTTCATGGACCAGACGAACCCGCTGTCGGGCCTGACCCACAAGCGTCGTCTGTCCGCGCTGGGCCCCGGTGGTCTGTCCCGTGAGCGGGCCGGCTTCGAGGTCCGTGACGTGCACCCCTCGCACTACGGCCGCATGTGTCCGATCGAGACCCCCGAAGGCCCGAACATCGGTCTGATCGGCTCGCTGGCCTCGTACGGCCGGGTCAACGCGTTCGGCTTCATCGAGACGCCGTACCGCAAGGTCGTCGACGGTGTGGTCACCGAGAAGGTGGACTACCTCACCGCCGACGAGGAGGACCGCTACGTCATCGCCCAGGCGAACGCCCCGCTGACCGAGGACCTGCACTTCGCGGAGCCGCGCGTCCTGGTCCGCCGCCGTGGTGGCGAGATCGACTACATCCCGGGCACCGAGATCGACTACATGGACGTCTCGCCGCGCCAGATGGTGTCGGTCGCGACCGCCATGATCCCCTTCCTCGAGCACGACGACGCCAACCGCGCGCTCATGGGCTCGAACATGATGCGCCAGGCGGTGCCGCTGCTGAAGAGCGAGGCTCCGCTGGTCGGTACCGGCATGGAGTACCGCTGCGCCGTCGACGCCGCGGACGTCATCACCGCCGAGAAGGCCGGTGTCGTCCAGGAGGTCTCGGCCGACTACGTCACCGTGGCCAACGACGACGGCACGTACACCACGTACCGCGCCGCCAAGTTCACCCGCTCCAACCAGGGCACCGCCTTCAACCAGAAGGTGCTCGTGGACGAGGGCGCCCGGGTCGAGTCCGGCCAGGTGCTGGCCGACGGCCCGTGCACCGACGAGGGCGAGATGGCCCTCGGCAAGAACCTGCTCGTGGCGTTCATGTCGTGGGAGGGTCACAACTACGAGGACGCGATCATCCTGTCGCAGCGCCTCGTGCAGGACGACGTCCTCTCCTCGATCCACATCGAGGAGCACGAGGTCGACGCCCGTGACACCAAGCTCGGCCCCGAGGAGATCACCCGGGACATCCCGAACGTCTCCGAGGAGGTCCTGGCGGACCTCGACGAGCGCGGCATCATCCGCATCGGCGCCGACGTCGTCACCGGCGACATCCTGGTCGGCAAGGTCACCCCGAAGGGTGAGACCGAGCTGACCCCGGAGGAGCGCCTGCTCCGCGCGATCTTCGGTGAGAAGGCCCGTGAGGTCCGCGACACCTCGCTGAAGGTCCCGCACGGTGAGTCCGGCAAGGTCATCGGCGTGCGCGTGTTCGACCGCGAGGAGGGCGACGAGCTTCCCCCGGGTGTCAACCAGCTGGTCCGCGTCTACGTGGCCCAGAAGCGCAAGATCACCAACGGTGACAAGCTCGCCGGCCGTCACGGCAACAAGGGTGTCATCTCCAAGATCCTCCCGGTCGAGGACATGCCGTTCCTCGAGGACGGCACCCCGGTCGACATCATCCTCAACCCGCTGGGTGTCCCGTCCCGAATGAACCCGGGACAGGTCCTGGAGATCCACCTCGGCTGGCTCGCCAAGCAGGGCTGGGACGTCTCCGGCCTCGCCGACGAGTGGGCCCAGCGGCTCCAGGCGATCGGCGCCGACACCGTCCAGGGCGGCACCAACCTCGCCACCCCGGTCTTCGACGGCGCCCGCGAGGACGAGATCACCGGCCTGCTGGACAACACCACCCTCACCCGTGACGGTGAGCGCCTGGTGAACTCCACCGGCAAGGCCCGCCTGTTCGACGGCCGCTCCGGCGAGCCGTTCCCGATGCCGGTCTCGGTCGGCTACATGTACATCCTCAAGCTGCACCACCTGGTCGACGACAAGCTGCACGCCCGTTCGACCGGTCCGTACTCGATGATCACCCAGCAGCCGCTCGGTGGTAAGGCGCAGTTCGGTGGTCAGCGCTTCGGTGAGATGGAGGTGTGGGCCCTCGAGGCGTACGGCGCGGCCTACGCGCTCCAGGAGCTGCTCACCATCAAGTCCGACGACGTCCTCGGCCGAGTCAAGGTCTACGAGGCCATCGTCAAGGGCGAGAACATCCCCGAGCCCGGCATTCCCGAGTCCTTCAAGGTCCTCATCAAGGAAATGCAGTCGCTCTGCCTCAACGTGGAGGTGCTGTCCTCGGACGGCCAGTCCATCGAGATGCGGGACTCCGACGAGGACGTGTTCCGCGCCGCCGAGGAGCTCGGCATCGACCTGTCCCGGCGCGAGCCGAGCAGCGTCGAAGAGGTCTGACGGAGGTTGGGCCGGCCGCAGCAGCGGCCGGCCCGCCCCCAGGCCCCCCTCAGACCACATGAACGACTCTCGACTTACGAAAGAGGGCTTGACGACCAGTGCTTGACGTCAACTTCTTCGACGAGCTCCGCATCGGCCTGGCCACCGCCGACGACATCCGCCAGTGGTCGCACGGCGAGGTCAAGAAGCCGGAGACCATCAACTACCGCACCCTGAAGCCCGAAAAGGACGGCCTCTTCTGCGAGAAGATCTTCGGCCCCACCCGGGACTGGGAGTGCTACTGCGGTAAGTACAAGCGCGTCCGCTTCAAGGGCATCATCTGCGAGCGCTGCGGCGTCGAGGTGACCCGCGCCAAGGTGCGCCGCGAGCGGATGGGCCACATCGAGCTGGCCGCCCCGGTCACCCACATCTGGTACTTCAAGGGCGTGCCGTCCCGTCTGGGCTACCTGCTCGACCTGGCGCCGAAGGACCTCGAGAAGGTCATCTACTTCGCCGCCTACATGATCACCTGGGTCGACGACGAGCGCCGCCAGCGCGACCTGCCGTCCCTGGAGGCGCACGTCTCGGTCGAGCGCCAGCAGATCGAGAACCGTCGCGACTCCGACCTCGAGGCCCGCGCCAAGAAGGCCGAGACCGACCTGGCCGAGCTGGAGGCCGAGGGCGCCAAGGCCGACGTGCGCCGCAAGGTGCGCGAGGGCGCCGAGCGCGAGATGAAGCAGCTGCGCGACCGCGCGCAGCGCGAGCTCGACCGCCTCGACGAGGTGTGGGCCCGCTTCAAGAACCTCAAGGTCCAGGACCTCGAGGGCGACGAGCTGCTCTACCGCGAGCTGCGCGACCGCTTCGGCACCTACTTCTCCGGCTCGATGGGCGCGGCGGCCCTCAAGGACCGCCTCGAGACCTTCGACCTGGCGGAGGAGTCCGAGCGCCTGCGCGAGATCATCCGCACCGGCAAGGGCCAGAAGAAGACCCGTGCGCTCAAGCGCCTCAAGGTCGTCTCCGCGTTCCTGCAGACCACCAACAAGCCCAACGGCATGGTGCTGGACTGCGTCCCGGTCATCCCGCCGGACCTGCGTCCGATGGTGCAGCTGGACGGTGGCCGCTTCGCGACCTCCGACCTGAACGACCTGTACCGCCGCGTGATCAACCGCAACAACCGCCTGAAGCGCCTGCTCGACCTCGGTGCCCCCGAGATCATCGTGAACAACGAGAAGCGCATGCTCCAGGAGGCCGTCGACGCGCTGTTCGACAACGGCCGCCGCGGCCGTCCGGTCACCGGCCCGGGCAACCGCCCGCTGAAGTCCCTCAGCGACATGCTGAAGGGCAAGCAGGGTCGTTTCCGTCAGAACCTGCTCGGCAAGCGAGTCGACTACTCGGCCCGTTCGGTCATCGTCGTCGGCCCGCAGCTCAAGCTGCACCAGTGCGGTCTGCCGAAGGCCATGGCGCTGGAGCTCTTCAAGCCGTTCGTGATGAAGCGCCTGGTCGACCTGAACCACGCGCAGAACATCAAGTCGGCCAAGCGCATGGTCGAGCGTGCCCGTCCGGTCGTGTGGGACGTGCTCGAAGAGGTCATCGCCGAGCACCCGGTCCTGCTGAACCGTGCGCCCACCCTGCACCGCCTCGGCATCCAGGCCTTCGAGCCGCAGCTGGTCGAGGGCAAGGCCATCCAGATCCACCCGCTCGTCTGCACCGCGTTCAACGCGGACTTCGACGGTGACCAGATGGCCGTCCACCTGCCGCTCTCCGCGGAGGCGCAGGCCGAGGCCCGCATCCTGATGCTGTCCTCGAACAACATCCTGAAGCCGGCCGACGGTCGCCCCGTCACCATGCCGACCCAGGACATGGTGCTCGGTCTGTTCTTCCTGACCTCGGACCGCGAGAACGTGAAGGGCGCCGGTCGCACCTTCTCGTCGACCGCCGAGGCGATCATGGCCTTCGACGCCCGGGACCTGGACGTCCAGGCCCCGATCGAGCTGCGCCTGCCGGCCGGCACCGTCCCGCCGCGCGGCTGGACCGCCCCGGTGGACGAGGACGGCCAGTCGACCTGGTTCGACGGCGAGCCCTTCCGCCTGAGCACCACCCTGGGCCGCGCGCTCTTCAACGAGCTGCTGCCCGAGGACTACCCGTTCGTCGACTACGAGGTGGGCAAGAAGCAGCTCTCCGCGATCGTCAACGACCTGGCGGAGCGCTACCCCAAGGTCGTCGTCGCGGCGACCCTGGACAACCTGAAGGCGGCCGGCTTCCACTGGTCGACCCGTTCGGGTGTCACCGTCTCGATCTCGGACGTCGTCGTCCCGCCGAGCAAGCCCCAGATCCTGGAGGGCTACGAGGCGAAGGCGGAGAAGGTCCAGCGCCAGTACGAGCGCGGTCTGATCACCAACGACGAGCGCAAGCAGGAGCTCATCGGCATCTGGACCCAGGCGACCAACGAGGTCGCCGAGGCCATGAACGTGAACTTCCCGAAGACGAACCCCATCTTCATGATGGTCGACTCGGGTGCACGTGGAAACATGATGCAGATGCGCCAGATCGCCGGTATGCGTGGTCTGGTGTCGAACGCCAAGAACGAGACCATCCCGCGACCCATCAAGGCGTCGTTCCGTGAGGGTCTGTCCGTGCTGGAGTACTTCATCTCCACCCACGGTGCCCGTAAGGGTCTGGCCGACACCGCCCTCCGTACCGCCGACTCCGGTTACCTCACCCGTCGTCTGGTCGACGTCTCCCAGGACGTCATCATTCGCGAGGAGGACTGCGGCACCGAGCGCGGCCTGAAGCTGGCGATCGGCTCCGTGGGTGCGGACGGCGTGCTGCGCAAGGCCGACGACGTCGAGACCAGCGTCTACGCCCGCATGCTCGCCGAGGACATCACGGTGGACGGCAAGCTCCTTGCCACCGCCAACACCGACCTCGGTGACGTCCTGATCGACGAGCTGATCCGCCACGGCATCGGCGAGGTCAAGACCCGCTCGATCCTGACCTGTGAGTCGGCCGTCGGCACCTGTGCCATGTGCTACGGGCGTTCGCTGGCCACCGGCAAGCTGGTCGACATCGGTGAGGCGGTCGGCATCATCGCCGCCCAGTCCATCGGTGAGCCCGGTACCCAGCTGACCATGCGTACCTTCCACACCGGTGGTGTGGCCGGTGACGACATCACCCAGGGTCTGCCGCGTGTCGTCGAGCTCTTCGAGGCGCGTACCCCCAAGGGTGTGGCCCCGATCTCGGAGGCGCAGGGCCGGGTCCGCATCGAGGACACCGAGAAGACCCGCAAGCTGGTCATCACGCCGGACGACGGCAGCGAGGAGATCGCCTACCCGGTCTCGAAGCGCGTGAAGCTGCTGGTCAGCGAGGGCGAGGCGGTCGAGGTCGGCCAGAAGCTGACCATGGGTGCCACCAACCCGCACGACGTCCTGCGGATCATGGGCCAGCGTGCCGTCCAGATCCACCTGGTCGCCGAGGTCCAGAAGGTCTACAACTCGCAGGGTGTGTCGATCCACGACAAGCACATCGAGATCATCATCCGGCAGATGCTCCGCCGCGTGACGATCATCGAGTCGGGCGACGCCGAGCTGCTGCCCGGCGAGCTGGTCGAGCGCGGTCGCTTCGAGCAGGAGAACCGCCGCGTCGTCGCCGAGGGCGGTCACCCCGCCTCCGGCCGTCCGCAGCTGATGGGTATCACCAAGGCCTCGCTGGCCACCGAGTCCTGGCTGTCGGCCGCCTCCTTCCAGGAGACGACCCGGGTCCTCACCGACGCGGCGATCCACGCCAAGTCGGACCCGCTGCTGGGCCTCAAGGAGAACGTCATCCTCGGTAAGCTCATCCCGGCCGGTACGGGTCTGCCCCGCTACCGCAACATCCGGGTCGAGCCGACCGAGGAGGCCAAGGCCGCGATGTACTCGGCCGTCGGCTACGACGACTACGACCTGTCGCCCTTCGGCGCCGGCTCCGGCCAGGCGGTCCCGCTGGACGACTACGACTACGGCCCGTACACCGGCTGAGTCGCGTAGCACCGACCGCAGGGCGGTCACCCCGATCGGGGTGACCGCCCTGCGGCGTTCCCCGGCCCCTTCCGGGGCCGCGCGGGCGGCGGACGGAATCCGATTAGGTCATTCGGCCGAAGTCGCGTAAGCTTCTGTTCACCGACGCGGGGTGGAGCAGCTCGGTAGCTCGCTGGGCTCATAACCCAGAGGTCGCAGGTTCAAATCCTGTCCCCGCTACTCAGTACGAAGGGCCCGGAGGCATTCAGCCTCCGGGCCCTTCGGCGTTCCCGGAGCGGGCGACTCCGTCGTGCGGGGGAGGGGCGGGAACCGCTCCGGCGGGGGAGGCGGTGGGGGAGGCGGCCGCGGGAGGGTTCTCGGCGTCGGGACGAGGGCTTTCGAAGGGGCCGGGGATGAAGCGGGTGCTGGGCGCGGTGGCGATCACGGCGGGGGTCGTGCTGGGGATGCAGGGGTGCCTGCCGTTCGGGGGCGAGGACGAGCACCGGACGCTGAGCTACGGGGTGGCGGAGCCGGTCCGGGAACTCGTCGTCGAGGGGCTCAACGGCGGCGTGGTGGTGAACGGCGGCGGCGACGGCGTGCACGTGGTCGAGCGGCAGAACTACTCGGGGGACGTGCCGAGGAGCAGCCACGAGGTGGCGGACGGCGTGCTGAAGCTGACGTACGACTGCGATCACTGCGGCATCGGCTACACCGTGCAGGTGCCGGCCGGGACCACGGTGCGGGTCAAGGAGGGCAACGGCGGCGTCAGGCTGTCCGGCCTGGCCGGCGAGGCGGAGGCCGAGGTGACCAACGGCGGCGTCGAGGCCGACGGGCTGCGGTCCCCGAAGGTGCGGCTGACCGCGGTGAACGGCGGGGTGAGGGCCGACTTCGCGGTGGCGCCGTCGACGGTCGAGGCGAGCACCACGAACGGCGGGGTGCGGCTGCGGGTGCCGGCCGGGGAGGCCTACGCGGTGGACGCCCGGGCCTCGGTCGGCGGGGTGGACGTGGGCATCCCGTCGAAGCCGGGTGCGGAGCGCCGGATCACCGCGCGCGCGGACACCGGCGGTGTGACGGTCACCGGTGCCTGACCGGGCCGTTCCGGAGGTCCTGCCGCTGGGGCATGATCTTCTCCGCGGGGGCGGCGTCCCCGGCTACGGGGGAGGTGCGGTGGTGGAGCGCGCGGAGCGGTGGCGGACGGGGCGGATCCGGCAGGAGTGGGCGACCGGCCCGAGCCCGTACGTCCTGGACACCTTCCTGGCGGTCTGCTCGGCGGCGGTGTCGGTCTGGTCGGTCTACCACGACGACACGGACTGGCCCTGGTGGGTCTACCTGCTGGCGGTGTCCACCGCGCTGTTCCTGCCCTGGCGGCGGCGGATCACGCTGCCCCTCATGGTCGTGGGCAGCGTGCCCGCGGTGCTGGTGTCGGTGCTCGCGCACTCGGCGAACCCGCAGATGCCGCTGTACGCGGTGATCGGGATGTACACCGTGGCGGAGCGCTTCCCGGACCGGCAGCGCTGGCCGGTGCTGGCGTTCGTGGTGGTCGCCAACGTGATCGGCACCCATTCGCCGAACGGCGCGCTGTTCAGCGTGCTCACCTCGGCCGGCTCCTTCGTGTTCGGCTCGCTGGTGCGCGCCCAGCGGCAGCTGGCCCGGGTGCAGGCGGAGCGGGCCAGGGAGGCCGGTGAGCGGGCGGCGAGCGACGCGGCCCGGGCGGTGGCGGAGGAGCGGGCCCGGATCGCCCGGGAGATGCACGACATCCTGGCGCACGCCGTCTCGTTGATGGTGATCCAGGCCGAGGCCGGGCCGGTGGTGGTGCGCAGCGATCCGGACCGGGCGGTCCGCGCGTTCGACACCATCGCCGACGCGGGCCGGGACGCGATGGTCCAGCTGCGGCGGGTGCTCGGGGTGCTGAAGGACCCGGAGGCGGGCCGGCAGCTGGCGCCCCAGCCCCGGCTGGCCGAGCTCGCCGGGGTGGCCGAGCGGGTGCGCGCGGCGGGGCTGCGGGTGGACCTCGAACTCCCGGCGGAGCAGGACCCGCTGCCGGCCGAGGTGGAGGCGGCGGCTTTCCGGATCGTGCAGGAGGCGCTGACCAACACGGTCAAGCACGCCGGGGCGGACCGGGCGGCGATCCGGGTCCGGCGGGCCGGGGAGGTGCTGGAGGTCGTGGTCTCGGACAACGGCCGTGGGGTGCCGGCGCCGGCCGGCCGTACCGTGGTCGGCTGGTCCGGCGGCCGCGGGCTGGTCGGCATCCGGGAGCGGGCGGCGGCCTGCGGCGGGCGGGCCGAGGCCGGGCCGGGCCCGGAGGGCAGGGGTTTCCTGGTGAGCGCCCGGTTGCCGCTGGGCACGGGCGACGTGGTGGAGGGAGTGGGCGGATGACGCCGATCCGGGTGGTCGTCGCGGACGACCAGGAGCTGGTGCGGGCCGGGTTCGGGATGATCCTGGACGCGCAGCCGGACATCGAGGTGGTGGCCGAGGCCCGCGACGGCGCCGAGGCGGTCGAGGCGGTGCGCGCGCACGGACCGGACGTGCTGCTGCTGGACGTCCGGATGCCGGTGATGGACGGGCTGGAGGCGGCCCGCCGGGTGTGCGCCGGGTTCCCGGCCACCAAGGTGATCATGCTGACCACCTTCGACATCGACGACTACGTCTTCGACGCGCTGTACGCGGGCGCCAGCGGCTTCCTGCTCAAGGACGTCCGGCGGGACGACCTGGTGCACGGGGTGCGGATGGTCGCCTCGGGGGAGGCACTGCTCGCGCCCTCGGTGACCAGGCGGCTGATCGGCGAGTTCGCGGCCCGCCGGCCGGGGGCGCCGGAGCGGGCGGTGCGGCCGCCGTCGCGGCTGCTGGAGCAGCTGACCCTGCGCGAGCAGGAGACGCTGCGGCTGATCGCCCGCGGGCTGTCCAACGCGGAGATCGCGGCCGAGCTGGTGGTCAGCGAGCACACGGTGAAGACGCACGTCAGCAATGTGCTGAGCAAGCTCGGGCTGCGGGACCGGGTGCACGCGGTGGTGTTCGCGTACGAGGCCGGAGCGGTGGTGGCGGGGGAGTCCTGACGGGCTCCCCCGTGCGGGGGAGGCGGCCCTTTCGCCGGTGCGGGCGATCCGGGACGAGGGCCCGGGCGGCCAGGCTCTGCGGTGTCGGAACGGACCACACCACTGGAGGTCAGGATGAACGCCACCCCGGACGCCCGAACCACCCGCCTCGCCCGCCTCACCCCGTACGCCGTCGTCGGCGCCCCCGCGCTGATGGCGCTCTACGGCGGCATCCGGCTGGTGCCGGGCTCCCGGGCGCCGGGCCCCGGCTGGACGGCCGGCCACGCCGCGATGTTCGCCGGGCTGCTGCTGTTCGTCCCGGTCCTGCTCGCCCTGCACCGGCGGCTCGCCCCGCGCGGCACGGCCGGGCGGGTCGGGGCCGGGGCGGCCCTGGGGACGGCCTTCGCGGGGTTGCTCTGCTCGCTGGTGCAGATCGGCATCGACCTGGTGGTCGGGCTGATGGCGGCGGACAAGGCCGAGCAGTCCCGGCTGTTCGACCGGGTGCAGGGCGTTCCCGGGGTGCTGCCGGCCGTCTACCAGGTCGGGCCGCTGCTCTTCTACGTCGGCCTGCTGGCGCTGCTGACCGCCGCCGTGGCGGGCCGCTCCCGGGCGCTGCGCTGGTGGAGCCCGGCGCTGGCGCTGCTCGGCACCCTGGCCGCCGGAGTCGACCTGGCCCTCATCCCGCCGGCCGCCGCCTGCTACCTGCTCGCCCTGGCCCCGCTGGCCCGCCCGGCCGCCGCGCCGCGGGCCGCGCTGGCCTGAAACGCGCGCTTCGGCCCGAAACGGCCCCCACCGGATTTTCGGTGGCCGCCGACGGGCCGCCGGCCGTACCGTCCGGGGTATGAACGCGAAGCGCCCCCTGGTCGCCGTGCTCACCGGCGCGGGCATCTCGACGGACTCCGGCATCCCCGACTACCGCGGCCCGAAGGGGCTGTGGCAGAAGGACCCGTCGGCGCAGGAGCTGGTCACCATCGAGCCGTACCGGGACGATCCGGGGGTGCGCCGGCGGGCCTGGCGGATGCGGCTGGAGACGGCCGCCCTGGCCGCCGAGCCGAACGCCGGGCACCGCGCGCTGGTCGACCTGGAGCGCTCCGGGCTGCCGACGCGGGTGCTCACCCAGAACATCGACGGGCTGCACCAGAAGTCCGGGCTGACCGCCCGCAAGGTGCTCGAACTGCACGGCAACCTCCGGGAGACGCAGTGCCTGCGCTGCAGGGTGGTCGGTTCGATGGCGGAGGCGCTGGCGCGGGTCGAGGCGGGGGAGCCGGACCCGGAGTGCCAGGAGTGCGGGGGGATCCTCAAGCCGCACATCGTGATGTTCGGCGAGAACCTGGACCCGGAGGTGCTCGGGCAGGCCGACTCGATCGTCCGGGCCTGTGACGTCTTCATCGCGGTCGGCACCAGCCTCCAGGTGTTCCCGGTGGCGGCGCTGCCGTACAACGCGGTGAAGACCGGGGCGAAGCTGATCATCGTGAACGGCGAGCCCACCCCGTACGACGAGGCCGCGGCCGAGGTGATCCGGGAGCCGATCTCGGAGGCGCTGCCGAAGCTGGTGCGCCGACTTGTACGGGAACGGGCCTGATCAGGGGCCGGAAGGTCGTATTCCCGGATGTACCGCGTGCGTACGATGATCGTTCCGGCTTCCCCCTTCTGGCCTGGAGTGATCGACCGATGACGACGACGGCGAAGTTCGACCCCTGGTCGGCGGAGTTCGTGGCCCACCCGTACGACGCGTACGCCGAGCTGCGCGAGCACGCGCCGGTGACGTACTTCGAGCCGACGAACCAGTGGCTCGTCTCGCGCTTCGAGGACGTCAGCGCCCTGCTGCGCGACCGGCGGCTGGGCCGCACCTACACCCACCGCTTCAGCCACGAGGAGTTCGGCCGCACCGCGCCCGACCCGGCGCACGAGCCCTTCCACACCCTGAACGACCACGGGCTGCTGGACCTCGAGGGGCCGGACCACACCCGGCTGCGCCGGCTGGTCTCCAAGGCCTTCACCCCGCGCATGGTCGAGGGCCTGCGCCCCACCGTGCGCCGGCTGGCCGGGGAACTGGTCGACGGGCTGCTCGCGGCCGGCGGCGGCGACCTGATCGCCGCCGTCGCCGAGCCGCTGCCCGTCGCCGTGATCGCCGAGATGCTCGGCGTGCCGGAGGGCGACCGGCACCTGCTGCGGCCGTGGTCCGCCGACATCACCGGGATGTTCGAGCTCAACCCGAGCGAGGAGGTCGCCCGCCGGGCCGTCACCGCCAGCATCGAGTTCTCCGACTACCTGCGCACCCTGATCCGCGAACGCCGGGCGAACCCGGGCACGGACCTGATCAGCGCGCTCATCCAGGCCCAGGAGGGCTCCGACGCGCTCAGCGAGCAGGAGATGATCTCCACCTGCGTGCTGCTGCTCAACGCCGGCCACGAGGCGACCGTCAACACCACCGGCAACGGCTGGTGGGCGCTGTTCCGCAACCCCGGGGAGCTCGCCCGGCTGCGCGGCTCGGTCGACGAGCTGCTGCCCACCGCCGTCGAGGAGCTGATGCGCTGGGACACCCCGCTGCAGATGTTCGAGCGCTGGGTGCTGGAGGACATCGAGGTCCGCGGCGTCACCATCCCGCGCGGCGCCGAGATCGCCCTGCTCTTCGGCTCCGCCAACCGCGACCCCGAGCGCTTCGCCGACCCGGACCGCCTCGACCTCGGCCGCACCGACAACCCGCACATCACCTTCGGCGCCGGAATCCACTTCTGCCTCGGCGCCCCGCTTGCCAGACTGGAGCTCACCGAGTCCTACGGCACGCTGCTGCGCCGGGCCCCGGGCCTGCGGCTGGTCCGCGAGCCCGAGTGGAACCCGGGCTACGTGATCCGCGGGCTCAAGGAGCTGCTGGTCGAGGTGTGACGGAGGAGGGGGAGCTGCCGTGGGCAAGGCGACGGGGGCGCTGCTGGGCCTGGCGATCGGGGACGCGCTGGGCAAGGAGACCGAGTTCCACGAGATCGAGGAGATCGCCTGGAACCATCCCGACTGGCGGCGGCTCCCGCTGCCCGAGCGGGCGCTGGTCACCGACGACACCCAGATGACGCTCGCCCTCGCCCGCGGCCTGCGCACCGCCCTGGAGCGCGGGCCGCTCACCCCGCTGCGGCTGGAGCGGCCGGTCCGCGAGGAGTTCGTCGACTGGTGGCGCTCCCCGCAGAACAACCGCGCCCCCGGCATGACCTGCCTGCGCGCCTGCCAGCGGCTCAGCCACCCCGAGTACCGCTGGCAGCAGGCCAGCGACGTCGGCTCCAAGGGCTGCGGCGCCAACATGCGGGTCGCCCCGGTCGGACTGGTCCGCGGCCTGGACGCCCGGCAGCTCTCCGGCGCCGCCCAGCTGCAGTCCGCGCTCACCCACGGCCACCCGACCGCCCTCGCCGCCGGCGACCTCACCGCGTACGCCGTGCGGCGGCTGGCCGAGGGCGTCCGGCCGGGCGACCTGCCCGCGGCGCTGCGGGCGTACGCGCTGGCGAGCCGGGAGCGGTACGACGGGTTCTGGCTCGGCGACCTCGCCGACCGCTGGCACGACCCCTCCCCGCAGGCCGGCACGGCCCGGGGCTGGGAGGAGTGCCTCACGGTGCTCGACCGACTGGACGCCGCGCTCGCCGCGCCCGACGTCGAGGCCGACCCGTGCCTGGCCACCGGAGAGGGCTGGATCGCCGAGGAGGCCCTCGGCACCGGCCTGCTCTGCTTCCTGCTGCTGCCCGACGACCCGGTGGCGGCCGTCCGCCGGGCCGCGTACTCCAGCGGCGACTCCGACTCGCTGGCCTGCCTGACCGGCGCCTTCGCGGGCGCCCACCACGGTGAGGCGGCCTGGCCGGCCGACTGGGTGGAGCGGATCGAGCACCGGGACGAACTGCTGGAGTTCGGGGCGCTCTGGGACTGATCCGGGCCCCGCCGGGCGGGCGGGCCGGGCGGAACCGGTCGGCGGGGCGGCGCGTCGAAGGGCCATGACGAACCGCAGCACCGCACCCCGTCGCACCCTCCGCCGCCCGGCGGCGCTGCTCCTCGTGGCCGCGCTCGCCGCGCCGCTGCTCGCCGGCTGCGGCAGCACCGGAGCCGCCGCGCCCGTGGAGCTCCGGGCGTCCGCGCCCGCGAGCCGGCCGGCCGTGGACCCGGCCCAGGTGGCCGCCACGGCGGCGGCCACCGACGCCTTCGGCCTGGACCTCCTGCACGTCCTGACCGCCCAGCCGGACGCCGCCGGGAGCAACCTCGTGGTCTCCCCGTCCGGCCTGGCCACCCTGCTCGCCATGCTGCTGCCCGGCGCCCGCGGCACCACCGCCGGGGAACTGGCCAAGGCCCTGCACACCGGGCTCGACCCGCGGCAGTACGCCTACGCCACCGGCGCGCTGAACCGGCAGGTCCCGGCCACCGGCAAGCTCACCCTGCGCCGCAGCGACGACCTCTGGACGCAGCAGGGCCTGGCCGTCGAACCGGACTACCTGGCCACCCTCGCCGCCGCCTTCGACACCGGCGTGCACCAGGCCGACTTCGCCAAGGACCCGGACGGAGCCCGCAGGACCGTCAACGCGGCCGTGGAGAAGGCCACAGACGGCCGGATCAAGGACCTCTTCGGCCGGGACGCGATCACCTCGAACACCCGGCTGGTGCTCACCGACGCGCTGTACCTCAAGGCTGAGTGGGCCTCCGCCTTCAAGCCCTCGCTCACCGCCGACCGCCCGTTCCACAAGCTCGACGGCTCCACCCCGGCCGTCCCCACGATGGGGCAGACCGGGGAGTTCAGGTACGCCGACGGCTCCGGCGGGATCGTCGGCGAGCCCTGGCAGGCCGTCGAACTCCCGTACGCGGACGGCGGGTTGGCGATGGACCTGATCCTCCCCGGGCAGGGCGGCTTCACCGCCTTCGCCAAGGGCCTGGACCAGCCCCAGCTGGACCGCATCCTCGGCGCGCTCGCCGAGCGGCCGGTCGACCTGCGGCTGCCGCGCTTCCACTTCGGCACCTCGAAGGAGCTCACCCCCGCGCTGCGCTCGCTCGGGGTGGAGGCGGCCTTCGACCGGGCCGACCTCGGCGGCGTCGCCAAGGACCCGCTGGCCGTCGGCACGGTGGTGCAGAAGGCCACCATCGAGGTCGGCGAGCAGGGCACGGTCGCGGCGGCCGGCAGCGGTGCCGGGATCGACGTGGCGGCGGCGCCGAACGTCGAACGGCCGGTCGAGATGCACCTCGACCGGCCGTTCCTGTTCCTGATCCGGGACACCCGGAGCGGGGCGCCGCTGTTCCTCGGGCAGGTCACCGACCCGCAGGCGCCGTAGGGCCCGTCTTCGAACTCGCGCCCGCGCTACCAGGCCGGGTAGCGCCCGCCGAGCCCGGGGTGCAGCGGGTCGCGGCTGCCGAACAGCACCAGCAGGTCGTCCGCGACCTGCCGCAGCTCCGCCCGGCCCTCGACCGCCGAGGCCCACTCGGCGGGCAGCGCCGCGGCGCCGTACGCGGCCCCGACCAGGTTGCCGCAGACCGCGCCGGTCGAGTCGCTGTCCCCGGAGTGGTTCACCGACAGCAGCAGCGCGGTGCGCACCGGGTCGGGGTCCAGGGTGGCCGCCAGCAGCGAGTACACCGCGATGGCCAGGCACTCCTCGGCGATCCAGCCGAGCCCGACCCGCTCCACCGTCTCCGCGGCCGGCTCCGCCTCCTGGGCGAGTCGCACCGCCCGGGCCAGCGCCTGGACGGTCTCCTTGGAGCTCGGCAGCTCGCGGATCTGCTCCACCGTCTCGCCGACCGCCGCCCACGGCTCGGTGCCGTCCGCGAGCCGCTCGACGAGCGCCGCGAAGGCGCCCGCCGCGAGGTAGCCGGTCGGGTGGCCGTGGGTGAGCTGGGCGCACTGCACCGCCAGCCCGAAGGACTGCTCGACGCCCAGCCGGGCCAGCCCGAACGGCGCCGAGCGCATCACCGTGCCGCAGCCCTTGGAGCCCGGGTTGATCGGCCCGGTCAGCCCGATCGCCGACGGCGCCTCGAACACCGGGTGCTCGGACACCCCGCTCAGGCAGGCGTTGCCCGGCGCCCGCCGTGCGTACAGGAAGGGCCGGCTCAGCAGCCAGCCGTCGTACGGGTGGGGCTGCGGCCCGGTGTCCGGCGCGCCCTGGTACTGGGTCCGCAGCCAGCGGCGGTAGGCGCCGTGCACGGCCTCCGGCACCGAGCCGCCGCCGCCCGTCCAGCCGCGGACGAAGCCGCGGATCAGCCCCTCGGCGGTGAACAGCGTCATCTGGGTGTCGTCGGTCACCTCGACCGGGCCGGGCCCGGCCGGCAGCGTGGTCACGCCCTGCGGCCCGTACCGGTCCTGGATCTGGTGGAGCTGCTGGAACTCCACCGGCCAGCCCAGCGCGTCGCCGATCGCTCCGCCGAGCAGTGCTCCGCGCACCCGGTCCCGGTACCCCGATTCCGCCGCCGGTTCCGTCACGTCGAGTCCCCCTTCGTTCCTGGCGGACTACGTTCTATCAGGTCCCCGGGAAGCGGGGTGGCTCTTGTGGATCTTGCGCGGGTCGGGCCGGGACCGGTGGGCAGGCCGGGCCCGCCCGGCGCCCTCAGCGGCGGATCGCCCCGGCGCGCCCGTGGAGCGTGGCCCGGTCGGCGGCGGCGCGTCCAGCCGCCCAGCCCACCCCGTCGCTGACCCGCACCCGCTGCGAGACCAGCTTCGGGAACAGCCGGCCGACCTCCTCGTCCACCGCCTCGGAGCGGGCGGCGAGCACGGGCAGCAGCCGCTCGTCGGGCAGCAGCTGCTCCTCGGTGCCGTCCTCGCGCAGGTGCCGCCCGGCCGCGGCGGCGCTGGTGGCGCGCTCGGTCGCGGCGGTCAGCCGCTCCCGGATCCGCGCCGCGTACGCGACCAGGAAGGACTGCCGGAACGCCTTGCTGCGCGAGTCCCTGCGGGAGCCCGCCTTGTTCATCGCGTGGGTGGCCTGCACCAGCAGCGAGGTGTAGAGCAGCTCGACGCCGTCCAGGTCGCCGTCGAAGCCGACCACGGTGCAGAAGCCGAACTCCTTCGCCCACACCACCCGGCATCGGTTGGCCGCCGCGACCGCGTCCAGCAGCATCGTCTTGGGGCCCTCGTACGGGTTGTCCACCCCGATCCGCAGCGCCGCCGGGGTGTCGCGGTCGGTGCCGTCCACGGCCAGCAGCGCGTCGTCGATGCTGTGCTGGGCCATCAGCTGCTGGGCCTTGGCGGTCAGTGCTTCGGCCTCCTCCGGGTACTCGGTGGACTCGGCCTTGGCCAGCAGCGCCCGGATCCGCGCCAGCATCCGCGGCTCGTCGGCCGTCGGCGCCGAGCGCCGCGGCCGCACGGCCTGTCCTGGGGCGGGCCCCACCGGGGCGATCGGCGGCAGCCGGCCCCAGGTGCGCAGCAGCTCCAGGACGGCGGTGGCGAGCGCGAAGCGGTCCAGCCGGTGCCGGTCGGCGAAGGCGCCGAGGTACTCCTCGTCACCGGACCACCACACCTCGGCCTCCAGCTCGCGCAGCTGCTCCAGCCAGCGCCGGTCCAGGGCGGCCGCCGGGTGGCGGCGGCCCTCGGCGGCGATCAGGTCCACCGCGAGGGCCAGGTGGACGGGCTTCAGCTCGCGCCGCACCACCCGGGCCAGGTCGGCCGGCCGCCACCCGGCGGACCAGCAGCGGCCGACGGCGGTGTCCGCGTGGCCGAGCAGCGCCCGGCCGACCTCGGGCCACTGCCCGGCCGAGGCGGCCAGCAGCGACGCCCCGGTGTCCAGGGCGAGGTCCAGTGCGTCCTCGGGGGCCGTCAGCACCGACCGCACCGCCTGCTCCAGCAGCGGTCCGGCGGTCCCGGCCTGCTGCGCGCGCTCGCCCACGGTCTGTTCCTGCTCTCCTCGACGGTCCGGCCTCCTGCCCATGATGCCGGAGCCGCGGTGGGAACCCGCCGGGGAGCGGGCCGGGCCGGGAGTGCGGCGGCGGCCCGGCTCAGCGCTCGATGGCCTTGGCCAGGATCTCCGGCGTGCGCTCCAGCAGCCGGCGCGCCGCCATCCGTACGCCCAGCGCCGCGACCAGGGCGCCGTACAGCGGGCCGATCAGCAGCACCGGCCAGCTCGGCCCGTCCGAGGCCAGCGCCCAGGCGAGGTAGCCGCCGACCGGCAGCGCCAGCACCGTGACGCCGAACATCGAACCGAACTGGTTGAGCAGGATCAGCCCGCCCTGCCCCGGGGCGGCGTTGCGCATCGGGTTGCTGTCGGCCGGCATGGTGTACGGCGCCAGCACGCTGAACAGCGAGCCCAGCGCGATCCCGCAGCCGAGCAGCGCCAGCGCCAGGCCGAGCGCCGACGGCAGCTCGCCCCACCGGCCGGTGACGGCCGCCAGCACCAGCCCGAGCACCACCGTCACCGGGACGGCGTACGACAGCACCGCGTACGCCCGGCCGCGCAGCTCGGACCGGGCGTCGGCCGGGGTGCGCAGGGTGGCGGCGACCATCCAGAACGCCGAGCCGTCCATGCCGAACAGGTTGAGCATCTGCAGCCCGAGGAACACCCCGGTCATCGCCAGCAGGTACACGCTCGCCCAGCCCTGGACCATCGACAGCACGCAGATCACCAGCGTCATCCCGATGCTGGTGAACAGCGCCGCCTTGGCCCGCGGCTCACGCCAGGCGTACCGCAGGTGGCGCTGCATCACCGCGCCGGTCCGGCCCTGGGGCAGGAAGCCCCACCCGCGCGCGTTCCGCACCCCGCGGGCCACCTCCAGGGTCGAGGAGTCGGCCGTCACCATCAGCTCCTGCAGGCTCCGCCGCCACCAGCGCAGCAGCAGCGCCAGCAGTGCGGCGGTCGCGGCGAGCTGGAGCAGCGCGAGCCCGTACCGGCCCTCGCCGGCGGTGCGCGGCGCGTCCGCCGCGCTGATCGGCGGGATCCAGCGCAGCACCGAGGCGATCGGCTTCAGCGGGGTGAGGTCGATCGGCCCGCCCCGGCGGCCGAGGATGCTCTGCGAGCCGACGTTGGCGACCTGCACCAGCAGTGCGAAGGCCAGCCCGCCGAAGATCGCGAAGTCCTTGCCGCGGCGGCTGGAGAGCATCCGGGCGTTGCCCGCCGCGACCGCCCGGGAGAGCGTGACCAGGCAGAGCACCGCGAGCGGCACGCCCGCCACCGCGACCGCGGCCGAGGCGCCTCCCGTCGCGCCGGCCAGCACCGCGCCGGTCACCAGCACCAGGGTGATCAGCGGCCCGGGCCCGATCAGGGCGGCCAGCAGCGAGCCGCGCAGCAGCGGGCCGGGCCGCAGCGGCAGCATGGTCAGCCGGGTCGGGTCGGCGCTCTCGTCGCTGGAGAAGAGGAACAGCGGCAGCGCGGCCCAGCCCAGGGTCAGTACGCCGAGCAGCATCACCCCGGCGTCCCCGGAGCCGGCGTACCGCCCGTTCAGCGCGGCCATCGCGACGGCGACGCCGGCCGCGAAGGCCAGGCCCACGACGCCGCCGATCACGTAGACGGTGGTCCGGCCGGGGCTGCGCCGCAGCCCGTTGCGCAGCAGCCGCAGCTTGAGCGCCACCAGGGCCCGGACCACCGTCCGCCCGTCCGGCACCGCAGCCGTGACCCCGCCCCGTCCGGTCACCGGTCGCCTCCGGCCTGGCCGCCGCCGAGCCAGCCGAGCACCTGTCCGTCGTCCTCGCGCACGCCGATCAGCTCCAGGAAGGCCTCGTGCAGGCTGCGCCCGCCCCGGACGGAGTCCAGCGGGCCCTGGGCGATCACCCGGCCGGCGTTGACCACCGCGACCCAGTCGCAGAGCTGTTCGACCAGCTCCATGACGTGGCTGGAGAAGACCACCGTGGAACCGGCCGCCGCGTACCGCTTGAGCACGCCGCGGATGGTCTGGGCGGAGACCGGGTCGACGCCCTCGAAGGGTTCGTCCAGGAACAGCACGTCCGGGTTGTGCAGCAGGGCGGCGGCGAGGCCGATCTTCTTGCGCATGCCGGTGGAGTAGTCGGCGACCAGCTTGTCGGCGTCCCGGCCGAGGTCCAGGACGGCCAGCAGCTCCTCGGCCCGCCGGTCCACCTCGGCGCCGGGCAGGCCGCGCAGCCGCCCGGTGTACTGCAGCAGCTCGCGCCCGCTGAGCCGCTCGAACATCCGCAGGCCCTCGGGCAGGATGCCTATTCGGGCCTTGACCGTGACCGGGTCCGCCCACACGTCGGTGCCGTGGACCAGGACGGTGCCCTGGTCGGGCCGGAGCAGCCCGGTGACCATCGACAGCGTGGTGGTCTTGCCGGCGCCGTTCGGCCCGACCAGGCCGACGAACGCCCCGGCCGGAAGCTCCAGGCTCAGCCCGGCCACGGCTGCCTGGGTGCCGAAGTGCTTCCAGAGCCCCTGGATGCTGACGGCGGACGGGGTTCCCGGCCCGGGGAGGTCGGGGGACGGCGGCGCTGACGCCTGCATGGCGGCCTTCTCTGCTCGTGGTGGGACATCGTCCTGGCTGGAGACCAGCCTGGCACTGCTCGAACGGGCTGTCGCCCGAGTTGAGCATCCCTTGAGACCGTCCGCCGAACGGCCCAGGCGCGCCGCCCGACATCCTCTTCCCGGTCACTGGTCCGATTCGGCAACTACTCGGTCCTGTCGTTCGTCCTGCACTATGAGTGAGCAGTGACGTGCGCGGGGGTGCCGCGCTACCGGGAGGTGGCGGATGTCCGTACAACCATGGGGCGAGCCCGGTTCCGGCCATCCGCCCGGCAGGCAGCCGGCGGCGGGCTGGCAGCCGGTGCCTCCGGTGTCCCCGCAGGCCGTGATGCGGGCGGGCCACGCCGACCGGGACCGCGCGCTGGACGTCCTCAAGGCCGCGTTCGCCGAGGGGCGGCTCACCATCCAGGAGTACGAGCAGCGCCACGAGGCGGCGGCCGCGGCGCAGACCTACGGCCAGCTGGCCGCGCTGGTGGCCGACCTGCCCTCCGGGCCGATGACGGCGCCGCCGCTGACGGCGCCGCAGCCGGTCCCGGCGACCTTCCTCCCGCCGCCCCCGCCCCCGCCGGCGCCCCGCCCCACCAATGTGCTCGCGGTCACGTCGCTGGTGCTCAGCCTGGTCTGCTTCTCGCTGCCCGCGGTGGTCACCGGTCACATCGCCCGGTCGCAGATCCGCCAGCGCAACATGGACGGCGACTGGGCGGCCGTCCTCGGCCTGGTCATCGGTTACATGGGCACCGCTTTCTGGACCTTGTTGATCCTGCTGGGTACCGTCTGACCCGCCGGTACCGCCTCCGTCGGTGGTGGATCGCACCGGGCCGGACCGACTCGACGGGCCGCCACCGGGAGGGTGCCATTAGTCCCTCAGGGCTCGGTTCGGTACGGTCTTCTCGTCCATGGCTGACCGTTGCCTGTTACATCTCGTCGATGCGAGCACCTACCGCGCCCGGCCGTGGGCGTCGCACGCCGAGTTCGGACCGACCCCGAAGGCCCATTTCCAGATGATGATCACTGCCGTCAAGAGCATCGCCGAGCGGCTCGCGTCCTCACCCCGGCGGCTGTGGGCGGTCGCGTTCGCGATCCTCTTCGCGCTGAGCGCCTCCTGGTCGCTGACGACTCCGATCGGCGGCGCGCCCGACGAACCCGCGCACATCATCCGGGCGGGCGCGGTCGCCCGGGGCCAGGTCAACGGCGTGGAGGTCATGACCCCGCACACGGTCGGCGGGATCCAGGGCTACTGGGCCGAGAGCGGGGTGGAGCTTCCGCGGATCTACGAGGACCTGGCGGAGACCCACTGGTGCTACGCCTTCAAGTCCTGGCAGTCGGCCGACTGCGCGCCCCCGCTCAAGCAGCGCTCGGGGACGGCCCAGGTGACCACCTCGGCGGGCCGCTACCACCCGGCGTACTACTTCGCCGTCGGCTGGCCCAGCCTGCTGCTCCCGGGCAAGACGGCCTTCTACCTGATGCGGCTGATCTCGGCCGCGATCTGCTCCGCCCTGGTGGCGAGCGCGGTGGTCTCGGCGGCCGAGTGGCGCCGGCGGTCCCTCAGCATCCTCGGCGTGGTGGCGGCCGCCACCCCGATGTCGCTGTTCATGTTCGGCGTGGTCAACCCGAGCGGCCCGGAGATCGCCGCGGGCATCCTGGTCTGGAGCGCCGCCGTGGCGCTGCTGATGAACCCGGACCCACAGCTCCTGAGCCGCCGCGTCGCCCGGCTCGGCATCGGCGCGGTGGTGCTGATCAGCATCCGGCCGTTGGGCCTGATCTGGCTCAGCGGGGCGGTCTTCTTCGCCCTGCTGCTCGGGCGCAGGGGCGTGCTGGGCGACATCCTGCGCCATCGGGCGACCTGGGCCTGGGGCGCCGTGGCCGCGGTCTCGGCCGTCGTGGCCCTCGTCTGGTCCTCGACCCATCCGGACAACTCGACCATCAACGCCCCGAGCAACTTCACCCCGCTGTCCGCGGCCCGTCAGACCTTCGACAACGGCCTGCTGTACATGAAGCAGATGATCGGCTACTTCGGCTGGCTGGACGCCGAACCCCCGGCCGCGACGCTGCTGCTGTGGTGCGCCGTGGCGATCGCCCTGGTGCTGCTGGCGCTCTGCTACGCGCGGCTCAGGGAGACCCTGGCCGTCCTGGGGATCCTGGTCGGGATCGTGGCCATACCCCTGGTGGCCCAGGCCATGCAGGCGGAGAAGGTCGGCATGATCTGGCAGGGCCGCTACCTGCTGCCGTTCGCCGTCGGGTTGCCGATCGTCTGCGCCGCGATCTGCCACGAGCGGCTGCCGCGGGGCGGTTTCGCCTGGCGCCGGCTGATGGTGCTCTGCTCCCTCGCGCTGGCCCTGGCCGACTTCGCGGGGTTCATCTGGGCACTGCGCCGCAACACGGTCGGTACCGGCGGTTCGTTCTTCATCAGCCCGGCCCACTGGTCGCCGCCGTTCGTGGGCTGGCAGCCCTGGGTGCTGGTGTACGGGGCGGGCGTGCTGGCGCTGGGGCTGCTCGTCGCCCTGTCGGACCGGAAGGGGACGGACCGGCCGCAGGACGAGTCGGAGTCGGCCGGGACGTCCGGGGACGGTGCCGACGACGGGAGTACCCCGCTCGCCGCCGCCCGTGCGGAGGCGTAGGGTTTCGCCCTGCGGGGGGCTCTCGGTCGTGATATGGGCGGCGCCGGCGCCGGTTCCCGTCCCGTTTCGAGGCCAGGCCCCGCGACCTGCGGCGTTGCATTTGTTTTGACCGCGCCCGATGCGCTAGGTACGCTCTGACCTTGTGCCTGGGGTGTCCCCGGGTCCTTGTGCGTGCATGCACACCGGTCGCCGCGCCGAGCCGGAGCGCCTCCCAGCGCGCCGCGCGTAGAGCGCCGTCGCTGTACATCAGCCATGGGATTCCGTGTCGTAACAAGCCCAACACACCCGACCGCGTGGGTCGACCACGGGGCCGTGTGCGAGGGAGACACCGCAGGTTAGTTTCACCAAGCCTTGGCACACAGAAAACGGAGAAACGGTGCCTACGATCCAGCAGCTGGTCCGAAAGGGCCGGCAGGACAAGGTCGAGAAGAACAAGACTCCCGCGCTGAAGGGCTCCCCGCAGCGCCGTGGGGTCTGCACGCGTGTGTACACGACCACCCCGAAGAAGCCGAACTCGGCTCTCCGCAAGGTCGCCCGTGTGCGCCTCACCAGCGGGATCGAGGTCACCGCTTACATCCCGGGCGAGGGCCACAACCTGCAGGAGCACTCCATCGTGCTGGTGCGCGGTGGTCGTGTGAAGGACCTTCCTGGTGTCCGCTACAAGATCATCCGCGGTTCCCTCGACACCCAGGGTGTCAAGAACCGCAAGCAGGCTCGCAGCCGCTACGGCGCCAAGAAGGAGAAGTAAGAATGCCTCGTAAGGGCCCCGCCCCGAAGCGCCCGGTCATCATCGACCCGGTTTACGGCTCCCCGGTCGTCACCCAGCTGGTCAACAAGATCCTGCTGCACGGCAAGCGCTCCACCGCCGAGCGGATCGTCTACGGCGCCCTCGAGGGCGTCCGTGAGAAGACCGGCTCGGACCCGGTCGTGACGCTGAAGCGCGCGCTGGAGAACGTCAAGCCGGCCCTCGAGGTCAAGTCCCGCCGTGTCGGTGGCGCGACCTACCAGGTTCCGGTCGAGGTCCGTCCGGGCCGCGCCAGCACCCTGGCGCTGCGCTGGATGGTCGGTTACTCCCGCGCCCGTCGCGAGAAGACCATGACCGAGCGCCTGATGAACGAGATCCTCGACGCCAGCAACGGCCTGGGCGCTTCCGTGAAGCGTCGCGAGGACACCCACAAGATGGCCGAGTCCAACAAGGCCTTCGCGCACTACCGCTGGTAGTCCGTACCCCGTCACTAGACAGAGAGAGAACGAGCCACCATGGCTGCAACCTCCCTTGACCTCGCCAGGGTCCGCAACATCGGGATCATGGCGCACATCGACGCGGGCAAGACCACCACCACCGAGCGGATCCTGTTCTACACCGGTGTCTCGTACAAGATCGGTGAGGTCCACGATGGCGCTGCCACCATGGACTGGATGGAGCAGGAGCAGGAGCGCGGCATCACGATCACGTCGGCCGCGACGACCTGTCACTGGACGGTCGACGGCGTCGACAACACCATCAACATCATCGACACCCCGGGTCACGTCGACTTCACCGTCGAGGTGGAGCGTTCGCTGCGCGTCCTCGACGGTGCCGTGACGGTGTTCGACGGTGTCGCCGGTGTCGAGCCCCAGTCCGAGACCGTGTGGCGGCAGGCTGACCGCTACGGCGTCCCGCGCATCTGCTTCATCAACAAGCTGGACCGCACGGGCGCGAACTTCTTCTTCTGCGTGCAGACCATCGTGGACCGCCTCGGCGCCACCCCGCTGGTCATGCAGCTCCCGATCGGTGCCGAGTCGGACTTCCAGGGCGTTGTCGACCTGGTCCGCATGAAGGCGCTGGTCTGGTCCGCCGAGGCCGCCAAGGGCGAGATGTACGACGTCGTCGACATCCCGGCCGACCTGCAGGAGCAGGCCGACGAGTACCGCGAGGCGCTCATCGACACGGTCTCGAACGTCAGCGACGAGATCATGGAGCTCGCCCTCGAGGGCGAGGAGATCCCGGTCGAGCTGCTGCAGGACGCGATCCGCAAGGGCACCCTGAACTCGGACTTCACCCCGATCTTCTGCGGTACCGCCTTCAAGAACAAGGGCGTTCAGCCCCTGCTCGACGCGGTCGTCAAGTACCTGCCGTCCCCGCTGGACATCGAGTCCATCGAGGGCACCAAGCCGGGCGACGACACCGTCAAGATCTCCCGCAAGGCCTCGGACGACGAGCCGCTCGCCGCGCTCGCGTTCAAGATCATGTCGGACCCGCACCTCGGCAAGCTCACCTTCGTCCGGGTCTACTCGGGCCGCCTGGAGTCCGGCACCTCGGTGCTGAACGCCGTCAAGGGCAAGAAGGAGCGCATCGGCAAGATCTACCGCATGCACGCGAACAAGCGTGAGGAGATCGAGTCGGTGGGCGCCGGCGACATCATCGCCGTCATGGGCCTGAAGCAGACCACCACCGGTGAGACGCTGTCCGACGAGAAGAACCCGGTCATCCTGGAGTCCATGGACTTCCCGGCCCCGGTCATCCGCGTCGCGATCGAGCCCAAGTCCAAGGGTGACCAGGAGAAGCTGGGTGTCGCCATCCAGCGTCTCGCCGAGGAGGACCCGTCCTTCCAGGTCAACACGGACGAGGAGACCGGCCAGACCATCATCGCGGGTATGGGCGAGCTGCACCTCGAGGTGCTGGTCGACCGTATGCGCCGTGAGTTCAAGGTCGAGGCCAACGTCGGCAAGCCGCAGGTCGCGTACCGCGAGACCATCCGCCAGGCGGTCGAGCGCATCGACTACACCCACAAGAAGCAGACCGGTGGTTCCGGTCAGTTCGCCAAGGTGCAGATCGCGATCGAGCCGCTCGAGCAGGCCGAGGGCTACGAGTTCGTCAACAAGGTCACCGGTGGCCGCGTTCCGCGGGAGTACATCCCGTCGGTCGACGCCGGTTGCCAGGAGGCCATGGAGTTCGGCATCCTCGCCGGCTACCCGCTGCAGGGTGTCCGCGTGAGCCTGCTCGACGGCCAGGCCCACGACGTCGACTCCTCCGAGCTCGCGTTCAAGATCGCCGGTTCGATGGCCTTCAAGGAAGGCGCGAAGAAGGCCAAGCCGGTCCTTCTCGAGCCGATGATGGCCGTCGAGGTCACCACGCCCGAGGACTACATGGGCGACGTGATCGGCGACATCAACTCTCGCCGTGGCCAGATCCGGTCCATGGACGAGCGTCACGGTGCCCGCGTCGTCTCGGCGCTGGTGCCCCTCTCCGAGATGTTCGGCTACGTCGGTGACCTGCGCAGCAAGACCTCTGGTCGCGCGAGCTACTCGATGCAGTTCGACTCGTACGCCGAGGTTCCGAAGAACGTGGCGGACGACATCATCGCCAAGGCCAAGGGCGAGTGACGTCCCGATAATCGGGACGATTACGAAGCCTTAGGCTATTAGGAGGCAATCCGGGAGGATCCGGTCGGATCCTCCCGGGGCCTCCGGCCCCCCCCAGCAGCGGGACGGCACGGGATGTCCTCCGGACAACCCGCACCAAAACCGATTTCAGACCAACTGGCGTCAGCACGGCGTACAGGAACTGTCCTCAGGAGGACTCAGTGGCGAAGGCGAAGTTCGAGCGGACGAAGCCCCACGTCAACATCGGCACCATCGGTCACATCGACCACGGCAAGACCACGCTGACCGCGGCCATCACCAAGGTGCTGCACGACGCGTACCCGGAGATCAACCCCTTCACGCCGTTCGACCAGATCGACAAGGCCCCGGAGGAGCGTCAGCGCGGTATCACCATCTCGATCGCGCACGTCGAGTACCAGACCGAGGCGCGCCACTACGCCCACGTCGACTGCCCGGGTCACGCCGACTACATCAAGAACATGATCACCGGTGCCGCCCAGATGGACGGCGCCATCCTCGTGGTCGCCGCCACCGACGGCCCGATGCCGCAGACCAAGGAGCACGTCCTCCTGGCCCGCCAGGTCGGCGTTCCGTACATCGTCGTCGCCCTGAACAAGGCCGACATGGTGGACGACGAGGAGATCCTGGAGCTCGTCGAGCTCGAGGTCCGCGAGCTGCTCTCCGAGTACGAGTTCCCGGGCGACGACCTGCCGGTCGTCCGCGTCTCCGCGCTGAAGGCGCTGGAGGGCGACAAGGAGTGGGGCGAGAAGCTCCTCGGCCTGATGCACGCCGTCGACGAGGCCATCCCGACCCCGGCCCGCGCCGTGGACCAGCCGTTCCTGATGCCGATCGAGGACGTCTTCACGATCACCGGTCGTGGCACCGTCGTCACCGGTCGTATCGAGCGCGGTATCCTCAAGGTCAACGAGACTGTCGACATCATCGGCATCAAGGAGACCAAGACCACCACCACGGTCACCGGCATCGAGATGTTCCGCAAGCTGCTCGACGAGGGCCAGGCCGGTGAGAACGTCGGTCTGCTGCTCCGTGGCATCAAGCGCGAGGACGTCGAGCGCGGCCAGGTCATCATCAAGCCGGGTTCGGTTACCCCGCACACCGACTTCGAGGCCCAGGCCTACATCCTGTCGAAGGACGAGGGTGGCCGCCACACCCCGTTCTTCAACAACTACCGCCCGCAGTTCTACTTCCGCACCACGGACGTGACCGGCGTCGTGACCCTCCCCGAGGGCACCGAGATGGTCATGCCGGGCGACAACACCGCCATGACCGTTGCGCTGATCCAGCCCATCGCCATGGAGGAGGGCCTGAAGTTCGCCATCCGTGAGGGTGGCCGCACCGTCGGCGCCGGCCAGGTCACCAAGATCATCAAGTAATCTGATGCTCTGACCTGCCTGCCTCGTACAGGCTCGGTCCGAAGGGCCCCGCGCACTCCGAGTGAGCGGGGCCCTTCGGCGTGTCGGGATATCGAATCGACGGCGATCAGGTAACAGGTCCGTTGAGAGTGCGCTCAGAGCAGACTGCTATCCTGCCGCTCATTGGCTCTCCCTCGCCGCCGTCCGCGATGCTCCGGGTGCGGAGGGAGAAGGTTCCGGCCGGTGGGGTCGACTCGGCGGTCCAAGCCTCCCAACCGCTTTCGGATCACATGGGGACAGGCGAAGAAGGATGCTCAACGCAGGAGATCAGGGAGTCGGGTCGGCCGGCGAGCCGGCGCCGCTCTTGTCGGTCGTCATGCCGATCTACAACGAGCAGGAGGCGCTGCCGCTGACCGTGCACCGCCTGCGCCCGATCCTCGACGGGTTGGGGATCACGTACGAGGTGGTCGGCATCGACGACGGCAGCACGGACGCCACCCCGGTGCTGATGCAGAAGATCCGCCAGGACTGGCCGGAGTTCCGGATCGTCCGCTTCGCCCGCAACTCCGGGCACCAGGCCGCGCTCACGGCCGGCATCCACCGCGCCTTCGGCGACTACGTCGTCTCCATCGACGCCGACCTCCAGGACCCGCCGGAGAAGATCCCCGAGATGCTCTCGCTCGCGCGGGAGCAGGGCCTCGACGTGGTCTACGGCGTGCGCGGCGACCGCGGCACCGACACGGTCTTCAAGCGCCGCACCGCCGGCGGCTACTACTGGCTGATGCGCAAGCTCGTCGGCAAGAAGATGCCGAACCAGGCGGGCGACTTCCGTCTGCTCAGCCGTGCCGCGGTGGACGCGCTCAAGGCGATGCCCGAGCACCAGCCGGTCTACCGGCTGCTGGTGCCGTGGCTCGGCTTCCCGAGCGGCGAGGTCGTCTACGTGCGCGAGGAGCGGGTCGCCGGTTCGACCCACTACCCGCTGTCCAAGATGGTCCGCCTGGCCGTCGACAGCGTCACCAACTTCTCGGCGAGCCCGCTGCGGCTCGCCACCTGGCTCGGCCTGCTGAGCTTCCTGGTCTGCTTCGCCCTCGGTGTCTACACCGTGGTCGCGTACGCGCTCGACAAGACCGTCCCCGGCTGGTCCTCGCTGTTCATGGGCATGCTGTTCCTCGGCGCCGTCCAGCTCGTCTGCATGGGTCTGCTGGGTGAGTACGTCGGGCGTATCTACTCGGCGGCCCAGGCCAGACCGGCCTACTTCGTCGGCTACGACTCGGCGGACGGGCCCGACCCCGCGATGGCTCGTCGCAGCGCCTCCTACACGGGCTGACCCGGAGTCGTTCCGCCGCCGGTCGACGGACCGCGGCCGGCCTCCGCCAGGCTGCCGTGCTGCGAGCTGTGAGCTCGGACGAGAGAACGGACACCATGCATACGAACAGCACCGCGACCGGAGCCGCCCCGGCCACCGGAGGACGTCCGGGGGTCCCGGCGCCGTCGGGCGGGCTGTCCGGCGGCGCGACGGACGGGGGCTCCGGGGCGCACGCCCTCTGGCGCTTCCTGCCCGCCGTCTCGGCCTACCTGCTCCTGGTGGGGCTGCTGCTGGCCGCGGACACCAGGGTCGGCGACATCGCCCGGTACACCTTCTACGCGGGCTGGGGCGTGGTGCTCCCGGGCACCCTGGTCTTCCGGGCCCTGCGCAGGCGTCCGCACACCCTGCTGGAGGACCTCGTCTTCGGCGCGGTGACCGGGCTGGTGCTGGAACTGGCGGCGTGGGCGGTCCTCGTCCGCGCCGGCCTGCAGTCGGTGGCCGTCGGCTGGCCGCTCGCGGTGGTCGTCCCGTTCGCGCTCGTCCCGGGCCTGCGCCGGCACTGGCGCCCCGGTGGCTACCGGCGGCTGTCCCTCGGCTGTTCCTGGTCGACGGCCGCGGTGGTGGGTCTGACCAGCCTGTACTACTACCAGGTCTTCCTGTCGAAGTTCCCGGTCCTGGCGACGGACGAGCGGTCCCGGCTGTTCGGTGACATGCCGTACATGCTGTCGCTGGCGGCCGACGCCAAGCAGCACGTGCCGCTGACCGTGCCGCAGGTGGCGGGGGAGCCGCTCCACTACCACTGGTTCACGTTCGCGCACATGGCGATGACCGACATGGTCGGCCACATCGACCTGCCGGTGGTCGAGACCAGGCTGCTCGTCCCCGCGTTCGCCGCGCTCGGTGTGCTGATCATGACCGTGGTGGCCCAGCGGATCACCGGTCGGGCGTGGGCGGGACCGCTGGCCGCGCTGCTGCTCTTCGCGGTGGGGGAGTTCACCGCGGTCTACCCGAACACCGTGATGAGCTGGACCTTCGGCGCGCCGGCCGTCCGGCTGATGTCCTGGTCGAGCATGTCGCTGACGTACAGCCAGCCGCTGCTGATCGCGCTGGTCGGCGTGGTCGCCGACGGGCTCCGACGGGTCGGCGGTCCGGGCGGCGAGGACGGGCCGTTCCGGGCACCGCAGTTCGGGCGGGGCGTCTTCGTCCTGACGGCGATGTTCGCGACCGCCTCCAGCGCGGCCAAGGCGAGCACCCTCCCGGTGGCCCTCGCGGGTCTGGCCGTCGCCGGTCTGGCGGTCGTGATCAGGAGCAGGTGCATCCCCTGGACGGTCGTCGGGCTGGGCGGGGCCATCGCGGGAGCGCAGCTCTTCGCGACGGCGGTGATCTTCGACTTCGAGAGCTACGGCCTGGAGGTCATCCCCTTCGGCAACATCCAGAAGTACTGGGCCGAACCCCTGGAGGGCCGGCCGGTGCTGGCCCAGAGCGGCCTGGTCGTGGCCGTCCTGATCGCCTTCTTCCTGAACCACCAGATCAAGCTCCTGGGCGCGGTGCCGCTGCTGTGGCGCCGCCGCCTGCGGCTGGAGCCGGCGCAGTGGTTCCTGCTCGGCGCGGCGGTGGCCGGACCGGCGGCCTACCTGGTGGTCAACGGCTACAACGCCAGCTACTTCACCATCTCCGCGATGCCCTTCGGGGCGGTGCTGTCCGCCTGGGGGTACTGCGAGGCCTTCGAGCGGGCCAGGCTGCCCAGGGCCGGCAAGGCCGCCCTGGCCGTCGGCGCGGTGGCCCTGACCGGGCTGCTCACCTGGCTCTCGTACCGGTACTCGGCGACCTGGGAGACCTTCCTGCACGAGCACACCGGCGACGGCACCGGCACCGAGCCGTACACGCCGCTGCTGCCGGCGCTGGGCGTGGCGGCCGCGTTCGCGGTGCTGGCGCTCCTCCTGGGGCTGCTCTGGCGGCTGCTCTCCCGGGGGGCGCGCGGCCTGCGGCGCCGGGGCGGGGTCGTCCTGCTGACCGCCGGACTGACGCTCGGCACCCCGGGTCTGGCCCTCGACGCCGTCCAGGCCCAGGAGATGATGTGGGACGGCAGCTGGGTGATGCCGGCGAGCCAGGTGAACGCCGCCCGCTGGATCCGCTCGCACAGCGCGCCCTCGGACATCCTGGCGACGAACAGCCACTGCTGGCAGTACGAGGACTACGCGGACGGCCTGCCGTGCGCCAACTACCGTTCGCACTGGCTCAGCGGCTACTCGGAGCGCTCGGTCCTGATCGAGGGCTGGGCCTACGCGCCGAGGCTGATGGCCACCGCGAACGGGGCGTCGGCCTCCGGCTCGCCGTTCTGGGACACCGAGCTGTTCCAGCTCAACGAGGCCGCGTTCTACGCGCCGACGCCGGACATCCTGAAGCGGCTGCACCGTGACCACAAGGTCCGCTACCTGGTGGTCCAGCGGAAGGCGGGCGAGGAGTCTCCGCAGCTCAGGAACCTCGCCAAGCAGGTGTTCGACAACGGCCGGGTGGCCGTGTACGAGCTCTCCTGACCCGACGAACGAAGCAGTGGGCAACCCATGGTCTCCACCGACAACGCACCGGCGCCGGCCCCCGACGGCCGGGCCGCCGCGCCGGCCGGCACCGCCAAGCGGCAGTTGCCGTCGTTCCTGGTCATCGGCGTGCTCAGCACGCTCTTCTACCTCGGCCTGTACGTGGTGGCCCGCCAGGTCGTCGACCAGCAGGCGGCCAACCTGATCGCCCTGGCGGTGAGTGCGGTCGCCAACACCGCCGCCAACCGGCGCTTCACCTTCGGCATCACCGGCTCGGAGGGCGCGGTGCGCCACCAGCTCCAGGGCGCCGTCGCCTTCCTGATCGGCCTGGGCCTGAGCAGCGGCGCGCTCGCCCTGCTGGCCCTGCTCGCGCCGCACGCCTCGCGGGTGGTCGAGGTGGCCGGCCTGATCGTGGCCAACGGCCTCGCGACGGTGGCCCGGTTCGTCCTCCTCAAGGTGTGGGTCTTCAGGACCCGTTGAGGAGGACGGACCGGGCCACCGGGGGCCTGGCGTCGTACGGTCGTCAGGGCGTGGGGACCGGCTTCCCGGCCGGCTCGGCCGGCACCGGGACGGCGGCCCTGCGGGCCCGGCGTTCGGCCAGCGCGCGCACCGGCCGCGGCGTCCAGTCCTTCGCCTTCAGCGCGGGCTTCTCGACCAGGTACCAGGAGAGCGCGGCGAGGAGGACCGTCCCGCCGAGGGACAGCAGGAGGTAGACCTTCATGCCGTGCGCGTTGCCCCCGAGCGCGGCGACGGCCTGCTCGACGGTGAAGCCGTACACGTAGATGCCGTACGAGAAGTCCCGCTTGACGCCGATCCGCTGGAACGGCCGGGGCAGCCGGACCGCCAGCCAGAAGAGCAGGTAGGCGAAGGCCGGGTAGCCGAACGCGAACAGCCCGCCGTAGCGCAGGCTGGCGACGAGCACCACGGCCGACAGCAGGGCGAGCCCGGCGTGGATCGGGATCCGCTCCTTGTAGAGCTGCACCGTGGCGCCGAGCAGGAACACGAACGCCAGGTAGACGAAGTACTGGGTGTAGACCTGGCCGAAGACCGGCACATGGATGTAGAAGCCCATGTGGTGCGGGTAGTTGACGAAGCCGGGGGTCGTCCGCCAGTCCTCGAAGACCAGGATCCAGCCGACCAGGGTCAGCAGCGGCACCGTCTTCTTCGCGCGCAGCAGCACGCCGCCGGCGGCCAGCAGGCCCATCATGACGTAGCAGAGCATCTCGTAGTCGAGCGACCAGAGGGAGCCGTTGATGCCGGGGTCGTAATTGGTGCCGGCCTTCACGCCGTCGTCGATCACGTTCGAGATGTCGAACCCGGTGGAGAGCGAGGCGTTCCAGGCACCCTTCAGGTACCTCAGCGGCCCGTGCGAGTGCGACCAGTAGCCGTCGAGCGAGTGGTGGGTCCGGTAGTACAGGGCGGGTGCCACCAGCAGGACGCATACCAGGAGCGACGCCCAGAGCCCGGGCAGGATGCGCAGGGCGCGGTGCCAGGAGTACCGGCCGATCGTGCTGCGCATGGCACTTCCGGTGATCATGAACCCGGAGAGCGCGAAGAAGCCGACCACCGCGAGCCGGCCGAGGTCGATCTGGCCGCCGCTGAACTGGGAGAGCGGGGCGGGCCGGCCGAACCCGAGCGGGTAGGCGTGGGAGTAGACGACGGCTACCGCGAGGGTCGTCCGGATCGCGCCGAAGCTGTTCACGCGGCCGGACAGACTTCCTCCCCTCAGCCACGCGGGGCGTCGGGTGTCGACGCCCCCACGTATGCCGTGTGAGGGTCCCGCGGGGTGGGTCATGGTCCGTCCGATCCGGCCGGCTGGGGAGCGGCCTGGGAATGGGCCTGTGATGGGGGCAGGGGGAACGGCTGAGGGGACGGGTGCACCTGCGCTCGTCCCCTCGGCCGGTCGGGCTCCGCTACTGCTGCTTCAGCGAGTCCGTGTAGGCCTTGCAGGCCTGGTAGTCCGGCAGCAGGCCGGTGGCGAGGGCCTCCGAGAGGGAGGGCGCCACCGCGTCGCGGGCAGAGAGCTGCGGGGCGTCGGTCGGCCACTCGATGCCGAGCTCCGGGTCCAGCGGGTGCACGCCGTGCTCGCCGGTCGGGTTGTACGTCGCCGAGCAGAGGTAGGTCAGCGTGGCGTCGTCGGTGAGGGCGCAGAAGCCGTGGCCGAGGCCCTCGGGGATGTAGACGGCCTTGCGCTCGGTGTCGTCCAGCCGGACGAACTCCCACTTGCCGAAGTTCGGCGAGCCGACCCGCAGGTCGACGATGACGTCCAGCACCGCGCCGCGGGTGCAGGCCACGTACTTGGCCTGGCCGGGCGGGACGTCGGCGAAGTGGATGCCGCGGACGACGTCCTTGGCGGAGAGCGACAGGTTGGCCTGGGCCAGGTTCAGCGGGTGGCCGACGACCTCGGCGAGCCGGTCGAAGCGGTACCACTCGGTGAAGTGGCCGCGGGCGTCGCCGTGCACCTGCGGGGTGATCTCGAAGGCGCCCTCGATGGAGAGCTCGCGGAACTTCACTTGGCGGCCGCCTCTTCGAGCAGGCCCAGCAGGTACTGGCCGTAGCCGCTCTTCAGCAGCGGCTCGGCGAGCTCGCGCAGCTGGGTGTCGTCGATCAGGCCGGCCCGCCAGACGGCCTCCTCGATGCAGCCGATCTTGAAGCCCTGGCGCTCCTCGATGACCCGGACGAACTCCGAGGCCTGGACCATCGACACGAACGTGCCGGTGTCCAGCCAGGCGGTGCCGCGGTCGAGGATCGTCACGTGCAGGTCGCCGGTCTGCAGGTAGGCGTCGTTGACGGCGGTGATCTCCAGCTCGCCGCGGGCGCTCGGCCGCAGGTTGCGGGCGATCTCGACCACCCGGTTGTCGTAGAAGTACAGGCCCGGGACGGCGTAACGGGACTTGGGCTCGGTCGGCTTCTCCTCGATGGAGAGGACCTGGCCGCTCTCGTCGAACTCGACCACGCCGTACGCGGTCGGGTCGGCCACCGGGTAGGCGAAGACCCGGCCGCCCTTGATGTCCGAGTGCTCGGTGAGCCGGGTGCCCAGGCCGCTGCCGTGGAAGATGTTGTCGCCGAGGATCAGGGCCACCGGCTCGTCACCGATGAAGTCCGCGCCGAGCACGAAGGCCTGGGCGATGCCCTCGGGCTTCTCCTGGACGGCGTACTGGAGCTTCAGGCCGAACTGGGAACCGTCGCCCAGCAGCCGTTCGAACTGGTCCCGGTCGTTCGGGGTGGTGATGATCAGGATTTCGCTTATCCCGGCCATCACGAGGGTCGAGAGGGGGTAGTAGATCATCGGCTTGTCGAAGACCGGGAGGAGCTGCTTCGACACCGCACGGGTCAGCGGCCACAGCCGCGAGCCGGTGCCGCCGGCCAGGAGGATTCCACGCATGGGTGCACCCTATTCGAGATCGGTGAACGCGGGAGGGGCCGGGTCGGGAGGGTGTTCGGGCGGCGGTAGACTACGCGCATTATGCGCATCCTCGTGACCGGCGGCGCCGGATTCATCGGTTCGGAGTTCGTCCGTCAGCTCCTCGGGGCTGACGAGAATGCCCGGATCACCGTCTTTGACAAGCTCACCTACTCGGGTGTCCTGGAGAACCTGGCCCCGGTGGCCGGACACCAGGGCTACACCTTCGTCCAGGGCGACATCTGCGACGTGGACGCCGTCGACCAGGTCATGCCGGGTCACGACGTGGTGGTGCACTTCGCCGCCGAGTCCCACGTGGACCGCTCGATCGCCGGTGCGGGCCCGTTCGTGCTGACCAACGTCGTGGGCACCCAGGTGCTGCTCGACGCGGCCCGCAAGCACGGCGTCGGCCGCTTCGTGCACATTTCCACCGACGAGGTGTACGGCTCGATCAACGAGGGCTCCTGGACCGAGACCTGGCCGCTGGAGCCGAACTCCCCGTACTCCGCCTCGAAGGCCTCCTCCGACCTGCTGGCGCTGGCCTACCACCGCACCCACGGCATGGACGTCGTGGTGACCCGCTGCTCCAACAACTACGGGCACTACCAGTTCCCGGAGAAGGTCATCCCGCTGTTCACCACCAACCTGATCGACGGCAAGAAGGTGCCGCTGTACGGCGACGGTGGCAACGTCCGCGACTGGCTGCACGTCTCGGACCACTGCCGGGGCATCGAGCTGGTCATGCGCGGCGGCCGGGCCGGTGAGGTCTACAACATCGGCGGCGGCACCGAGGCCACCAACAAGGAGCTGACCGGCCTGCTGCTCGAGGCCGCGGGCGCCGGCTGGGACATGGTCGAGCACGTCGAGGACCGCAAGGGCCACGACCTCCGCTACTCCATCGACATCAGCAAGATCCGCGAGGAGCTCGGCTACGAGCCGCAGGTCCGCTTCGAGGACGGCCTCGCCGCGACCATCGCCTGGTACCGCGAGAACCGCGCCTGGTGGGAGCCGCTGAAGCAGAAGGCGGCCCTGGCCAAGTGACCGCGAACGCCGCCGCGCCCGTGCGCTGGCTGGTCACCGGCGCGGCCGGGATGCTCGGGCAGGACCTGCTGTCGGTGCTGGGCGCCGACGAGGCCGCCGAGGTCACCGCGCTGCGCCGGGCGGACCTCGACATCACCGACGCGGCGGCCGTCCAGGCCGCCGTCGAAGGCCACGACATCGTGGTCAACTGCGCCGCCTGGACGAACGTCGACGCCGCGGAGACGGAGGAGGACGCCGCCACCGCCGTCAACGGCACCGGCGTGCGCCTCCTCGCCGCGGCGTGCGCCAAGACCGGCGCGCGGCTGCTGCACGTCTCCACCGACTACGTCCTTCCGGGTGACGCCACCGAGCCCTGCCCGGAGGACGCCCCGACCGCGCCGGTGAACGCGTACGGCCGCAGCAAGCTGGTGGGGGAGCGGGCGGTCGCCGAACTGCTCCCCGAGCACGGCTACGTGGTGCGCACCGCCTGGCTGTACGGCGAGCACGGCCCGAACTTCGTGGCCACCATGCTCAAGCTCGCCGCCCAGCGGGACACCCTGGACGTGGTGGACGACCAGCACGGCCAGCCGACCTGGTCGTACGCGCTGGCCGGCCGCCTGGTCGAGCTCGGCCGGGCCGCGCTCGCCGGGCAGGCCCCGGCCGGGATCTACCACGGCACCGCGAGCGGCCGCACCACCTGGTGCGGGCTGGCCCGCGAGAGCTACGCGCTGAGCGGGCTGGACCCGGAGCGGATCCGCCCGACCACGTCGGAGGCCTTCGTCCGCCCGGCCGCCCGTCCGGCCTTCAGCGTCCTGGCGCACGACCGCTGGGCCGCCGCCGGGCTGGCCCCGCTGCCCGAGTGGCGGGCCATGCTGGCCGAGGCCCTGGCCCGGCCCGTCTTCGCCGAACTGGCCGCCACGGCCCGGACCACGGAGGGCGACAGACCTCAGTGAAGAAAGCACTGACGAAGGTGGCTGCCGCGCTACCGCCGGGAACCCTGGCGGTGGCCGGCGGCACCGTCGTATTGGGTGCCGCCTCCTACATCCACCTCGGGGTGGCGGGCCACAGCCTGTCCGTCGACGACATGGCGAACGTCTCGCTGCTGTGGACGATCGTGATGTCCGTCGGCATCGGCGTCTTCTTCCCGATCGAGCAGGAGCTCACCCGGATCGTCGCGGCGCGGGCGGCGCTCGGCCACGGTGCCGCGCCGGTGCTGCGCCGCGCGACCCTGCTCACCGGCGGGATCCTCGCGGCGACCCTGGCCGTCCTCGGCGCCGCCTCCGGCCCGATCGCCCGGGCCATGTTCCACGGGGACCGCTCGCTGGTGCTGGCCCTCGGCGGCGCCTTCACCGGCATGGCCGTCTGCTACCTCACCCGCGGCGTGCTGGCCGGCCTCGGCCGCTTCGGCGCGTACGGCACCCAGCTCGGCCTGGACGGCGGCCTGCGGATCGGCTTGGCCTTCGCCTGCGGCGTGGCCGGGGTGCACTCGGCGCTCGCGTTCAGCCTGATCCTCGCCGTCGCGCCGATCCTGGCCACGATCCTCACACTGCCGCCGCTGCTGCGCGCGGTGAAGCCCGGCGAGCAGATCCGCTGGTCCGAACTCTGCTCCGGCCTCGGCCTGTTGATCTGCTCGACCCTGCTCTCGCAGGTCGTGGTGAACGCGGCCGTGGTGAGCACCAAGCTGCTCGCGCCGTCCGACTCCGCGTTGATCGCCGCCCTGCTCAACGCGCTGGTGCTGGCCCGGGTGCCGCTGTTCGTCTTCGGTTCGCTCCAGGCCTCGCTGCTGAACGGCCTCTCCGCCGCGATCGCGGTCGGTGACCGGGCCGCGTTCACCGGGATGCTCAAGAAGATCGGCGCCGTGGTGGGCGCGCTCGGCCTGCTCGGCGGGATCCCGGCGGTCGCCCTCGGCCCGTGGCTGATCCAGGTGCTGTTCGGCGCCAAGCCGGTGCTCGGCTGCCTCGACTTCTTCTGGTTGTCCGCCGGAACCGTGGCGTACATGTTCGCGATGGTGCTCGGCCAGGCGCTGATGGTATTCAAGCGTCACAACCTTCAGCTGCTCTGCTGGGCGATCGGCACCGTGGTCCTCGCCGGGGTGACCTTCCTGCCCGGCGACGTGTCCACCCGCGTGATCCTCGCGTACACCGCGGGTTCCGTGGCCACGGTCCTCGGTATGCTGGCGGTCCTGAGGCAGAGTTTCGCCCGTTCGGCGACGAATTCCGCAGGCCTCGTCCAGCAGCCGGGGGACTCGAACGCCGCGGTGTTGAGCAGCCGGACGGCCGGTGAGTGACCGTGTCCGCCCCTCATCTTCAGATCGCCGCGCAGCAGCGCGGGCCAGACCCCATTGATGGAGCCTCCGTGTCCCAGTACGACGATGTTTGGCTGGTGATCCCGGCCTACAACGAGGGCCAGGTGATCGCCGACGTTGTGGAGGGGGCGCGAAAGACGTTCCCGAACATCGTGGTGGTCGATGACGGCAGCGGCGACGACTCGGCCAAGCACATCATGGAGACGGGCGCGCACCTGGTGCGCCACCCGGTCAACCTCGGCCAGGGTGCCGCCCTCCAGACCGGCCTCGCCTACGCCCTGGCCCAGCCCGGTTCCAAGTACTTCGCCACCTTCGACGCCGACGGCCAGCACCAGACCGCCGACGTCGAGAAGATGGTCGCCCTGCTGCGGGAGGGCGACGTGGACGTCGTCCTCGGCTCGCGCTTCATCGAGCAGAACGGGCAGGTGCCGTGGATCAAGCGGGTCGTCCTGCGGACCGCGGCGACCGTCAGCCCGACCGCTCGCAAGCTCAAGCTGACCGACGCCCACAACGGCCTGCGCGTGCTCAACCGCGAGGCCGCCGGTCGGCTGCGGATCACCATGAACGGCATGGCGCACGCGTCGGAGATCGTCAGCTACCTCGCCGGCTCGGACCTCCGGGTCGCCGAACTCCCGGTGGACATCCTGTACACCGACTACTCACGCGCCAAGGGTCAGTCCCTGATCAACGGCGTCAACATCATCTTCGACATCTCGCTGCGGGAGCGTAGCCGCCGATGAAATTCTTCTGGATCCAGCTGGTTCTCATTCTCGGCTCGGTCTCTCTCGCCTTCATGTTCATCCGGCGTTGGGACCGTGCCAACACCCGCGCCTGGAAGCGCATCGCGTTCTCGGTCTTCGTGCTGGTGAACATCTACGCGGTGCTGCGTCCCACCGACGTGACCTGGCTGGCCCACCAGCTCGGCGTCGGCCGCGGCACCGACCTGGTGCTGTACGTGATGGTGCTGGCGATGGGCTTCCTGACCCTGAACACCTTCCTGCGCTTCCGCTCGCTGGAGAAGAAGCTCACCGACCTGGCGCGCACCGTGGCGATCAACGAGGGCGCCCGCCTGAACGAGGAGCGCTTCGACCTGGACCTGCCGGTCTCGGCGCCGGTCGACCGCAGCAAGGCCTGATCCCGTGGCGACCTTCGAGTTCATGCTGCCGTACTACGGCGACGTGGCGCTGATGCAGGCCGCGGTGCGGAGCATCCTCGCGCAGACCGACCGGGACTTCCGGCTGACCGTCATCGACGACGGCAAGGAGCCGGACGTCCCGGGCTGGTTCGCCTCGCTCGGCGACGACCGGGTGACGTACCTGCGCAACGAGCAGAACCTGGGCATCACCAAGAACTTCCAGAAGTGCGTGGAGCTGTCCACGGCCGACCACGTGGTCATCATGGGCTGCGACGACCTGCTGCACCCGCACTACCTGGAGACCGTCCGCTCGGTCCTCAAGGCCAACCCGGACCTGGGCATGGTCCAGCCGGGCGTCGAGGTCATCGACGGCAACGGCGAGGTCAGCCGTTCCGGCCTGGCGGACAACGTCAAGGAGAAGATCTACGCGCCGACCGTCAAGGGCCGGCGGCTGATGGGCGGCGAGGAGCTGGCCGCGAGCGTGCTGCGCGGCAACTGGCTCTACTTCCCGTCGATCTGCTGGCGGGGCGAGGCGCTGCGCGCGGTCAACTTCCGTGACGAGTACTCGGTGATCCAGGACCTGGCCCTGGTCGTCGACCTGCTGGAGCGCGGGGAGCAGATGATGGTGGACAACACCACCGTCGTCTTCCAGTACCGCCGGCACGCCGTCAGCGAGTCCTCGGTGCAGGCCTTCTCCGGCACCCGGTTCACCGAGGCGGAGCGGTACTTCAACGCGGTGGCCGAGCGGATGGACGCCCGTGGCTGGCCGAAGGCCGCCCGTGCGGCCCGGTTCCGCAGCGCCTCCCGGCTGCACGCGCTGACCATGCTGCCGGGCGCGCTGAAGCGCGGCCAGCGGGCCGGCGCCAAGGTGCTGGTCCGCCACGCGCTGACCGGCGGAGAGCGGCACTGACGCCGCGCGAGTCCTGATACGGCAGTGGGCCGGTAGTCCGAATCGGACTACCGGCCCACTGCCGTCTCAGGGTCGGGTGAGGGTCACTCGGGCAGGTCCGCCGAGAACCCGGGGAGCAGTTCACCCTTGCGCGGGTACGGGTTGACCTTCGGGCAGATCAGCTTCCCGAGGTCGACCTTCGGGTCCGAGGGGTTCAGCAGCCCAGGGGCCTCGTTGCACTTGGGCGCGTAGCGGGAGCAGTGCCCGTCGGTGTCGGCGGTGGTCTGCGAGATCCAGGCCAGCATGCCGGTGCCCTCGTGCGGGTCGGGCATGTACTTGCTGGCGGTGGCGGAGCCGGCCATACCGAAGAGCAGGCCCAGCGCGCAGATGGAGCCGATGGCCACGGCGCGCGGGTTGAAGCGCAGCGGCAGACGGCGGCCGGTCTCCTCGGCGGTCTCGGCGGTGGGGGCCGAGACGGTGCTCCGGCGGCGGGCGATCAGGTAGCACGCCAGGCCGACCAGGACCAGCAGGCAGTAGAGCAGCTGCGCGCTGGTGCGCGGGTAGAGCATGACGGCCTGGTCGCGCTCCATGTGGGAGGCGTACCAGTAGCGCATCAGCAGGGCGCTCGCCGAGCAGGCGGCGGCGGTCAGGACGGCCGCCCGGCCGATCCCGAGGGCCAGCGCCACGCCCAGGCCGACCAGCAGCAGGATCGTGAAGAGACCGACCCCGCCGAGCTCGCCGGGCAGCGGCCAGGTGCTCTGGCCGTCGGTGCCGGGAAGGTCGTCGCGCCACATCGCGAAGTAGGTCGGCTCGGTGTAGGTGTCGAAGTAGCAGTAGCGGTCGACCGTGCTTCCGGCGGATCCGAGCAGCCGGACCAGGTAGAGGGAGGCGGCGGCCAGGAAGACCCCGCCGGCGGCGCCGATCGCCGTCAGGGCGTTCAGCAGGCCGGGGGTCCCGCCGGTGCGGCGGGCACGCAGCAGCAGCGCCACGGTGAGCACCACCACTCCGACGGCGGACCACACGAACCAGCCGGAGTAGAGGTTGAACAGCAGCGCGATGCCGAGGCCGAGCACGGCGCCGCGGACGGCGACGGTACGGCGCGGGAGCTCCGGGGCGCGCTGGAGGAGCTGCATCAGCTTCGCCAGCAGGGGGACGAAGGCGACGAGCACGAAGGTGGTGTACGGCTTGTACGGCTGCGCCATCGGCAGCGCGGCGGTGACGCCGATCCCGAGCGCCCAGAGCGGGGGCAGCAGCAGTCGCCAGGACAGGTAGGCGATCGGGCCGAGCAGCGCGACGAACACCAGGTCGACGAGCTTGAGCGCGTAGCCGATCTGGCCGTGGGTGAGGTGCTCGGCGACGAAGGCGACGATGTGCGGGAACAACGGCGGGTAGGCGCCGTCGAGGGGCTTGCCGTCCATCAGGGCGCTGACCCAGGCCTGGAGGTTGCCGGAGTCACCCGACTGGGCGTACAGCGGCCAGTCGGTGCCGCGCAGCGCGAGCGAGACGCCGGCCGCCAGGACGCCGGAGGACAGGCCCGCGACCGCGGCGGCGGCGAACCGGACCGGGACGTCCGCCCAGCGGCGCATCGCCGGCACCAGGACCACGACGACGACGCCGAGCAGCAGCAGGAGCCGGAGCTGCAGCGCGGCGAGGCCGCTGACCTGGCCGATCCGCGACATGGGGTTCAGCTGGACGGACGTCGCCAGGCCCGTCATGAGCAGGGCCGCCGTGACCGCGGTCAGGATCTCCGCGGCCCAGAGGACGGCGGGCCGGCGCAGGGCTGCCCGTCTCGTTCGGCTGGACGGTATGCCCTGTTGCATGCCCGGGGTGGAGGCGGGCTGCACGCTCGTCGTCACTGTTCGGTCCTTCTGCCGTCCGCAGCGATTCGGTGCGGAGGCGGTGTGTGGTTTCGGTGCCGGACACCGCGATTCTGCCAGGACCCCGGGCACGGGATCATCAGGGGCCGAACCGCCCTGCCCCAGCGGGCCGTTGTCGTCCGCGAGGGAGGAGTGCGTTGGCTCCGGCAGATCGCCGCGTGGCACACTGCCGATGCGCTTCGACGAGTGGTGGCGGGAATCGAGGCGCGCGGCCCGGAGCCGGCCATGACGAGATCGTCAAACTCATACAAGTAGGGAAGTGTCCCGGTGCAGCCGCTGATCGACTCTGCCCACACGTCCGACGGTCCGGACCGGGGTGAGGACGGCGGCACCAACGCGCCCGACACCCCGGTCGCGCCCGCCCGGCTGCGGGCGCTCGCCGCCCACCGCTGGTTCTGGCCGGCGGCCCTGCTGCTCGGGTACGGCGGGCAGGTGGTGTTCCGCCTGGTGCTGTCGATCCACAACTACTTCCCGTCGGTGCACGCCGACGAGGACTCCTACCTGGTGATCGCGCGGGTGCTGGCCGGCCGGTCGGCCACCGAGCTGCCGGTCGGCGTGGTGATCCCCGGCGGGTACCCGCTGCTGATCTCGCCGGCGCTGCGGATCGCCGACAGCCCGGCCATGGCGTACCACCTGGTCATGGGCATCAACGCGGTGCTCAACGCGCTGGTGTTCCCGCTGGCCGTGGTGGCGGCGCGCCGGCTGGGTCTGTCCCGGCCGCACTCCTACCTGGTGGGCACCACCGTGGCGCTGGTGCCGCCGGTGGTCTTCTACTCCCAGTTCGCCATGTCGGACACCGTGCTCCCGGTGCTCCTGCTGGCCTGGGTGCTCGCGATGCACGGCTGGCTCTCGCCCGGTACGACGGGCCGCCGCGCGCTGTACGCGGCGGGGATGGGCCTGGCGGCCGGCTACTCGCTGGCCACCCACGACCGCGGCGGCGTGGTCGTGGCGCTGACCGCACTGGTCCTGGTCGTGGTGCTGGCCTTCGGCTGGGCGCCGAGACTCGCCTCGCTGGCCGGCGTCGGCGCGCTCGGGGTGTCGTACCTGGGCGCGCAGCTGCTGGCCGGCTTCGTCAAGAGCCGGTTCAAGGACGTGCCGCCGAGCGACGTCGGCAACAAGGTCTTCGAGAACCTCGGGGACAGCAAGTACATCGGCACGATCATCGCCCGCACGTTCGGCCAGCTGTGGTACTTCATGACCTCCACGTACGGCTTCGGGGCGATCGCCCTGGTGCTGTGCGTGGTGGTGGTGTTCCGGCGCCGGTACACGGTGGCCGAGCGGGTGGTGGCCTTCACCATGGTGGCGCTGCTGTTCGGCACCGCGCTGGCCTCCGCGGCCGGCCTGGCGGACAACGACCGGACCGACAACTGGGTGTACGCCCGGTACTGCGCGGTGCTGGTGCCGCTGTTCCTGGTGGTCGGCCTGGCCGCGCTGTGGCGGGCCGGGGTCCGCGCGCTGCTGTGGTCGGCGCTGGCCGGCACCGTGCTGATCGGGGTCATCCAGCTGTCGGTCGGCGCGTACGCGGGTTCCGCGCTCAAGCTCTGGGTCAGTCCGTGGACGGTGCCGGACGCGATGTTCCTGGCCTCCACCTGGGAGGGCCTGCACATGATCCGGACGACCTTCGGGGCGCTGGCGGTGCTGGCCGCGTGCCTGCTGCTGCGGGTGGCCGGCGGGCGCCGGGTGATCGCAGCCGTGGTGGGGTGCGTGACGCTGTTCGCCGCCTACGCGACGGTCTCCGTCACCGGCAACGTCGCCGAACCGCACGCCAAGGAGCGCAAGTACCAGGCGGTCGGAATGGCCAAGGAGGCGGGCCTGCGCAAGGGCGACAACGTCGTCCTGGACATGGACCTCGACTGGGACGCCCGGATGTCGATGGCCTACGAGGTCTACTGGGGCCGGGTCTGGTCGGACGACCTGAAGGACGGTTCCACCCCGCCGGAGCAGGCCACCGCGTACCTGGCCGGCTGGGCCAAGGGCGCCCTGCCCCAGGCCAGCTGGCCGGACGCGAGGCCCGGCTGGCACATCGCGAAGTTCAACAAGGACAAGGGCTGGGTGCTCTGGCGCAGGGACTGACCTGGGCCGTCACCCCGTCGGGGCCGGTGAGGAGCGCCTCACCGGCCCCGATTGGCATCCGGGCTGCTCCATGTGGCAGTATGTCCAAGTTGCTCGGTTGAGTGCCGATGCTGCGCGCCTCCCGCCGGGAGGACCGGAAGCGAGTCCCACGTACTCGTCGTTCCCGTGATGGCCGTCAAGCGTGAGTTCTACGCCACGGCAGCTGCGGGGCGAAAGTACGGGAATCTTCCGGGAAGCGTGAGCGGGGCCTCGATCCGGCACCCCCCACCCCGAAAGTTCGAAACCGACGAAGTACTTCGCCGGTTTTTTGCAAGCGCGAGTGCGACACGCCCGAGCGCGGGGGTCGGAGGGAGTCGTGCAGTGACTAAGGACAAAGGACTACTGAGTAGCCATGGCGGGACAGAAGATCCGCATCCGGCTCAAGGCCTACGACCACGAGGTCATCGACTCCTCGGCGAAGAAGATCGTCGAGACGGTGATTCGTACTGGTGCGCAGGTCGCGGGCCCGGTGCCGCTGCCCACTGAGAAGAACGTGTACTGCGTCATCCGCTCGCCGCACAAGTACAAGGACTCGCGCGAGCACTTCGAGATGCGTACTCACAAGCGTCTGATCGACATCCTCGACCCCACGCCGAAGACGGTTGACTCGCTGATGCGTCTCGACCTGCCGGCGGGCGTCGACATCGAGATCAAGCTCTGAGAGGCGCACCGAAGATGGCTAAGCAGATTAAGGGCATCCTGGGCGAGAAGCTCGGCATGACCCAGGTCTGGGACGAGAACAACCGGGTCGTCCCGGTGACCGTCGTCAAGGCTGGGCCGAATGTCGTGACCCAGGTCCACACCGCTGACAGCCCGGCCGGCTACGACGCCGTCCAGATCGGCTTCGGCGAGATCGACCCCCGCAAGGTGAACAAGCCCCTCGCGGGCCACTTCGCCAAGGCCGGTGTCACCCCGCGCCGTCACCTGGTCGAGCTGCGTACCTCGGACGCGTCCGAGTACACCCTGGGCCAGGAGATCACCGCCGAGCTGTTCGAGGCGGGTGTCAAGGTCGACGTGACCGGCACCTCCAAGGGCAAGGGCTTCGCCGGTGTCATGAAGCGCCACAACTTCCGTGGTCTCGGCGCCGGTCACGGCACCCAGCGCAAGCACCGCTCGCCCGGTTCCATCGGTGGCTGCGCCACCCCGGGCCGTGTGTTCAAGGGCCTGCGCATGGCCGGTCGGATGGGCCACGAGCGTGTGACCACCCAGAACCTGACCGTGCACGCGGTCGACGCGGAGAAGGGCCTGCTGCTCATCAAGGGCGCCGTCCCGGGCCCGAACGGCGGCCTCGTCCTCGTCCGCACCGCGGCGAAGGGGCTGTGAAGGATATGAGCACCATTGACATCCTGTCGCCGGCTGGCGACAAGACCGGCAGCCTCGAGCTGCCGGCTGAGATCTTCGACGCGAAGGTCAGCGTTCCGCTGATGCACCAGGTCGTCGTGGCGCAGCTCGCTGCGGCCCGTCAGGGCACCCACAAGACCAAGACTCGCGGCGAGGTCCGTGGCGGCGGCAAGAAGCCGTACCGCCAGAAGGGCACCGGCCGCGCCCGTCAGGGCTCGACCCGTGCGCCGCAGTTCGCCGGCGGTGGCGTCGTGCACGGTCCCGTGCCGCGCGACTACTCGCAGCGGACCCCGAAGAAGATGATCGCCGCCGCCCTGCGCGGTGCGCTCACCGACCGGGCCCGCCACAACCGCATCCACGTCGTCACCGGCGTGACCGCGACCGAGGCGCCGTCGACCAAGGCCGCCAAGAGCCTGTTCGGCAAGATCACCGAGCGCAAGAACGTCCTCCTGGTCGTCGAGCGCGAGGACGAGCTGGGCCTCAAGTCCGCTCGCAACCTGCCGCACGTGCACATCCTGGACGCCGGTCAGCTGAACACCTACGACGTGCTCGTCTCCGACGATGTGGTCTTCACCCAGGCCGCCTTCGAGCGTTTCGTGGCCGGTCCGGCCGCGTCCGCCAAGGCCGTTGCCGCTGAGGGCGAGCTCGAAGGGAGCGCCGCCTGATGAGCGACGTTACGAGCAAGACGTTCACGGACCCCCGTGACGTCCTGGTGAAGCCGGTCATCTCGGAGAAGAGCTACTCGCTCCTCGACGAGAACAAGTACACGTTCATCGTGTCGCCGGGCGCCAACAAGACCCAGATCAAGCAGGCCGTCGAGGCGGTCTTCTCGGTCAAGGTCGAGGCTGTCAACACGATCAACCGTCAGGGCAAGCGCAAGCGCTCCAAGACGGGCTTTGGCAAGCGCAAGGACACCAAGCGCGCCATCGTGACGCTGGCCGAGGGCAACCGCATCGACATCTTCGGTGGTCCGGTCTCCTGAATCGGGAGATCGTGATCGTCGATTAGGACGAGGACGAGAGAGCCAAATGGGCATCCGCAAGTACAAGCCGACTACGCCGGGCCGTCGTGGCTCCAGCGTGGCCGACTTCGTAGAAATCACGCGGTCCACCCCGGAGAAGTCGCTGGTTCGCCCCCTGCACAGCAAGGGCGGCCGCAACAACGCCGGTCGTGTCACCGCTCGCCACCAGGGTGGCGGTCACAAGCGCGCCTACCGCGTGATCGACTTCCGTCGTCACGACAAGGACGGCGTGCCGGCCAAGGTCGCTCACATCGAGTACGACCCGAACCGCACCGCGCGCATCGCGCTCCTGCACTACGCGGACGGCGAGAAGCGCTACATCATCGCGCCGCGCGGCATCGCGCAGGGTGACCGGATCGAGAACGGCGCTGGCGCCGACATCAAGCCGGGCAACAACCTGCCGCTGCGCAACATCCCGGTCGGTACCACCATCCACGCGGTGGAGCTGCGTCCCGGTGGCGGTGCCAAGCTGGCCCGCTCGGCGGGCTCCGGCATCCAGCTGCTGGCGCGTGAGGGCAAGATGGCGCACCTGCGCATGCCCTCCGGTGAGATCCGCCTGGTCGACGCGCGCTGCCGCGCCACCGTCGGCGAGGTCGGCAACGCCGAGCAGTCGAACATCAACTGGGGCAAGGCCGGCCGTATGCGCTGGAAGGGCGTCCGCCCGACCGTGCGTGGTGTGGCCATGAACCCGATCGACCACCCGCACGGTGGTGGTGAGGGTAAGACCTCCGGTGGTCGCCACCCGGTCTCGCCGTGGGGTAAGCCCGAGGGCCGTACCCGTCGCCCGAACAAGGCGTCGGACAAGCTCATCGTGCGCCGCCGCAAGACCAACAAGAAGCGCTAGGAGCAGGTCAGATGCCGCGCAGTCTCAAGAAGGGCCCCTTCATCGACGGCCACCTCATCAAGAAGGTGGACGCTCAGAACGAGGCGGGTACCCAGAACGTCATCAAGACCTGGTCCCGTCGTTCCGTGATCTCCCCGAGCATGCTCGGTCACACGATCGCGGTTCACGATGGCCGTAAGCACGTCCCGGTGTTCGTCACCGAGTCGATGGTCGGCCACAAGCTCGGCGAGTTCGCTCCGACCCGCACCTTCCGTGGCCACGTGAAGGATGACCGGAAGTCGAAGCGCCGCTAAGCCTGAGCTTGCGCGCCAAAAAGACTCAGATGACTTACTCCATTAAGGGGACAACCATGGAAGCCAGGGCACAGGCGCGGTACATCCGCGTGACGCCCATGAAGGCCCGCCGCGTGGTGGACCTCATCCGAGGCATGAATGCCACGGAGGCCCAGGCCGTCCTGCGTTTCGCTCCGCAGGCCGCCACCGTGCCGGTCGGCAAGGTGCTCGACAGCGCCATTGCCAACGCCGCGCACAACTACAACCACTCCAACGTGGACGACCTCTACATCTCCGAGGCGTACGTTGACGAGGGCCCGACCCTGAAGCGGTTCCGTCCGCGCGCCCAGGGCCGCGCCTACCGGATCCGCAAGCGGACCAGCCACATCACCGTGGTCGTCAGCAGCAAGGAAGGGACCCGGTAATGGGCCAGAAGGTTAACCCGCACGGGTTCCGCCTCGGCATCAGCACGGACTTCAAGTCCCGCTGGTACGCCGACAAGCTGTACAAGGACTACGTCAAGGAAGACGTTGCCATTCGTCGCATGATGACGAAGGGCATGGAGCGCGCCGGCATCTCCAAGGTCGAGATCGAGCGCACCCGCGACCGCGTCCGCGTCGACATCCACACCGCCCGCCCCGGCATCGTCATCGGTCGCCGTGGCACCGAGGCCGACCGCATCCGCGGCGACCTCGAGAAGCTGACCGGCAAGCAGGTCCAGCTGAACATCCTCGAGGTCAAGAACCCCGAGCTGGACGCCCAGCTCGTGGCTCAGGGCGTCGCGGAGCAGCTGTCCTCCCGCGTCTCCTTCCGCCGTGCCATGCGCAAGTCGATGCAGGGCACCATGAAGTCCGGCGCCAAGGGCATCAAGGTCCAGTGCTCCGGTCGTCTCGGCGGCGCCGAGATGAGCCGTTCGGAGTTCTACCGCGAGGGTCGCGTGCCGCTGCACACCCTCCGTGCGAACGTCGACTACGGCTTCTTCGAGGCCAAGACCACCTTCGGCCGCATCGGCGTGAAGGTCTGGATCTACAAGGGCGACGTCAAGAACATCGCCGAGGTCCGCGCTGAGAACGCCGCTGCCCGCTCGGGCAACCGCCCGGCCCGTCCCGAGGGTGGTCGTCCCGCCCGCGGTGGCGACCGCCGTGGTGGCGAGCGCGGTGGCCGTGGCCGTCGTCCCGCCGCTGCCGAGGCCCCCGCGGCCCCGGCGGTCGAGGCTCCGGCTGCCGAGAACACCGGAACGGAGGCCTGACCCCAATGCTGATCCCCCGTCGGGTCAAGCACCGCAAGCAGCACCACCCCAAGCGTCGTGGCGCTGCCAAGGGTGGCACCGAGCTGGCGTTCGGCCAGTTCGGCATCCAGGCCGTGACCCCGGCCTACGTGACGAACCGTCAGATCGAGTCCGCTCGTATCGCGATCACCCGTCACATCCGCCGTGGCGGCAAGGTCTGGATCAACATCTACCCGGACCGTCCGCTCACCAAGAAGCCGGCCGAGACCCGCATGGGTTCCGGTAAGGGTTCGCCGGAGTGGTGGATCGCGAACGTGCACCCGGGTCGGGTCATGTTCGAGCTGTCGTACCCGAACGAGAAGGTTGCTCGCGAGGCGCTCACCCGCGCCGCGCACAAGCTGCCGATGAAGTGCCGGATCGTCCGGCGCGAGGACGGTGAGAGCTGATGTCGGCCGCTACCAAGGCTGCTGAGCTTCGTTCGCTGGACAACGAGGGTCTCGTTGCCAAGCTGCGCGAGGCCAAGGAGGAGCTGTTCAACCTCCGCTTCCAGGCGGCGACCGGGCAGCTCGACAACCACGGACGGCTCAAGCTCGTCCGTAAGGACATCGCGCGGATCTACACCCTGATGCGCGAGCGCGAGCTGGGCATCGAGACGGTGGAGAACGCCTGATGACTGAGAACACCAACGAGACGCGCGGTTTCCGCAAGACCCGTGAGGGTCTCGTCGTCAGCGACAAGATGGACAAGACCGTCGTCGTCGCCGTCGAGGACCGCGTCAAGCACGCTCTGTACGGCAAGGTCATCCGCCGTACGAACAAGCTGAAGGCGCACGACGAGCAGAACGCGTGCGGCGTGGGCGACCGGGTCCTCCTCGCGGAGACCCGCCCGCTGTCCGCGACGAAGCGCTGGCGCGTCGTCGAGATCCTCGAGAAGGCCAAGTAACGAAGCCGATGTGGTACGGCCGTATGTGCAGCGGGTCCCAGTGGGACGCCGATGTGAGCAGCGGCCGGCCCGTCGACTCTCGTTGACGATCAGGAGAAAGCTGTGATCCAGCAGGAGTCGCGACTGCGCGTCGCCGACAACACTGGTGCCAAGGAGATCCTTTGCATCCGTGTTCTCGGTGGCTCCGGTCGCCGCTACGCCGGTATCGGGGACGTCATCGTCGCCACCGTCAAGGACGCGATCCCCGGTGGTTCGGTGAAGAAGGGTGACGTCGTCAAGTGCGTCGTCGTCCGCACCGTCAAGGAGCGTCGTCGTCCGGATGGCTCGTACATCCGTTTCGACGAGAACGCCGCGGTCGTTCTGAAGAACACCGATGGTGACCCCCGTGGCACCCGCATCTTCGGCCCGGTGGGCCGCGAGCTGCGTGACAAGAAGTTCATGAAGATCATCTCGCTTGCGCCGGAGGTGCTCTAACTCATGGCGAACAGCATGAAGATCAAGAAGGGTGACCTGGTTCAGGTCATCACCGGCAAGGACAAGGGCAAGCAGGGCAAGGTCATCCAGGCCATGCCGGCTGAGAACAAGGTCCTGGTCGAGGGTGTGAACCGGGTCAAGAAGCACACCAAGCCGGGCCCGGGTACTCAGGGTGGCATTGTCACCGTCGAGGCCCCGGTGCACGTCTCCAACGTCCAGCTGGTCGTGGAGAAGGACGGCAAGAAGGTCGTCACCCGCGTTGGCTACCGCTTCGACGACGAGGGCAACAAGATCCGTGTTGCCAAGCGAACCGGTGAGGACATCTGATGTCTGAGACGTCTGTTGAGAAGGTGACCCCCCGCCTCAAGGAGCGTTACAACTCCGAGATCAAGGGTCAGCTGCAGGAGCAGTTCAAGTACGAGAACGTCATGCTGACGCCCGGCCTGGTCAAGGTCGTCGTCAACATGGGTGTCGGCGAGGCTGCCCGTGACAGCAAGCTGATCGAGGGCGCGATCCGCGACCTGACCGCGATCACCGGTCAGAAGCCGGCCGTGACCAAGGCTCGCAAGTCCATCGCGCAGTTCAAGCTGCGCGAGGGCCAGCCGATCGGCACCCACGTCACCCTCCGTGGTGACCGCATGTGGGAGTTCCTGGACCGTCTGGTTTCGCTGGCCCTGCCGCGTATCCGTGACTTCCGTGGTCTCTCCCCGAAGCAGTTCGACGGCCGTGGCAACTACACCTTCGGTCTGACCGAGCAGGTTATGTTCCACGAGATCGACCAGGACAAGGTCGACCGTCAGCGCGGTATGGACATCACCGTCGTGACCACCGCTCAGACCGACGACGAGGGCCGGGCGCTCCTGCGCGCTCTGGGCTTCCCGTTCAAGGAGGCGTGAGCCAATGGCGAAGAAGTCCCTCATCGCGAAGGCCGAGCGTAAGCCGAAGTTCGGCGTCCGGGCCTACACCCGGTGCCAGCGCTGCGGCCGTCCGCACTCGGTGTACCGCAAGTTCGGCCTGTGCCGTGTCTGCCTCCGTGAGATGGCGCACCGCGGCGAGCTGCCGGGCGTGACCAAGAGCTCCTGGTAATCCAGGCGCTTTAGGCACACAGCGACGCAGAGGTGCCCGATCCCACACCGGTCCGTTTTGGGCCTGCCTACGGAGTCCCGTAAGGTAGTGGGGTCGGGCCCCCTGCCGCGGCTTCCCCATGGATGTCCGTGGCCCTTCAGAGGAAGGGCTCGCACCCAGTCTTACTACGTCGTAGGTCCCCTGCGCTTGTGCCCCTGACGAACTCGGAAGAGTGCGGAAGGGGGACCTGGTGCGGAGAAACCACGGCGAGAGAGGCCTGAGGCCATCATGACCATGACCGACCCCATCGCAGACATGCTCACGCGTCTGCGTAACGCGAACTCGGCGTACCACGACACCGTGGCGATGCCGGCCAGCAAGATCAAGGCGCACGTCGCCCAGATCCTGCAGCAGGAGGGGTACATCTCCTCTTACAAGGTTGAGGAGCCGGCTGAGGGCGAGGTCGGCAAGAAGCTGACCATCGAGCTCAAGTTCGGCCCCAACCGTGAGCGCTCCATCGCCGGCATCAAGCGCATCAGCAAGCCGGGTCTGCGCGTTTACGCAAAGTCCACCAACCTGCCGAAGGTTCTCGGCGGCCTGGGCGTGGCGATCATCTCCACGTCCTCCGGCCTCCTGACCGACAAGCAGGCCGCCAAGAAGGGCGTAGGCGGAGAAGTTCTCGCCTACGTCTGGTAATTCGGGAAACGGAGGTACAGCAATGTCGCGCATTGGACGGCTGCCCATCCAGGTCCCCGCTGGCGTGGACGTCACCATCGATGGCCAGGCGGTCTCGGTGAAGGGCCCGAAGGGCTCGCTCACCCACGTCGTCGCCGAGCCGATCGGGATCGGCAAGGCCGAGGACGGCACTGTGCTCGTCTCTCGTCCGAACGACGAGCGTCGCTCGAAGGCCCTGCACGGCCTGACCCGCACGCTGGTGGCGAACATGATCACCGGCGTGACCGCGGGCTACCGCAAGTCGCTGGAGATCAGCGGTGTTGGTTACCGTGTGACCGCGAAGGGCTCCGACATGGAGTTCGCGCTCGGTTACAGCCACCCGATCCTGATCACCGCGCCGGAGGGCATCTCCTTCGTCGTCGAGTCGCCCACCAAGTTCCACGTGGACGGCATCGACAAGCAGAAGGTCGGCGAGGTCGCCGCGAACATCCGCAAGCTGCGCAAGCCCGACCCGTACAAGGCCAAGGGTGTCAAGTACGCGGGCGAGGTCATCCGCCGCAAGGTCGGAAAGAGTGGTAAGTAAGCGATGAGTGTCTCTGTCAAGATCGGCAAGGGCAACGCCTACAAGAGCGCCGCTCGCAAGCGCCGCGCGATCCGCGTTCGCAAGCGCGTCGTCGGCACCGAGGTGCGTCCGCGTCTCGTCGTGACGCGCTCGAACCGTCACATGGTCGCCCAGGTCATCGACGACGCCAAGGGTCACACCCTGGCGTCGGCGTCCACCCTCGACGTGTCCATCAAGGGCGCCGAGGGCGACAAGACCGAGCTGGCCAAGAAGGTCGGGAGCCTGGTCGCCGAGCGCGCCAAGGCCGCCGGCATCGAGTCGGTCGTCTTCGACCGCGCGGGCAACCGGTACGCCGGCCGCATCGCCGCCCTGGCGGACGCGGCCCGTGAGGCCGGGCTCGACTTCTAAGCCGCTCGTCGACTCTGTCGACGGACGTAAACGAGAGAGGTAAATCCAATGGCTGGACCCCAGCGCCGCGGCAGCGGCGCCGGTGGCGGCACCGGTGGCGAGCGGCGCGACCGTAAGCGTGACGACCGGGGCAACGCCCCCGCCGTCGAGAAGACCGCTTACGTCGAGCGCGTCGTCGCGATCAACCGTGTCGCCAAGGTTGTCAAGGGTGGCCGTCGCTTCAGCTTCACCGCGCTCGTCGTGGTGGGCGATGGCGAGGGCACCGTGGGTGTCGGTTACGGCAAGGCGAAGGAGGTTCCGGCCGCCATCGCCAAGGGCGTTGAGGAGGCCAAGAAGAACTTCTTCAAGGTCCCCCGTATCCAGGGCACCATCCCCCACCCGATCCAGGGTGAGAAGGCCGCCGGCGTCGTGCTGCTGAAGCCCGCCGCCCCCGGTACCGGTGTTATCGCCGGTGGTCCGGTGCGCGCCGTCCTGGAGTGCGCCGGCATCCACGACATCCTGTCGAAGTCGCTCGGCTCGGACAACGCGATCAACATCGTGCACGCCACCGTGGCCGCTCTGAAGGGCCTCGTGCGCCCCGAGGAGATCGCCGCCCGTCGTGGCCTGCCGCTGGAGGACGTGGCCCCCGCCGCTCTGCTGCGGGCGCGTGCTGCTGGGGTGAGCGCCTGATGGCTCGCCTGAAGATCACGCAGACCAAGTCGTACATCGGCAGCAAGCAGAATCACCGTGACACCCTGCGTTCGCTTGGTCTCAAGCGCATGCACGACGTCGTGGTGAAGGAGGACCGTCCCGAGATCCGCGGGATGGCCCACACGGTCCGTCACCTGGTGACGGTTGAGGAGGTGGACTGATCATGGGCGACAACCCGATCAAGATCCACAACCTGCGGCCCGCCCCGGGTGCCAAGACCGACAAGATCCGTGTGGGTCGTGGTGAGGGCTCCAAGGGTAAGACCGCCGGTCGTGGTACCAAGGGCACCAAGGCCCGCTACCAGGTTCCGCAGCGCTTCGAGGGTGGCCAGATGCCGCTCCACATGCGTCTGCCGAAGCTGAAGGGCTTCAAGAACCCGTTCAAGATCACGTTCCAGGTTGTCAACCTCGACAAGCTGGCCGAGCTCTACCCGCAGGGTGGCGAGGTCACCGTCGAGGACCTGGTCGCCAAGGGCGCGGTTCGCAAGAACTCCCTCGTCAAGGTGCTCGGCACCGGCGAGATCTCGGTCGCGCTCCAGGTTGCGGTGGACGCCGTCTCCGGTTCGGCCGCCGAGAAGATCAAGGCCGCCGGCGGTACGGTCACCGAGCTCATCTGAGCCCGCTGAATTCCGCCCACGAGCCCCGCACCTCCTTCGGGAGGTGCGGGGCTCGTGTCGTTTCCGGGGATATCCGGCCGGATGGCGCTCGTTCTTTTGTGTGGCAAAACCGGGCATCCCGTACCCCATGAGTGGGGGAGCGGCGGTACGCGCTTCTTCCGAGTGGCCGCGCACTGTTAGAGTCCGTGGAGTTCCCTTGTAGGCTGCGCGTAGGCTCGCCTGTGCCGTCTGTACGGGAGCCCGTACCGCAAAACTCCCCATTCAGGACCGACCCTCCCGCCGACGACGCGCGGGAGGCGCAGGAGGCACCGTGCTCAGTGCGTTCGCGCGGGCGTTCCAGACGCCCGACCTGCGCAAGAAGCTGCTGTTCACGCTGGGCATCATGGTGCTGTTCCGGCTGGGCTCGCACATCCCGATTCCGGGCGTGAGCTTCACGGCCGTGAACGAGTGCGTGAAGGAGACCAAGAACAGTGGCCTCTTCGGACTCGTCAACCTGTTCAGCGGTGGCGCGCTCCTCCAGTTGACGATCTTCGCCCTCGGCATCATGCCGTACATCACGGCGAGCATCATCCTCCAGCTCCTCACCGTCGTGATCCCGCGACTGGAGATGCTGAAGAAGGAGGGACAGGCCGGCCAGGCGAAGATCACCCAGTACACCCGGTACCTGACCATCGCCCTCGCGGTGCTCCAGGGCACCGGCATCGTGGCGACGGCCTCCAGCGGCGCGCTGTTCTCCGGCTGCCCGCTGGCCAACCAGATCGTCCCGGACACCAGTGTGTTCCGGATCGCCGTCATGGTCCTCACCATGACCGCGGGCACCACGGTCATCATGTGGCTGGGCGAGCTGATCACCGACCGCGGCATCGGCAACGGCATGTCGCTGCTGATCTTCACCTCGATCGCGGCGCAGTTCCCGTCCTCGATGTGGGCGATCAAGCAGTCCGGCACCATCGGCGGCGGCTGGGTCGAGTTCCTCTCCGTGGTCGCGGTCGGCATCATCGTCGTGATGCTGGTCATCTTCGTCGAGCAGGCCCAGCGCCGGATCCCGGTCCAGTACGCGAAGCGGATGATCGGCCGCCGGGCGTTCGGCGGGACCTCGACCTACATCCCGCTCAAGGTGAACCAGGCCGGTGTCATCCCGGTCATCTTCGCCTCGTCGCTGCTGTACATCCCCGCCCTGGTGGTCCAGCTGACCAACAGCCAGGCGGGCTGGGCCACGTGGATCCGGACGAACTTCGTCAAGGGTGACCACCCGATCTACATGGCCACCTACTTCCTGCTGATCGTCTTCTTCGCCTTCTTCTACGTCGCCATCTCCTTCAACCCCGAAGAAGTTGCCGACAACATGAAGAAGTATGGTGGGTTCATCCCGGGTATCCGGGCCGGCCGACCGACGGCCGAGTACCTGAACTACGTGCTGACCCGAATCACGTGGCCGGGTTCGCTCTACCTGGGCCTGATCGCGTTGATCCCGATGATCGCCCTGGTCGCCTTCGGACAGCAGACCAACTTCCCGTTCGGCGGCACCAGCGTGCTCATCGTCGTCGGCGTCGGACTCGAAACTGTGAAGCAGATCGAGAGCCAGCTCCAGCAGCGCAATTACGAAGGGTTCCTCCGCTGATGCGTATCGTCCTCGTTGGTCCTCCCGGGGCCGGGAAGGGTACTCAGGCGCACCTGCTCGCCAAGACCCTGTCCATCCCCCACATCTCCACCGGCGACCTGTTCCGTGCGAACATCAGCCAGGGCACCCCGCTCGGCCTCGAGGCCAAGAGCTACATGGACGCGGGACACCTGGTGCCGGACGAGGTCACCATCGGGATGGCCAAGGACCGAATGCTCCAGGAGGACGCCGCCAACGGCTTCCTGCTCGACGGCTTCCCCCGCAACCTGGGGCAGGCCAAGGCGCTGGACGAGTTCCTCGCCGAGCAGGGCATAAAGCTGGACGGTGTGCTGGACCTGGAGGTCCCCGAGGACGAGGTCGTCCGCCGGATCGCCGGCCGTCGCCTGTGCCGCAACGACGGCGGCCACGTCTTCCACGTGGACTACAACCCGCCGAAGGTCGAGGGCGTCTGCGACGAGTGCGGCGGCGAGCTGTACCAGCGCTCGGACGACACCGAGGAGAAGGTGCGTACGCGCCTGGAGGTCTACCACACGGAGACCGAGCCGATCATCGACTACTACGTCCAGCAGGGCCTGGTGGCGACGATCTCGGCCCTCGGCAAGGTGGACGAGGTCACCGCCCGCTCGATCGAGGCGTTGAAGCAGGACAGCTGAGTCTCTCGGCGAACGTACGACGGTACGGCCGGGTCGCCCGTGAAGCGGGTGGCCCGGCCGTTTCGGCGTCGTACGGTGGTAGCAGTGGTAATCCGGACTTGGAAGGCGTGACCAGATGGTGGAGATCAAGACCCCCGAGCAGATCGCGAAGATGCGAGCGGCCGGGCTGGTCGTCGCCGAGGCCCTGAAGGCCTGCCGCGAGGCGGTCGTCCCGGGGGTGACCACCCAGGAGCTCAACGACATCGCGGACAAGGTCATCACCGACCACGGCGCCACCTCGAACTTCCGCGCCCACCACGGCGGGCTCTGGTTCCCGGGCGTGATCTGCGCCTCGGTGAACAACGAGGTCGTGCACGGCATCCCCGGCGACCGGGTGCTCCAGGAGGGCGACGTCATCTCGATCGACTGCGGCGCCATCCTGGACGGCTGGCACGGCGACTCGGCCATCACGGTGGCGGTCGGCGAGGTCCGCCCGGAGGTCGAGATGCTGAGCCGGGTCACCGAGGGCTCGATGTGGGCCGGCATCGCCCAGATGAAGAAGAACAACCGCCTGGTCGACGTCTCCAAGGCGATCGAGGGCTACATCCGCCGCCAGCCGCTCCCGCCGAAGGGCAAGTGGGGCATCACCGAGGGCTACGGCGGCCACGGCATCGGCACCGCGATGCACATGGAGCCGCACGTGCTGAACTACGTCGAGCGCGGCCGCGGCAAGGGCCCGAAGCTGGTGCCGGGCACCGTGCTGGCGATCGAGCCGATGGTCTCGCTCGGCACCCCGCACACCACCGTGCTGGAGGACGACTGGACGGTCGTCACCAACGACGGCACCTGGGCCTCGCACTGGGAGCACTCGGTGGCCGTCACCGAGCAGGGCCCGCTGGTGCTGACCGCCTTCGACGGCGGCAAGGCGGAACTGGCCAAGCTGGGCATCACCGCAGCTCCGGACCCCCTCGCGTAGTCACGGCGGCGCCCAACTGCCGCCACTGACAAGGGATCAGAGCCCTGGAGGTTTGGACCTCCAGGGCTTTTGTCCTATTTTTATCCGCTGGCAGTGGTCAGTAGTGGTCAGCAGTGGCTTACGAGCGAGCAGGAGACAACAGGTGCTCAAGGGATTCCGCGACTTCATGATGCGCGGCAACGTCGTCGACATGGCGGTCGGTGTGGTCATCGGTGCCGCGTTCACCGCGGTGGTGACCGGCTTCGTGTCCGCCTTCCTCACCCCGCTGGTGGGCGTGGTGGTCGGCGCGGCCGGCGACTTCAGCTCGTACAAGGCGCACATCGCCGGAGTGACCTTCCCGTACGGGCAGTTCCTCAACGTGCTGATCGCGTTCTTCATGACCGCCGCGGTGCTGTACTTCTGCGTGGTGCTGCCGATCACCAAGGCGACCGCGCGCTACATGCCGAAGAAGCCGAAGGCGCCGAAGCGCCCGTGCCCCGAGTGCCTGACCGAGATCCCCCAGGCCGCCCGTCGCTGCTCGGCCTGCACTGCCCACGTCGAGCCGCTGACCGTCACCACCGGGGCCTGACGGAACGGGTGTGACGGCTACCGCTTTCCGGGGCCGCCGTTTTGGTCCACCGCACGCGCTGGCGTAGGATGGACCGTCGGCTCACTCGTAGCGTGCTTCAGCGCGCCCTCTTCCCTCCGGGGGAGGGGTGAACCCAGGTTCGCACGAGCGTTCCGCATACGGTAGCCGGTCCCGGAAGGTGGATCTCGCAGTTCATGGCTAAGAAGCAAGGCGCCATTGAGATCGAGGGCACCGTGATCGAGTCTCTTCCGAACGCGATGTTCAAGGTCGAGCTGCAGAACGGTCACAAGGTCCTCGCGCACATCAGTGGCAAGATGCGCATGCACTACATCCGCATCCTGCCGGACGACCGGGTCGTCGTGGAGCTCAGCCCCTACGACCTCACGCGCGGGCGGATCGTCTACCGCTACAAGTAAGAACGTCAGATCTAGACCCGGAGAACCTGAAACATGAAGGTCAAGCCGAGCGTCAAGAAGATCTGCGACAAGTGCAAGGTGATCCGCCGCCACGGTCGGGTCATGGTGATCTGCGACAACCTGCGCCACAAGCAGCGCCAGGGCTGATCGCTCTCCAGCATTTCTCGTAGTACTTCGCGCGACGCGAAAACGTCATAAGCGGGCTACCCGATCCGTCCCCTGGTGGACGGACTGCCACCCCCGGTCAGAGGCCGGGGCTCCATCGTCGAGAGGCGAAGGAGTAGGTAGCACGCAAGACCTCTGAAGAACCACAGGAGCCTTGAATGGCACGCCTCGCCGGCGTTGATCTCCCCCGTGAGAAGCGGATCGAGATCGCCCTCACCTACGTGTACGGCATCGGCCGTACCCGCGCCCAGCAGACCCTGGCCGAGACCGGTGTCAACCCGGATGTCCGCGTTCGCGACATCTCCGAGGACGACCTCGTCAAGCTGAGCCAGTACATCGACGCCAACTACACGGTCGAGGGTGACCTCCGCCGTGAGGTGGCCGCCGACATCCGCCGCAAGGTCGAGATCGGCTGCTACGAGGGTCTGCGTCACCGCCGTGGCCTGCCGGTCCGCGGTCAGCGCACCCACACCAACGCGCGTACCCGCAAGGGCCCGCGTCGCGCGATCGCCGGCAAGAAGAAGCCGGGCAAGAAGTAGTCCGTCCCGTAACCGGACATCCCTCCGGCCCGCGGGTCAGCGGACCGACCACCTCAGTAGGAGAACAGACTTATGCCCCCCAAGGGTCGTCAGGCTGCCGGCGCGAAGAAGATCCGCCGCAAGGAAAAGAAGAACGTCGCTCACGGCCACGCGCACATCAAGAGCACGTTCAACAACACCATCGTTTCGATCACCGACCCCGCGGGCAACGTGATCTCCTGGGCCTCCGCCGGCCACGTCGGCTTCAAGGGCTCGCGCAAGTCCACCCCGTTCGCCGCGCAGATGGCCGCCGAGGCCGCTGCCCGTCGCGCGCAGGAGCACGGCATGCGCAAGGTTGACGTCTTCGTGAAGGGTCCGGGCTCCGGCCGCGAGACCGCGATCCGTTCGCTCCAGGCCACCGGCCTGGAGGTCGGCTCGATCCAGGACGTCACCCCCACCCCGCACAACGGCTGCCGCCCGCCGAAGCGCCGCCGCGTCTGACGCAGCGCCTTCGGGCTCGCAGTACCTGCTGTAAACCTCGTACGGGGTCCTGCTTCGCGGCGGGACCCCGTACGCTTGGTCCTGTCGGCATCAAATAGTGGGTGCCGAAGACAACCGGAGGATTTCCCCCATGCTTATCGCTCAGCGTCCTTCGCTGACCGAAGAGGTCGTCGACGAGTTCCGCTCGCGGTTCGTGATCGAGCCGCTGGAGCCGGGCTTCGGCTACACCCTCGGCAACTCCCTGCGCCGCACGCTCCTGTCGTCGATCCCGGGTGCCGCTGTCACCAGCATCCGCATCGACGGCGTCCTGCACGAGTTCACCACCGTGCCGGGCGTCAAGGAGGACGTGACCGACCTCATCCTCAACATCAAGCAGCTGGTCGTCTCCTCGGAGCACGACGAGCCGGTCGTGATGTACCTGCGCAAGCAGGGCCCGGGCGTCGTCACCGCCGCCGACATCGCCCCGCCGGCGGGTGTCGAGGTGCACAACCCCGAGCTGGTCCTCGCCACGCTGAACGGCAAGGGCAAGCTGGAGATGGAGCTGACCGTCGAGCGCGGTCGCGGCTACGTCTCCGCCGTCCAGAACAAGGCCTCCGGCCAGGAGATCGGCCGCATCCCGGTCGACTCGATCTACAGCCCCGTGCTGAAGGTCACCTACAAGGTCGAGGCCACCCGTGTCGAGCAGCGGACCGACTTCGACAAGCTGATCGTCGACGTCGAGACCAAGCCCGCCATGCGTCCGCGCGACGCCATGGCCTCGGCCGGCAAGACCCTGGTGGAGCTGTTCGGCCTCGCCCGCGAGCTGAACATCGACGCCGAGGGCATCGACATGGGCCCGTCCCCGACGGACGCCGCCCTGGCCGCCGACCTGGCGCTGCCGATCGAGGAGCTGGAGCTCACCGTCCGCTCCTACAACTGCCTCAAGCGCGAGGGCATCCACACCGTGGGTGAGCTCGTGGCCCGCTCCGAGGCCGACCTGCTCGACATCCGCAACTTCGGTGCGAAGTCGATCGACGAGGTCAAGGCGAAGCTGGCCGGCATGGGCCTGGCCCTCAAGGACAGCCCGCCCGGGTTCGACCCGACCGCTGCCGCCGACGCCTTCGGCGCCGACGACCTCGACGACTCGCACTTCGCCGAGACCGAGCAGTACTAAGAGAATTGGCCGCGGGGGCGGTTCCACGGAACCGCCCCCGTCGTCCTGAAAGCCGTACGGGCACAGTGCCCGTACGCCCGCTGCGGTACCTGGTACGGCCGCAGTCGGAGATTCGAGGAGTAATTCCATGCCGCGTCCCACCAAGGGTGCCCGCCTGGGCGGTGGCCCGCACCACGAGCCGCTGCTGCTCGCCGGCCTGTGCCGTGAGCTGTTCCAGTACGGCCGCATCACCACGACCGAGGCCAAGGCCCGTCGGATGCGCCCGCTGGCGGAGAAGCTGATCACCAAGGCGAAGAAGGGCGACATCCACAACCGTCGCCTGGTGCGCAAGACCATCACCGACGTGTCGGTGCTGCACACCCTCTTCACCGAGATCGCGCCGCGCTACGAGAACCGCCCGGGTGGCTACACCCGTATCACCAAGATCGGTCCCCGTCGTGGCGACAACGCCCCGATGGCCGTGATCGAGCTGGTCGAGGCGCTGACCGTCGCGCAGACCGCCGTCGGCGAGGCCGAGGCCGCCACCAAGCGTGCCGTCAAGGAGGCCGACGCCAAGGTCGAGGCCGCCGAGACCGAGGCCGCCGAGCAGGCCTGACACCACTAGGTGTGTTGCGGGCCCGCTTCCCCAGCGATGGGGGAGCGGGCCCGTTCCTCATGTCCAGGGAGTGAAGAGCAGTGGTCAACGATTGCGCCGAGCGGCCGCCGGTGAAGGACGGCCCGGCCGACGGGTACGTCAGGGTCCGGCTGGACCTCGCCTACCAGGGCGCCGAGTTCTCCGGCTGGGCCCGCCAGAAGGGCGGCCGGCGGACGGTCCAGGAGGAGATCGAGACCGCGCTCCAGATCGTCACCCGCAGCTCGGAGCTGTTCCCGCTGACCGTGGCCGGGCGCACCGATGCCGGGGTGCACGCCCGGGGCCAGGTCGCCCACGTCGACCTGCCGGCCGAGCTGTGGGAGGCGCACCGGGAGAAGCTGCTGCGCCGGCTGGCCGGCCGGCTGCCCGGGGACGTCCGGATCTACCGGGTCGGCGAGGCGCCGGCCGGGTTCGACGCCCGCTTCTCGGCGATCTGGCGCCGGTACGCGTACCGGGTCGCCGACCACCCCGGCGGGGTCGACCCGCTGCTGCGCGGCCACGTGCTCTGGCACGACCGCCCGCTGGACGTGGACCGGATGAACCGGGCGGCCGAGCTGCTGCTCGGCGAGCACGACTTCGCCGCGTACTGCAAGAAGCGCGAGGGCGCCACCACCATCCGCACCCTGCTGGAGCTGCACTGGGACCGCGTCCCGGTGGACTCCTACGCCGCCCAGGAGGGCTCGCTCGCGGTCGCCACCGTCCGGGCCGACGCCTTCTGCCACAACATGGTCCGGGCGCTGGTCGGCGCGATGCTGCTGGTCGGCGACGGGCACCGGCCGGTGGAGTTCCCGGGCGAGGTGCTGGCCGGCGGGGTGCGCAACTCCGCCGTCAACGTGATCCGGCCGTACGGGCTCACGCTGGAGGAGGTCGGCTACCCGCCGGACGACCAGCTGGCCGAGCGCAACCGCGCGGCCCGGCGGATGCGCACCCTGCCCGGGCAGAGCGCGTAGTGAGGTAATCCGTTTTGGCCCGGCGCGTCCGCTTGGGAGAATCGCTCCCATGGGACACGTCGAGATTTCGCACCTGGAGTACTACCTGCCGGACGGGCGCGTCTTGTTCGACGACGCGTCCTTCCGGGTGGGCGAGGGCGCCGCGGTCGCCCTGGTCGGCGCCAACGGTGCCGGCAAGACCACCCTGCTGCGCATGATCGCGGGGGACATCCAGCCACACGGCGGCTCGGTGACGATCAGCGGCGGGCTCGGCGTGATGCGCCAGTTCGTCGGCACCACGGGCCGCGAGGACCAGCAGTCCACGCCCGGCGCGCTGCCGGCCGACGCCTCGGTGCGCGACCTGCTGGTGTCGGTCGCCCCGGAGCGGATCGCCAGGGCGGCCCGCGCGGTGGACGCCGCCGAGCTGGCGATGATCGCCCAGGACGACGAGAAGACGCAGATGGCCTACGCCCAGGCGCTCTCCGACTGGGCTGACGTCGGCGGCTACGACTACGAGACCGACTGGGACGTCTGCACCATGGCGGCCCTGGGGATGCCCTTCGACAAGGCCCAGTGGCGCGGCCTGAACACCCTCTCCGGCGGCGAGCAGAAGCGGCTCGTGCTGGAGGCGCTGCTGCGCGGCCCCGACGAGGTGCTGCTGCTCGACGAGCCCGACAACTACCTGGACGTCCCCGCCAAGCGCTGGCTGGAGGAGGCCATCAAGGCCACCTCGAAGACCGTCCTGTTCATCTCGCACGACCGCGAGCTGCTCTCCAGGACGGCGGACAAGATCATCGCCGTGGAGACCGGCGCCACCGGCAGCAGCGTCTGGGTGCACGGCGGCGGCTTCGACACCTTCCACGAGGCCCGCAAGGCCCGCTTCGAGCGCTTCGAGGAGCTGCGCCGCCGCTGGGACGAGGAGCACGCCAAGCTCAAGAAGCTGGTCGTCACCCTGCGCCAGGCCGCCGCGGTCAGCCACGAGATGGCCTCCCGTTACGCCGCCGCCCAGACCAGGCTGAAGAGGTTCGAGGACGCCGGCCCGCCGGAGACGCCGCCGCGCGAGCAGACCATCACCATGCGGCTCAAGGGCGGGCGCACCGGCGTGCGCGCCTTCACCATGGAGCGGCTGGAGCTCACCGGCCTGATGCAGCCCTTCGACCTGGAGGTCTTCTACGGCGAGCGGGTCGCGGTGCTGGGCGCCAACGGTGCTGGCAAGTCGCACCTCCTGCGGCTGCTGGCCGGCGACGAGTCGGTCGCCCACACCGGCGACTGGAAGCTCGGCGCCCGGGTCGTGCCCGGCCACTTCCGGCAGACCCACGCCCACCCGGAGCTGTTCGGCCGCACCGTGCGGTCGATCGTCGAGGAGGAGCACGCGCTCAGCCGCGGCGCCGCGATGGGCGCGCTGCGCCGGTACGAGCTGGACCGCCAGGAGGAGCAGAAGTTCGAGTCGCTGTCCGGCGGGCAGCAGGCCCGGCTGATGATCCTCAAGCTCGAACTCTCCGGCGTGACGGCCCTGTTGCTCGACGAGCCGACCGACAACCTGGACCTGGAGAGCGCCGAGGCCCTGCAGGCCGGCCTGGAGGCCTTCGAGGGCACCGTGCTGTGCGTCACCCACGACCGCTGGTTCGCCAAGACCTTCGACCGCTTCCTGGTGTTCGGCGCGGACGGCCGGGTGTACGAGTCGCCGGAGCCGGTCTGGGACGTGACCCGGGTGGAGCGCGAACGCTGAGTGACGGCGGGGGCCGGTCCCGGGCTTTTTTGACCCGCCCCCGCCCTGCCGGTAACCTGGACGCTTGATGTGCGTATTGGCTCGCTCTATCTCACGTGAGAGGTCGGTACGCCGGAGACATCAGGTCGTCGACCAGCGGTCCCCCTTGAATTGCGTCCAAGGATGGCCAGGCTGCTCTTCCGTCCGGGTGCTCCTGTCAGGACTCACTCACTGAAAAGCGAAGGCTACGACCGTGCGTACGTACAGCCCCAAGCCCGGCGACGTCCAGCGTCAGTGGCACGTCATCGACGCGACCGACGTCGTGCTGGGCCGCCTGGCCTCCCAGGCCGCCAACCTCCTCCGGGGCAAGCACAAGGCGATCTACGCGCCGCACGTTGACACTGGTGACTTCGTCATCATCATCAACGCCGACAAGGTGCACCTGTCCGGTAACAAGAAGACCCAGAAGCTGGCCTACCGCCACTCGGGCTTCCCGGGCGGTCTGCGCTCGGTGCGCTACGACGACCTGCTGGCGAACAACCCGGAGAAGGCCGTCGAGAAGGCCATCAAGGGCATGATCCCCAAGAACAGCCTGGGCCGCCAGATGCTCTCGAAGCTGAAGGTCTACTCGGGCGACCAGCACCCGCACACTGCCCAGCAGCCGGTGCCGTTCGAGATCACCCAGGTCGCGCAGTAATTCGGCCACCAAGCCCCCCAACACTGAAAAGAGCTGAGGAACACCGTGGCCGAGACCACTGAAACCCTTGAGGTCGACTTCGACGAGACCGTCGTCGAGGGCGAGTACACCTCCGAGGAGAGCTACACCTCCGAGTCCCTGGCCGGCCGCTTCGGCGAGGCCGTCCCCGGCGCCGGCCTGGGCCGTCGCAAGGAGGCGATCGCCCGCGTGCGCATCGTCCCCGGCACGGGCGTGTGGAAGATCAACGGTCGCACCCTCGAGGGCTACTTCCCGAACAAGGTGCACCAGCAGACCGTGAACGAGCCCTTCAAGCTCCTTGAGCTGGACGGCCGTTACGACGTCGTCGCCCGCATCAGCGGTGGCGGCGTCTCCGGCCAGGCCTACGCGCTGCGCCTCGGCGTCGCCCGTGCCCTGAACGAGGCCGACGTGGACAACAACCGCGGCGCGCTGAAGAAGGCCGGCTTCCTGACCCGTGACGCCCGCGCCGTCGAGCGCAAGAAGGCCGGTCTGAAGAAGGCCCGCAAGGCGCCGCAGTACAGCAAGCGCTAATCGCCTCCCCGGGGGTGCGGTCCGCCCTGGCGGCGCACCCCCTGGTTGCGCGAAACCGTCGCCCCGGAGTACCTCGCGTACTCCGGGGCGACGTGTTCCCCGGCTACTGTGCGGCGGCCGGGATCATCGGTTGGTTCCGAGCAGTGGTGATGGAGGACGGGACAGTGGGACGACTCTTCGGTACGGACGGCGTGCGCGGGGTGGCCAACGAGGGCCTGACGGCGGAGCTGGCCCTGGGCCTGTCGGTCGCGGCGGCCCATGTGCTCGGCGAGGCCGGCGCCTTCGACGGCCACCGGCCGGTCGCGGTGGTCGGCCGTGACCCGCGCGCCTCGGGCGAGTTCCTCGAGGCCGCCGTCATCGCCGGTCTGGCGAGCGCCGGCGTCGACGTCCTGCGGGTCGGCGTCCTGCCCACCCCGGCCGTGGCGTACCTCACCGGCGCGCTCGGCGCCGACTTCGGCGTGATGCTGTCCGCCAGTCACAACGCCATGCCGGACAACGGCATCAAGTTCCTCGCCCGCGGCGGCCACAAGCTGGACGACCGGATCGAGGACGCGATCGAGACCCACTACCGCAAGCACTCGCTCGGCGACGAGGACTGGAACCGTCCGACCGGCGCGGCCGTCGGCCGGGTGCGCGAGTACACCGAGGGCTTCGACAAGTACGTCGCCCACCTGATCGGCGTGCTGCCCAACCGCCTGGACGGCGTCAAGGTCGTCATCGACGGCGCCCACGGCGCGGCCGCCTACGTCGCCCCCGAGGCCTTCGCCCGGGCCGGCGCCGAGGTGGTCCACACCCTGGGGGCCGAGCCCACCGGCCTCAACATCAACGACGGCGTCGGCTCCACCCACCTGGACCGGCTGCGCGTCGCGATGAAGGAGCACAAGGCCGACCTGGGCATCGCCCTGGACGGCGACGCCGACCGCTGCCTGGCCGCCGACGCCGACGGCAACGAGGTGGACGGCGACCAGATCATCGCCATCCTCGCCGTCGCCATGAAGGAGGCCGGCACCCTGCGCCGCAACACCGCGGTCGCCACCGTGATGTCCAACCTCGGCTTCAAGCTGGCGATGGAGCGCGAGGGCGTCGAGCTGGTGGAGACCGCCGTCGGCGACCGCTACGTGCTGGAGGCGATGAAGGGGCACGGCTTCGCGCTGGGCGGCGAGCAGTCCGGCCACGTGATCCTGCTGGACCACGCCACCACCGGTGACGGCACCCTGACCGGCCTGATGCTGGGCGCCCGGCTGGCCGCCACCAAGCAGCCGCTGGCCGACCTGGCCGCCGTGATGACCCGGCTGCCGCAGGTGCTGATCAACGTCAAGGGCGTCGACAAGTCCCGGGTGCGGACCAGCACCGAGCTGGCCGCCGCGGTCGCCGCCGCCGAGGCCGAGCTGGGTTCCACCGGCCGGGTGCTGCTGCGCCCGTCGGGCACCGAGCCGCTGGTCCGGGTGATGGTCGAGGCCGCCGACCCGGTGCAGGCCGAGGCGGTCGCGCAGCGGCTGGCCGAGGCGGTGCGCACCCACCTGGGCTGAGCCCCCGTACGGCACGAGGCCCCCACCGGGTTTCCGGTGGGGGCCGTCGGCGTTGCTTCGAGGATGCCTCAGAGCTTGCGCAGCAGCGCCCGGCGGACCTTGTGGTCCTGGCCCTTCTGGAGGATCAGGGTGGCCCGGCCGCGGGTCGGCAGGACGTTCTCCACCAGGTTGGGCTTGTTGATGGTGCGCCAGACCTGTCGGCCGTACTCCATCGCCTCCTCCTCCGGCACCTCGGTGAAGCGGCGGAAGTAGGAGTTCGGGTCCTGGAAGGCGGTCTGCCGCAGCTTGCGGAAGCGGTCCAGGTACCAGTGCTCGATGTCGTCGGTCCTGGCGTCGACGTAGATCGAGAAGTCGAAGTAGTCGGCCACCGCGAGGCGGGTGCGGCCGTCGGTGCCAGGCAGGGCCGGCTGAAGCACGTTCAGGCCCTCGACGATCAGGATGTCCGGGCGCTCCACGGTGAGCCGCTCGCCCTGCACGATGTCGTACACCAGGTGCGAGTAGACCGGCGCGCTGACCCGCTCCTTGCCCGCCTTCACGTCCGCGACGAAGCGCATCAGCGCCCGGCGGTCGTACGACTCCGGGAAGCCCTTGCGGGCCATCAGGCCGCGGCGGCGCAGCTCGGCGTTGGGCAGCAGGAAGCCGTCCGTGGTGACCAGTTCGACCCGGGGGTGCTCGGGCCAGCGGGCGAGCAGCGCCTGGAGCAGACGGGCGGTGGTCGACTTCCCGACCGCGACGGAACCGGCCACGCCGATGATGAACGGGGTGCGGGTGCGCTCGGTGTCCGGGGTGTCCAGGAAGGTGCCCAGCGTGCCGCGCAGCTCGTGCGTGGCGTGGATGTACAGGTTCAGCAGTCGCGACAGCGGCAGGTAGACGTCGCGGACCTCGTCCAGGTCGAGGGCGGTACCGAGGCCGCGCAGCCGCTCCACCTCCTCGGCGGTCAGCGGCAGTGGCGTACGCTCGCGCAGTGCGCTCCACTCGGCCCGGCTGAGGTCCACGTAGGGGGACGGGGACGGGCCGGGCGTGGCGGCGCCCCGCGTACAGAGTTCGGTCAGCACATGCTCCATTGTGAGCCGTCGCGACGTTCACGGTTGCTGTGGTGTCGGTCACGCAGCGTTCGCGCGCGGCGGGAAAACGGCCACAGAACCGCCCTTATGCTGGCACGCATGTGCGGAATTGTTGGATACGTGGGCGCTCAGTCCGCCCTCGACGTAGTAATCGCAGGCTTGCAGCGCCTTGAGTACCGGGGTTACGACTCGGCCGGTGTCGCGGTGCAGGTCCAGGACTCCGAGGGACAGTGGAGCCTGGCCACGGACAAGAAGGCGGGCAAGCTCGCCAACCTGGAGAAGTCGCTCGCCGAGTCCCCTCTGCCCGGCGGCACCACCGGCATCGGCCACACCCGCTGGGCCACCCACGGCGGCCCGACGGACGCCAACGCCCACCCCCACCTGGACGACCGCCAGCGGGTGGCCGTGGTGCACAACGGCATCATCGAGAACTTCGCCCAGCTGCGCGCCGAGATCGCCGAGCGCGGCCACACCCTCCGCTCCGAGACCGACACCGAGGTCGTCGCCCACCTGCTGGGCGAGGCCTACGCGGGTGACCTCGCCGAGGCCATGCGGGTGGTCTGCCGTCAGCTGGAGGGCGCCTTCACCCTGGTGGCCGTGCACGCGGACGCGCCGGACGTGGTCGTCGGCGCCCGTCGCAACTCGCCGCTGGTGGTCGGCCGCGGCGAGGGCGAGAACTTCCTGGCCTCGGACGTCGCCGCCTTCATCGCCCACACCCGCGAGGCGATCGAGCTGGGCCAGGACCAGGTGGTCGAGCTGCGCCGCGAGGGCGTGACCGTCACCAACTTCGACGGCACCCCGGCCGACGTGCGCGAGTACCACGTCGACTGGGACGCCTCCGCCGCCGAGAAGGGCGGCTACGACTACTTCATGCTCAAGGAGATCGCCGAGCAGCCGAAGGCGGTCGCGGACACCCTGCTCGGCCGGATCGGCACCGACGGCCGGCTCACCCTCGACGAGCTGCGGATCTCCGACGCCGACCTGCGCTCGGTCGACAAGGTCGTCATCGTGGCCTGCGGCACGGCGTTCCACGCCGGCATGATCGCCAAGTACGCGATCGAGCACTGGACCCGCATCCCCTGCGAGGTCGAGGTCGCGTCCGAGTTCCGCTACCGCGACCCGATCATGGGCCCGGGCACGCTGGTCATCGCCATCTCGCAGTCCGGCGAGACCATGGACACCCTGATGGCCCTGCGGCACGCCCGCGAGCAGGGCGCCAAGGTGCTGGCGATCTGCAACACCAACGGCTCCACCATCCCGCGCGAGTCGGACGCGGTGCTGTACACCCACGCCGGCCCGGAGGTCGCGGTCGCCTCCACCAAGGCGTTCCTGACCCAGCTGGTCGCCTGCTACCTGGTCGCCCTGTACCTGGGCCAGGTGCGCGGCACCAAGTGGGGCGACGAGATCTTCGCCGTCATCAAGGAGCTCGGCGACGCGCCGAAGCAGGTCGAGCAGGTCCTGGAGACCATGGAGCCGGTGCGCGAGCTGGCCCGCTCGCTGGCCGACGCCCGCTCGGTGCTGTTCCTCGGCCGCCACGTCGGCTTCCCGGTGGCCCTGGAGGGCGCGCTCAAGCTCAAGGAGCTGGCGTACATGCACGCCGAGGGCTTCGCGGCGGGCGAGCTCAAGCACGGCCCGATCGCGCTGATCGAGGAGGGGCTGCCGGTCGTGGTGGTCGTGCCCTCGCCGCGCGGCCGGTCGATCCTGCACGACAAGATCGTCTCCAACATCCAGGAGATCCGGGCCCGCGGCGCCCGCACGATCGTGATCGCCGAGGAGGGCGACGAGGCCGTCGTCCCGTACGCGGACCACCTGATCCGCATCCCGGTCACCCCGACCCTGCTCCAGCCGCTGGTCTCCACCGTCCCGCTCCAGGTCTTCGCCTGCGAGCTGGCCACGGCCAAGGGCCACGAGGTCGACCAGCCGCGCAACCTGGCGAAGTCGGTCACCGTCGAGTAGTGACCCGGTGTTTCCACGGCGCCCCTGCGGTGGCTGTGCCCTACCGCAGGGGCGCCGTGTCGAGCGTGAAGGAGAACGGGGCGGGCAGCTTGGCCCGGAAATGCCCCACTGGGGCGACCGTGGCGTCCGGGAGGAGCCGTCCCTCGGGAGTGATCAGCCCTTTTCCACCGCTGACGTACAGCTCCTCGGCTGCCTCTCGCGCGACGGCGCGGGCAAAGCGGGCAACCGCGTCCTCGTGATCACCGTCCGGCGGTGGTGTCACAACGATCTCCCCTTCGATGAGCTCGGCCTTGAAGCCGGTCGGTGTGTCCAGCTCCAGAAAGGCCTGGAGGACGTCGTCCTCGCCCAGCGGGCGCTCGACAGCTGGCATGGCGACCATGGCCCTTCTCCCTCCTGTGGGTCCGTGCCGAGCCACAAGGTGGGCGTACGGATCGACACCGGCGGGGGATCGAAGTGGGTGTCACTCGAAAGTGTGCCGCAGTCCGGCCTGCCGTGGGGCCGCGGCGCGGGCTAGCGTCGGTGGTACGCCGACTGCCGGAGGAGCCCCGCCATGCGTCATGCACACCCTGTGGAAACCGTCCGGGCCGCGGAGGCCGAGCTGATGGCGCGGCTGCCGGAGGGCACCTTGATGCAGCGGGCGGCGGCGGGGTTGGCGGCGACCTGTGCGCGGCTGCTGACGCGGCGCCGGGGGCGGGTGTACGGCGGTCGGGTGACGGTGCTGGCGGGCAGTGGGGACAACGGGGGTGACGCCCTGTACGCCGGGGCCGCGCTGGCCCGGCGCGGGGCGCGGGTGACGGCGGTGCTGCTGACGCCGGAGAAGGCGCACCCGGGCGGGCTGGCCGCGCTGCGGGCCGCCGGCGGGCGGGTGACGGTGGAGCGGGAAGTCGGCCTGGCCGACTTCTCGCGCGCGGACCTGGTGCTGGACGGCATCGTCGGCATCGGCGGCCGGGGCGGGCTGCGCCCCGAGGCGGAGCCGTACGCGCGGTCCGGGCGGTCCGGGATCGTGGTGGCGGTGGACCTGCCGAGCGGGGTGGACGCCGACAGCGGCGAGGTGCCGGGCGCGGCGCTGCGGGCGGACGTCACGGTCTGCTTCGGCACGTACAAGCCCGGGCTGCTGGTCGACCCGGGGGCCTCGTACGCGGGCGTGGTGCAGTTGGTCGGCATCGGGCTGGAGCCGCCCGCCGCGGAGGTGACGGCGCTCCAGCACGCGGACGTGGCGGCGATGCTGCCGGTGCCGGGCGCGGAGAGCGACAAGTACCGGCGCGGCGTCGTCGGGGTGGCGGCCGGCTCGGCGACCTACCCGGGGGCGGCGCTGCTGGCCGTGGCGGGGGCGCTGCACGGCGGCGCGGGCGCCGTCCGGTACGTGGGCACGGCGGCCGAGGAGGTGGTGCGGCGCTTCCCGGAGACGCTGGTCACCGAGGGCGGCCCGGCCGGTGCCGGGCGGGTGCAGGCCTGGGTGGTCGGGCCGGGCGGCGGCGAGGGGGCGCGGCAGGCGCTGACCGAGGCGCTGGCGAGCGACGTCCCGGTGCTGGTGGACGCGGACGCGCTGACCGAGCTGGGCCGGCTCGGCCCGGACGCGCTGGCCGGCCGCACCGCGCCCACCCTGCTCACTCCGCACACCGGCGAGGCGGCCCGGCTGCTCGCGGGCGCCGAGGGCGGCGCGCCGCCGGTCGCCGACGACCTGGCCGCGGCCCGGCTGGCCACCGCCCGCCGACTGGCGGCGCACTACCGCGCGACGGTGCTGCTGAAGGGCTCCACCACGGTGGTCGCCGACCCGGGCGGGGCCGTCCGGGTGAACCCCACCGGCACCTCCTGGCTGGCCACCGCGGGCAGCGGCGACGTCCTGGCCGGGCTGGCCGGCTCCCTGCTGGCGGCGGGCCTCGCGCCGCTGGACGCCGCGTCGGTGGCCGCCTACCTGCACGGCCTGGCCGGCCGCGAGGCGGCGGGCGCTCCGGGCGCCCCGACGACGGCGCTCGCGGTGGCCGGGGCACTGCCGGCGGTGTGGCGGGCGGTCCGCGAGGGGTGGGCGCCGGAACCGGAACGTCCGGTCGCGGCGTCCTGAACGGGGTGAACGGGCGGCCCTCCGCACGTCGGCGCGTCGTCGTGGGGGCGCCGTGCCGACGGGCCGTTCGGCGACGACTCCGGGACGTCTGGGAGACTGACCCTGATGACAACTGCGAACACGACCGGCACGGCCACCCTCACCGACGGCGTACGGGCCGAGGCGACCATCGATCTCGCCGCCCTGCGCGGCAACCTCGCGGCGCTGCGCGAGCGCGTCGGCAACGCGGCGGTGATGCTCGCGGTCAAGGCGAACGCCTACGGCCACGGCGCGGTCGAGTGCGCCCGGGAGGCGGTCGCGAACGGCGTCGGCTGGCTCGGCTGCGCGACCCCGGACGAGGCGCTGGCACTGCGGGCCGCGGGCATCCGCCCCGAGCAGGCCCGCATCCTGTGCTGGCTGTGGACGCCGGGCGGCCCGTGGCGCGAGGCGCTGCGCGCGGACCTGGACATCTCGGTCAGCGGCCGGTGGGCGCTGGACGAGCTGCTGCCCGCCGTGCGCGAGACCGGCATCCCCGCCCGGGTGCACCTGAAGGCCGACACCGGCCTCGGCCGCAACGGCTGCCAGCCGCACGACTGGCCGCAGCTGGTGGCCGCCGCCCGCCGGGCCGAGGCGGAGGGGCTGCTGACGGTCGTCGGCGTCTGGTCGCACTTCGCCGCGGCGGACGAGCCCGGCCACCCGTCGATCCAGGCCCAGCTGGACTCCTACCGCACCGCGCTGGCCACGGCCGAGGCCGCCGGGCTGCGCCCCGAGGTCCGGCACCTGGCGAACTCCCCGGCCACCCTGCTGCTGCCCGAGGCGCACTTCGACCTGGTCCGCACCGGCCTGGCCGCGTACGGGCTGTCGCCGGTGCCCGAGGTGGGCTCCCCGGCGGACTTCGGGCTCCGCCCGGTGATGGCGCTGACCGCGCGACTGGCGCTGGTCAAGCACGTCCCCGGCGGACACGGGGTCAGCTACGGCCACCACTACACGACGCCGGGCGAGACCACCCTGGGCCTGGTGCCGCTCGGCTACGGCGACGGCATCCCCCGGCACGCCAGCGGCACCGGCCCGGTGCAGATCGGCGGCAAGTGGCGCACGGTGGCCGGCCGGGTCGCGATGGACCAGTTCGTGGTGGACCTCGGCGGCGACATCCCGGAGATCGGCGACGAGGTGCTGCTGTTCGGCAACGGCGAGCGCGGCGAGCCCACCGCCGAGGACTGGGCCCGCGCCTGCGGCACCATCTCGTACGAGATCATCACCCGGATCGGCGCCCGGGTGCCCCGCCGCTACCTGGGCGGCAGCCACGCCGAGGGCCCGTCGACATGACCGACGCACCGGTCGAGCGCGGTCCGGTCGCGGCGGTCGCCAAGGCGGCCGGCGCGGCCGGGGTGAGCCGGGCGGGAGTGATCGGGATCTCGGTCGGCGTGCTGGCGGCCGGGGCGGCCGCGGGCGTCGCGATCGAGCGGCTGACCGTCGGCCGGGCGATGCGCCGCCGGGCCCGGGCCGAGCTGGACGCGAACGCCCCGTACGGCTCGCTGCGCGGCCGTCCGCGGACGGTGGCCGCGCCGGACGGCACCGAGCTGTACGTCGAACTGGACGGCACCGGCTGGATCGAGCCGGACGGCGACGGCCGCGAGGGGGTGGGCATCCGCCCCGGAGGCGAGCGGGCGAGTAGCGGCCCCGAGCCGCTGACCGTGGTGTTCTGCCACGGCTACTGCCTCAACCAGGACAGCTGGCACTTCCAGCGGGCCACGCTGCGCGACGGCATGCGGCTGGTCTTCTGGGACCAGCGCAGCCACGGCCGCGCCGAGCGCTCCCGCTCGTTCCTGGCGGGGGAGCCGGCCGGCATCGACCAGCTGGGCGGCGACCTCAAGGCGGTGATCGACGCCGTCGCCCCGACCGGGCCGCTGGTGCTGGTGGGCCACTCGATGGGCGGCATGACGGTGATGGCGCTGGCCGACCAGCACCCGGAGCTGTTCCGCGAGCGCGTCGCCGGCGTGGCGCTGATCGGGACCCTCGCCGGGGGCTGGAACGACGTCAGCCTGGGCCTGCCGAAGGCCGGCGCGAAGCTGTTCAAGAAGGTCGCGCCCGGGATGGTGAAGCTGCTGGGCCGCCAGGTCGACCTGGTCGAGGCGACCAGACGGCTGGGCTCGGACGTGGCCGCGGTGTTCTACCGGAGGTTCTCCTTCGGTGGCCGGGACGTCGATCCCGGCGTGGTGCGCTTCGCCGAGCAGCTGCTGGACGCCACCCCGATCGACGTGGTCGCCGAGTTCTACCCGGTGTTCGGGGCGCACGAGAAGTACGAGGCGCTGGCCGCCCTGCGCGGCCTGCCCGCGCTGGTGGTGGCCGGGACGAAGGACCTGCTGACGCCCTCGACGCACAGCGAGGCGATCGCCGAGCGGCTGCCCGGCGCCGAGCTGGTGCTCGCCGAGGGCGCCGGGCACCTGGTGATGCTGGAGCGCCCCGGGCTGGTCGACCACGAGCTGGCGCGGCTGCTGCGCCGGGCCGCCGGCTTCGCCGGGGCGGCGCCGCTGCCCGCGGCCGTCCTCGACCTGGCCCGGGAGCGGGCCGCGGAGAGCGTCGCCGATCCGCTGTGACCTCCGGCGCGGCTCGGGGCCCCGCCCGCCGCACCGGGGCGCGCGGATGTGGCACGGTAGCGGTGGCGGCCGGTGGTCGGTGCGCCGGTACGGACCGAAGGGCAAGACACGCGCATGGGCTCGCACGCCACTCTCACCGTCCCAACCCCGGAGCGGATGGGCCGGCTCGGCCGGGAGCTGGCCGCGCTGCTGCGGCCGGGGGACCTGGTGCTGCTCTCCGGCGAGCTGGGGGCGGGGAAGACCACGCTGACCCGCGGCCTGGGGGAGGGCCTGCAGGTCCGCGGGGCGGTGACCTCGCCGACCTTCGTGATCGCCCGGGTGCACCCCTCGCTGGTCGGCGGCCCGGCGCTGGTGCACGTGGACGCGTACCGGCTGGGCGGGGACCTGGACGAGATGGAGGACCTCGACCTGGACGTCTCGCTGCCCGAGTCGGTGGTCGTGGTCGAGTGGGGCGAGGGCAAGGTCGAGCGGCTGTCCGAGGACCGGCTGGAGGTCCGGATCGAGCGTGCCATCGGCGACACCGCGGACGGCGACGACCAGGACCCGCGCCGGGTGGTGCTGACCGGCATCGGCCCGCGCTGGGCGGACGCGGCGCTGGCGGACCTCGGATAGCCGACGCGTTGCCGACACGTTGCCGACAAGCTGTCGGCAAGATGTTGCGGGCGGGGTGCCGGGCGTGGTGGGATGGGTGCTGCGGTTAGGTCTGCCTAACTAGGGAGGCGCCATGTCGAGCCCCACCCCCGCCCCGAAGCGCGCGGTCCCCGCCGCCGGGGCCGGAGACTCCGCCCGCCGCGCTCCGGGAGAGCCGATGCGGGCGCTGCTGGCCGCCTGCGCGGCCGCCGAGGCGGTGTCCACTCCGCCCGAACCGCGGCCCGGGCAGCACGAACGGCCCGAGGCGCGGACGCCCCGGGCCGCGTGAGTCCGGTCCTCCCCGGCCCTGAGCGGGCCGCCCGGATCAGGCGATCACGACCACCTTGGTGTCCTTGGGCGCGAAGTCCCAGAGCAGCTGCCCTTCGGGGCGGCCGCTGCGGATGCCGCCGGTCTTGGCGCTCGGGTCGACGGTCGGCGTCGCGCCGTCCACCGCCGCGCTGAAGCCGAACACCACGCCGTTCTGCTGCGCGAAGCGCACCACGTGCTCGATCTGCTTGCCGTCCGACCCGGTGGTGGTCTGGGTGCGGCTGTACACCGCGTAGCTGCCGGGGGCCGGCTCGACCGAGCCCGGGGTGACCGGGAAGGCGGCCGCGACCTGCGGGGTCTTCTTCGGGTCGACCAGCCAGACGTAGTGGCTGCCGACCGAGTACACCACCCGGATGCCGGTGCCCGAGACGGCGCCGGGCGGCAGTGCCGGGACGGTCGGGGTGGGTGCGGCGGTCGGCGCCGCGGCGGTGGCCGTGCCGGTCGCCGTGGTGGTGGCGGTGGGCTTGGCGCCGCCCGCCCGGTCCTGGGCGCCGTTGGCCTGGAAGGCCAGCAGGCTCACCATCGCCAGGGCCCCCAGGGTCAACCCCGTGACCACCACTCCAGGACCCATCTTCGCCACGTTGTCGCTCCCGCCGCCGTCCCTTTACGTACGGCCCCATCGTGCCAGGTTCATCCGCGCGGGTCGCAGCGCCTCGGATGTGTGTTCCTGGGTGGTACACCCTGCCGATCGGCCGGTCGGCCCAACGTCGGTCTAACCTTGACCCGTGCTGCTGCTCGCGTTCGACACCGCTACCCCCGCCGTCACCGCCGCCGTCCACGACGGCACGGCCGTCCTCGCCGAGACCCACCAGGTCGACGCCAGGCGCCACGGTGAACTGCTGCTGCCCGCGATCGACCAGGTGCTGCGGGCCGCCGGTGTGGACAAGCACCGGCTGACCGGCATCGCGGTCGGCGTCGGCCCCGGCCCGTACACCGGCCTGCGGGTCGGCCTGGTGACCGCCGCCGCGCTCGGCCACGCCCTAGGGCTGCCGGTGCACGGCGTCTGCACCCTGGACGCGATCGCCTTCCAGGCCCGCGCCGAGGGGCTGGCCGGGCAGCCGTTCACGGTCGCCACCGACGCGCGCCGCAAGGAGGTCTACTGGGCCTCGTACGACGCCGAGGGCCGCCGCACCGAGGGCCCCGGCGTGGACCGCCCGGCCGAGCTGACCCCGCGGGAGCGCTCCGTCGGCGCCGGCGCGCGGCTCTACCCCGACGCCTTCCCCGGCGCCCACGGCCCCGAGCACGTCTCGGCCGGCGCGCTGGCCGGCTTCGCCGCCGCCGAACTGGCCGCCGGGCGCGAGCTGCTGCCGAACCACCCGCTGTACCTGCGCCGCCCGGACGCCCAGGTCCCCGCGGGCTACAAGGCGGTGCTCCCGGCGTGAACCACGGCACCACCCTGCGCCCGATGCGCTGGTGGGACATCGCGCCGGTGCTGGAGCTGGAGCTTCGGCTCTTCCCCGAGGACGCCTGGTCCGCCGGGATGTTCTGGTCCGAGCTGGCCGACTCCCACCCCGGCGGCACCCGCCACTACACCGTCGCGACCGCCCCGGACGGCCGGATCGCCGGCTACGCCGGGCTGATGGCGATCGCCGGCGAGGGCGACGTCCAGACCATCGCCGTCGACGAGCGCCACCAGGGCGCCGGCCTCGGCGCGGCGCTGCTCACCGACCTGATCCGGGAGGCCGCCCGGCGCGAGTGCGCCGAGCTGCTGCTGGAGGTGCGGGTGGACAACCCGCGCGCCCAGCGGCTGTACGAGCGCCACGGCTTCGAACCGGTGGGCATCCGGCGCGGCTACTACCAGCCCGCCAACGTCGACGCGCTGGTGATGCGCCTCGACCACCCGAGCACTGACAGCACTGACCCGAAGGACATTGAGGACACCCGCCATGGCTGACGAACCGCTCGTCCTCGGCATCGAGACCTCCTGCGACGAGACCGGCGTCGGCATCGTGCGCGGCACCACGCTGCTGGCCGACGCGGTCGCCTCCAGCGTCAACGACCACGCCCGCTTCGGCGGGGTCGTCCCGGAGATCGCCAGCCGGGCGCACCTGGAGGCGATGATCCCGACCATCCAGCGCGCCCTGGACACCGCCGGGATCAAGGCGACCGACCTGGACGGCATCGCCGTCACCGCCGGCCCCGGCCTGGCCGGCGCGCTGCTGGTCGGCGTCAGCGCCGCGAAGGCGTACGCCTGGGCGCTGGACAAGCCGCTGTACGGGGTCAACCACCTCGCCTCGCACATCTGCGTCGACCAGCTGGAGCACGGCCGGCTGCCCTCGCCGACGATGGCCCTGCTGGTCTCCGGCGGGCACTCCTCGCTGCTGCTCAGCGAGGACATCACCAGCGACGTCCGCCCGCTCGGCGCGACCATCGACGACGCGGCCGGCGAGGCCTTCGACAAGGTCGCCCGGGTGCTCGGCCTCGGCTTCCCCGGCGGCCCGATCGTCGACCGCACGGCCCGCGAGGGCGACCCGAAGGCGATCGCCTTCCCGCGCGGCCTGAGCGGCAGGAACGACCCGGAGTACGACTTCTCCTTCTCCGGCCTGAAGACCGCCGTCGCCCGCTGGGTCGAGGCCAAGCGCCGGGCCGGCGAGGAGGTGCCGGTCGCCGACGTGGCGGCGTCCTTCCAGGAGGCGGTCACCGACGTGCTCACCCGCAAGGCCGTCAAGGCGTGCAAGGACAACGGCGTCGACCACCTGATGATCGGCGGCGGCGTGGCGGCCAACTCGCGGCTGCGCGAGATGGCCCAGCAGCGCTGCGACCGGGCCGGCATCCGGCTGCGGGTGCCCCGGCCGGGCCTGTGCACCGACAACGGCGCGATGGTCGCGGCGCTCGGCTCCGAGATGGTGTGGCGCGACCGCACGCCGTCCGCCTTCGACCTGTCGGCGGACTCCTCGCTGCCCGTCACCGAGGTCCACGTGCCGCACACGGACTTCCACGGCCAGGCCTACGAGGCCCTCGGCGGTGGCGTGGCATGACCGTCGCCGCGATGTGGGAGGCCCGGGCGGCCGCCGGTCGGGGGGCCGAACTCGCCGCCTGGGTACGGGAGTCGGCGCTGCCCGCACTCCGCGGCTCGGCCGGGCTGGAGCGCCTCGAACTGCTCTGCGCCCCGGGTGAGAGGGTGCTGCTGATCGCCTGGTGGAACGGCGAGCCGGTGCCCGTCGCCGACCCGCCGGCCGAACTGCTCGGCCGGCCGGTGCACCGCTGGTCCTTCACCCGCGAGCACGTCGAGCAGCCCGTCGAGTAGTCCCTCGAGTAGCCCCCGGTCGGGAACCGCGGGCCCGGTCGTTACCGTGCTTAGCTGATAGAAAGCTGAACGGGAACCGGGAGCGGGCTGCGGTGATCAGGGACGGGCGGAGCAGGACCAGGACGTACGCGGTGGGGGCGCTGGCCGTGCTGGCCCTCGCCACCGCCTGCGGCGGCAACGGGGGCGGCGGCAGCGCCGCCCCGGCCGCCACGAGCGCGCCGACCGCACCCCAGAGCGCCGCGCCGGCGCCGACCGGCGCGGCCGCGACCCCCTCGGCCGGCGCCCCGGCGGGAGCGGCCGCGGCGGCCTGGGCCAAGTGGAACCTCACCCCGCTCGCCCCCGCCCCGGCGCCGCCCGCCGACAAGCCGATCAAGCTCGAACGGACCGGCCCCGTACCGGTGTTCAGCGAGGTGAAGACGAGCGACAAGGTCGTCTTCATCACCATCGACGACGGGGCCGAGAAGGACCCGAAGTTCGTCGAGATGCTCACCGACCTCAAGGTGCCGATATCGATGTTCCTGACCCGGGACATCGTCAAGAACGACTACGGCTACTTCAAGCCGCTCCAGGCACTCGGCAACCACGTCCAGAACCACACCGTCGACCACCCGGTGATGAGCAAGATCCCGGCGGAGAAGCAGAAGTCCGAGATCTGCGACGCGCAGTCCGCGCTCACCCAGCAGTACGGCACCGCGCCGCTGCTGTTCCGCCCGCCGTTCGGCGACGGCGCCAACACCCCGACGCTCAACACCTCCGTCCAGCAGTGCGGCCCGCGGGCGATCGTGCTGTGGCGCGAGTCGATGCAGATCCACGACATGCAGTACCAGTCGGGGGACAAGAAGCTGAAGCCCGGCGACATCATCCTGGCGCACTTCCGCGGCCCCAAGGAGCTCAAGGGCGCCACGATGACCCAGATGTTCGGCGACCTGCTGGCCCGGATCCAGGAGCAGGGCTTCTCGGTGGCCCGGCTGGAGGACTACATCCAGGCACCCGCGTCCTGAGCGGCCCGTACGGGCTGCCCCAGCATCATCAGCGGTCCGTGGTCGGTGCGGCTGAGGATCACCGTGACGGTGTTCGGCCCGGAGGGCTTGAGCTGGCGGCGCAGCTCCTCCGGGGTGATCGCCATCCCGCGCTTCTTGATCACCACCGTGCCGACCGCGCGCTCGCGCAGCAGTGCCTTCAGCTTCTTGATGTTGAACGGCAGCACGTCGGTGAGCTCGAAGGCGTGCGCGTACGGGGTGGCGACCAGCTCGTCCGAGGTCAGGTAGGCGATCTTCGGGTCGATCAGCCGGCCGCCCACCTGCCCGGCCACCTCGGCCACCAGGTGGGCCCGGATCACCGCGCCGTCCGGCTCGTACAGGTAGCGCCCGACCGGGCCGGCCGGCGGGTCGGGCAGGTCGCCGCCGGTCAGGCTGGCGCCCTGCGGCAGCAGGGTGGCGCGGTGCGGGCTCGCGGCCCCGGTGCCGAACCAGAGCACCGCCTCCTTGACGTCGCCGTGGTCGGAGACCCACTCGGCCTCGGCGTCCTCGGGCACGGCCTCGTGCGGGATGCCCGGGGCCACCTTCAGCGCGCCGATCGGGGTCCGCCGGCCCGCCTCGATCGCCCAGGAGAGCGGCGGGGCGTACGCCTCCGGGTCGAACACCCGGCCGCGCGAGGTGCGCCGGGCCGGGTCGGTGAACACCGCGTCGTAGCCGGTGACGTAGACCTCGGCGACGTCCGCGCAGCGCACCTCGACCAGCTCGGCCAGGCCCAGCGCGGCGGCGTTGGCCGCGGTGGCGGCGCAGGCCGCCGGGTCCTTGTCGACGGCCAGCACCTCGATGCCCGCCCGGGCCAGCGCCAGCACGTCGCCGCCGATGCCGCAGCACAGGTCGGCCAGCCGCCGTACGCCGAGGTCGGCGAACCGCCGCGCCCGCCACTCGGCGACGCTGCGCCGGGTGGACTGCTCGACGCCGTTGGGCGTGAAGTACATCAGGTCGGCGTCCGCCCCGAACTTCGCCCGCGCCCGCTGCCGCAGCCGCGCCTGCCCGAACGCCGCCGACACCAGCTCCGCCGGGTGCTCCCGCCGCAGGCGCGTCGCCAGCGCCAGTTCCTCCTCGGGGGTGAACTCGCGCAGCTCGGCGAGCAGGGCCTGGCCCTCGGGGGTCAGCAGCGGCTGGAGGTTCTCGGTGTCCACGGGGCCATTCTCGCCGGTCGGGCGGGGAGGGACGCGACCACGAGGCCCACGGCGGGGGCGGGCCGCACCGCACACGAGTGCGGCCACTCACCCTGTGGAACCGGGGGCCCCAGGGCGCGTCGTTGGCACTCTGGTTGACTGAGTGCTAACACGGCCCTATGGTCGTCCTTGGCACTCCCCACCAGGAGAGTGCTAACGCGACGACGCGTGTCTGACCCCCGCGACGGCAGACCCGCAGGATCGCCCCTACCCGTTAGAAAACCCCGTAATCTCCGAAGGGGAGCTCGGACGTGACCACCAGCAGCAAGGTTGCCATCAAGCCGCTCGAGGACCGCATCGTGGTCCAGCCGCTCGACGCCGAGACCACCACGGCCTCCGGCCTGGTTATCCCGGACACCGCCAAGGAGAAGCCCCAGGAGGGCGTCGTTCTGGCCGTCGGCCCGGGCCGCTTCGAGGACGGCCAGCGTCTGCCGCTCGACGTCGCCGTGGGTGACATCGTCCTGTACTCGAAGTACGGCGGCACCGAGGTGAAGTACCAGGGCGAGGAGTACCTGGTGCTCTCCGCCCGCGACGTTCTCGCGATCATCGAGAAGTAAGACGTCCCGACCCGCCCCGGATCCGTGTCCTCCGTGACAGTGGCCCGGGGCGTGGTTGTTGGTTCACGTAGTTCGGCGGCCGGTGGGCCGGCCGCAGCCCCGAGGGAATAGGGAACATGGCGAAGATCCTGCAGTTCGACGAGGACGCCCGCCGCTCGCTGGAGCGCGGTGTCAACAAGCTGGCCGACACCGTCAAGGTGACCATCGGCCCCAAGGGCCGCAACGTCGTCATCGACAAGAAGTTCGGCGCCCCGACCATCACCAACGACGGTGTCACCATCGCCCGTGAGGTCGAGCTGGACGACCCGTACGAGAACCTTGGCGCGCAGCTCGTCAAGGAGGTCGCCACCAAGACCAACGACGTCGCGGGTGACGGCACCACCACCGCCACCGTGCTGGCCCAGGCCCTGGTCAACGAGGGTCTGCGCAACGTCGCCGCCGGTGCCGGCCCGGCCGCCCTGAAGAAGGGCATCGACAAGGCCGTCGCCGCCGTCTCCGAGCACCTGCTGTCCATCGCCCGCGAGATCGAGGGCAAGGACGACGTCGCCGCCGTCGCGTCCCTCTCCGCGCAGGACACCCAGGTCGGCGAGCTGATCGCCGAGGCGATCGACAAGGTCGGCAAGGACGGTGTCATCACCGTCGAGGAGTCGAACACCTTCGGCGTGGAGCTGGACTTCACCGAGGGCATGCAGTTCGACAAGGGCTACCTGTCGCCGTACTTCGTCACCGACGCGGAGCGGCAGGAGGCGGTCCTGGAGGACCCGTACATCCTGATCAACCAGGGCAAGATCTCCTCCATCCAGGAGCTGCTGCCGCTGCTGGAGAAGATCCTCCAGGGCGGTGCCTCCAAGCCGCTGCTGATCATCGCCGAGGACGTCGACGGCGAGGCGCTGTCGACCCTGGTCGTGAACAAGATCCGTGGCACCTTCAACGCCGTCGCCGTCAAGGCCCCGGGCTTCGGCGACCGCCGCAAGGCGATCCTCGGCGACCTGGCCGTCCTGACCGGTGGCCAGGTCATCTCCGAGGAGGTCGGCCTCAAGCTCGACCAGGTCGGCCTGGACGTGCTGGGCACCGCCCGCCGCGTGACCATCACCAAGGACGAGACCACGGTCGTCGACGGTGCCGGTGACGCCGAGGCCGTGGCCGGCCGCGTCGCCCAGATCAAGGGCGAGATCGCCGCGACCGACTCCGACTGGGACCGCGAGAAGCTGCAGGAGCGCCTGGCCAAGCTGGCCGGCGGCGTCTGCGTCATCAAGGTCGGCGCCGCCACCGAGGTGGAGCTGAAGGAGCGCAAGCACCGCCTGGAGGACGCCATCTCGGCGACCCGCGCCGCGGTCGAGGAGGGCATCGTCGCCGGTGGTGGCGCCTCCCTGGTCCACGCCGCCAAGGTGCTGGAGGACGGCCTGGGCCTGTCGGGCGACGAGGCCACCGGTGTCGCCGTGGTCCGCAAGGCGCTGCACGAGCCGCTGCGCTGGATCGCCCAGAACGCCGGCCTGGAGGGTTACGTCATCACCTCCAAGGTCTCCGAGCTGGAGGCCGGCCAGGGCTACAACGCCGCCACCGGCGAGTACGGCGACCTGGTGAAGGCCGGCGTCATCGACCCGGTCAAGGTCACCCGCTCCGCCCTGGAGAACGCCGCCTCGATCGCCTCCCTGCTCCTCACCACCGAGACCCTCGTGGTGGAGAAGAAGGAGGAGGAGGCCGACAACGGTCACGGCCACTCGCACGGCCACGGCCACTCGCACTGAGGCTCCGACGCCTGACCGGAGGCCCGGTCCGCGCCCCGCGAGGGGCGGCGGGCCGGGCCTCCGGCGTTCATCTGCACGCTTCAACTATCAGTAGAATTTTGCAGATTGCAAAGATTGCCTTATAACTAAGGCATGATCGAGGCCCGCCACCTGCGCGTCCTGCGTGCCGTCGCCCGCACCGGCTCCTTCTCCGCCGCCGCCCGCGAGCTGGGGTGTACCCAGCCCGCCATCAGCCAGCAGATGAAGGCCCTGGAGAAGTCGGTGGACACCCCGCTGGTGGTCCGCTCGGGCCGCGGGATGCAGCTCAGCGAGGCCGGGCGGGTCCTGCTCAAGCATGCCACCGGAATCCTGGCGGGGCTCTCCGCCGCCGAGGAGGAGGTGGCCGCGATCGCCGGGCTGCGGGCCGGGCGGGTGCGGCTGGTCTCCTTCCCGACCGCGAGTTCCACCCTGGTGCCGCCCGCGGTCGCCCGCCTGCGGGACAGCCATCCGGGGGTGCGCGTGTCGCTGGTCGAGGCGGAGCCGCCGGAGTCGCTGGCGATGCTGCGCGGCGGCGAGTGCGAGATCGCGCTGGCCTTCCGCTACCCGCAGTCCGACGGCGCCGTCGCGCTCCCGGCGCCCGCCCACGGTACGCCGCGCGAGGCGCGGGCCGAGGCCAACCTGGAGGCGCAGCAGCTGACCGCCGGCACGGACTGGTCCGACCTGGTGGTCACCCCGCTGCTGGACGACCCGCTGGTGGGCCTGCTGCCCGCCGCCCACCCGCTGGCCGGGCAGGGCGTGGGGCTGGCCGAGCTGGCGGGGGAGCAGTGGATCGCCGGCTGCCCGCAGTGCCGGGGGCACCTGGTGGAGCTGTGTGCCGGGGCGGGCTTCGAGCCCCGGATCGACTTCGCGACGGACGACTACCCGGCGGTGGTCGGCCTGGTGGCGGCCGGGCTGGGGGTGGCGGTGCTGCCGCGGCTGGCGCTCCGGTCGGTGCGCCCTGACGGCGTGTCGACGGTGCCGGTGCGGACGGCCTCCGGGGCGCCGGCGGTGCGCCAGGTGGTCGCGCTGACCCTGCCGGACCTGGCCGAGGTGCCGGCCGTCGCGCTGATGCTGGAGCGGCTGGCGGGGGCGGCCGCCGATCGCTGACGGTGGGTGACGGAGTCGCCGTGGCGCCGCACTCAGGGTGAACTGACGGGCGTACGGTGGGCCGACAGGCTGAAGCGCCGCGAAGAAACGTTTCTTCACGGCGCTCGTAGGGGCGGGTCTAGCGCTGGGCGACCGTCGGCGGGGTGAGCGGGACCTCGATCAGCCGGTGTCGTGAGCGCCCCAGCATCTCCTCGCGCTCGTCCTCGGTCATCCCGCCCCAGACGCCGTACGGCTCGCGGACCGCCAGCGCGTGCGCCGCGCACTCGGCGATCACCGGGCAGCGCATGCAGACCTCCTTGGCGCTGGCCTCGCGCGAACTGCGCGCGGCCCCGCGCTCGCCCTCGGGGTGGAAGAAGAGCGAGCTGTCCACGCCACGGCAGGCTGCGGAGAGCTGCCAGTCCCAGAGGTCCGCGTTGGGACCGGGGAGGCGGGAGAAATCTGCCATGGCTCATTCCCTTCAGAGGCTGTCGGCCGTGGGCCGGGCGTTCGGCGGGTCTGCTGCCGAGCGGTGCGGCGGGCTTCTGCACTGGTGTGGACACCTGGAAATATGACTTAAGGCAACTCCATGGACAAGTCACCCACACACTGGCACAACAGTCAATGACCATACGAAAGCTATAAAAGCGGGCATAGTGGGCAAGGGCTCCGCCGGGCGCGGGCGTGGCAATCGGGTGGCCGACGGGCGCGCGACGTGCCGACTCGGTGTGCGGGTCGTACGCCGACCGCGCGCGAGCTGCGCAAAAGTGCGGCGTGTGCACCGCGATGCGGCTGATCGGTAATGGATTGGCCACGTACAGTGGTGGAGATGGCCCCGAAGGCCGTAACTCATTCGAGTGACGGTCGTTGGAAGTGCGGAGGCGGTTAGCGGGCGCCGGACGTCGGGAACGATCGCGGGCAGGTTGGGGCGATCGCACGGAGTCTGTCGCCGATCGGCCGTGTCGGAGAGGTTCGTACCAGCCAGGAGGCTCAACGTGACGCGGATCAGCTGCGGAGGACGACGGTCATGACTTCCGTTCTCGTTTGCGACGATTCCCCGCTCGCCCGCGAGGCGCTTCGCCGCGCGGTCGCGACCGTACCCGGTGTGGACCGGGTCACCACCGCGACGAACGGGGAGGAGGTCCTCCGCCGCTGGGTGGCCGACCGCTCCGATCTCGTTCTGATGGACGTCCGGATGCCCGGCCTCGGCGGGGTCGAGACGGTCCGGCGGCTGCTGTCCGCCGACCCGGGCGCGCGGATCATCATGCTCACCGTCGCCGAGGACCTCGACGGGGTCGCGCTGGCGGTCGCCGCGGGTGCCCGCGGGTACCTGCACAAGGACGCCTCGCGCGCCGAGCTGCGGGCCACCGTCACCCAGGCCCTCGCCGACCCGACCTGGCGGCTCGCCCCGCGCCGGCTGCGCAGCCCGGACATGGGTGCCGCGCCGACGTTGACGGCGCGTGAGATCCAGGTGCTGGAGGGCATGAGCCACGGCCGCAGCAACGCCGAGATCGGCCGCGAGCTGTTCCTCTCCGAGGACACCGTCAAGACCCACGCCCGACGGCTGTTCAAGAAGCTCGGGGCCTCCGACCGGGCGCACGCGGTGGCGCTGGGCTTCCGCTGGGGCCTGGTCCGCTGACCACCGGCGGCGCCGCCGGTTGCGGCGTGCCGCCGGCGGTTCCCGGAGCGGGTCCCGCACGGGCGTGTGACGTTACGGTCCCGAGGTTGCACCATGGAGGAGTGGAGCACCTCGGGGACCAGCGGACAGGCACTGCGGCGAACCACACGGCCGCGGGACACTCGGCGGACGGCGCGACGGACGGGACCACCGACGGCGGCGGGGCGGGAGGCGGCACGGTGCAGGAGGGGCCGGTGGTGCGCGGCACGTCGTACGGTGCCGCAGCGCATAACGTTCCGGTGCACAACTCCGGACGCGGTGCCGCGTTTTCCCGCTCGACCAGGCACCATGGACCGATGCGTGACGACGTCGCCGGTGCGGCCGGCCAGGCGGACCCGGTGGAGGCCGAGCCCTCCGGTCCGGGCCACGATCCGTCGTACGCCGATCCCGGGGGTTCCGCCGAGGAGACCGGGCCGGGCCGCCCGCCGGTGCTCGGCACGGGCGGCTCGCCGCTGGTGGGCGAGCTGGTCGCGGCCGCGGTGCGCGGCGAGGGCCCGGCGATCGACGCGCTGCTCGCCTACGTCCACCCGCTGGCGCTGCGGTACTGCCGCGCGCGGCTGGTCCGGCTGCCCGGCGGGGCCCGGCACCACGTGGACGACGTCGCGCAGGAGGTCTGCGTCGCGGTGCTCTGCGCGCTGCCCCGGTACAAGGACCAGGGGCGCCCGTTCGAGGCCTTCGTGTACGGGATCGCCGCGCACAAGATCGCCGATCTCCAGCGGGCCGCGATGCGCGGGCCCGGTTCGACCGTCGTGCCGCAGGACGACCTGCCCGAGGTGCCGGACGAGGCGCTCGGCCCGGAGGAGCAGGCGCTGCTGAGCAGCGACGCGGCCTGGGCGAAGGAACTGCTCTCCAACCTGCCGGCCCGTCAGCGCGAACTGGTGCTGCTGCGGGTGGCCGCCGGGCTCTCGGCGGAGGAGACCGGGGAGGTGCTCGGGATGTCACCCGGCGCCGTCCGGGTCGCCCAGCACCGGGCGCTCAGCCGGCTGCGGGCGCTCGCGGAGGAGTCCTCCTGACCGCGCGGACCGGGCCGTCCGGCCGTCCGGGTTCGTGCCGGTTCCTCCGGTTGCGGGGGGAATGAGCCCCAGGGTGGGGATGTTGTCAAGGGCACACGAGGACACATTCGCGGTGCCAGTACCATTGGGTATCGGCGCCTGGGCGGGTTGCCAAAGTTTGACGGGTGCGCGCGGGGTCCCCCTGGAGGATCCTCCCATTGCACCCGGCTTCGGCGGTCTGCGCGAGTGAGCGATGAATGCGCCCCCACCCTCAGGGCGTGAGCGGATAAGGCCGGCCACGGAAGGTACCCCCCAAATGTCTTACAACGCCGCAGGCGTACCCGAGAAGTTCGCCATGCTCGGGCTCACGTACGACGATGTGCTGCTGCTGCCCGGGGCCTCCGAGGTGCTGCCCAACCAGGTGGACACGTCCTCGCGGGTCTCCCGGAACGTGCGCGTCAACATCCCGCTGCTCTCCGCGGCGATGGACAAGGTCACCGAGTCGCGCATGGCCATCGCGATGGCGCGCCAGGGCGGCGTCGGCGTGCTGCACCGCAACCTGTCGGTCGAGGACCAGGCCAACCAGGTCGACCTGGTGAAGCGGTCCGAGTCCGGCATGGTCACCGACCCGATCACGGTCGGCCCCGAGACCACCCTGGCCGAGGCCGACGCGCTGTGCGCCAAGTTCCGCATCTCCGGCGTGCCGATCGCCGACGAGGCGGGCAAGCTGCTCGGCATCGTCACCAACCGTGACATGGCCTTCGAGTCGGACCGCAGCCGCCAGGTCCGCGAGATCATGACCCCGATGCCGCTGATCACCGGCAAGGTCGGCATCTCCGGTGTGGACGCGATGGCCCTGCTGCGCCGCCACAAGATCGAGAAGCTGCCGCTGGTCGACGACGAGGGCCGGATCAAGGGCCTGATCACCGTCAAGGACTTCGTCAAGGCCGAGCAGTACCCGAACGCCGCCAAGGACGCCGAGGGCCGTCTGCTGGTCGGTGCCGCCGTCGGTGCCAGCGCCGAGGCGTTCGACCGGGCCCAGGCCCTGGTCGAGGCCGGCGTGGACTTCCTCGTGGTGGACACCTCGCACGGCCACAGCCACAACGCGCTGGCCTGGATCGAGAAGATCAAGTCGGCCGTCAAGATCGACGTGGTCGGCGGCAACGTCGCCACCCGGGACGGCGCCCAGGCGCTGATCGACGCCGGCGTGGACGGCGTCAAGGTCGGCGTCGGCCCCGGTTCCATCTGCACCACCCGCGTGGTCGCCGGCATCGGCGTCCCGCAGATCACCGCCATCTACGAGGCTGCGGTGGCCTGCCAGGCGGCCGGCGTCCCGGTCATCGGCGACGGCGGCCTGCAGTACTCGGGCGACATCGGCAAGGCGCTGGCCGCCGGTGCCGACACCGTGATGCTCGGCTCGCTGCTGGCCGGCTGCGAGGAGTCCCCGGGCGAGCTGCTGTTCATCAACGGCAAGCAGTTCAAGTCCTACCGCGGCATGGGCTCGCTGGGCGCCATGCAGTCCCGCGGCCAGGGCCGGTCGTACTCCAAGGACCGCTACTTCCAGGCCGAGGTGGCCTCGGACGACAAGCTCGTCCCCGAGGGCATCGAGGGCCAGGTGCCCTACCGCGGCCCGCTGTCGGCCGTGCTGCACCAGCTGGTCGGCGGCCTGCGCCAGACCATGGGCTACGTCGGCGCCGCCACCGTCGCCGAGATGGAGAGCAAGGGCCGGTTCGTCCGGATCACCTCGGCGGGCCTCAAGGAGAGCCACCCGCACGACATCCAGATGACCGTCGAGGCGCCGAACTACTCGTCCCGCTGAACGGTGTGAACGACCGAGGGGCCCGCTGCCGCACTGCGGTGGCGGGCCCCTCGCGCTTTCGGGGCCGTGGGGCGTGGGGGCGTCCGGCCGTGGGGCGTCGGGGCGGGACCAGCGGTAGTACGGGATACTGGGGTGCGGCCGGGGTGACCCGGTGGGCATGAGCAACAAAGCAGAAGGGCTCGAAGTGACTGAGATCGAGATCGGGCGAGGCAAGCGCGGCCGACGGGCGTACGCCTTCGACGACATCGCCGTCGTCCCCAGCCGGCGTACGCGTGACCCGAAGGAGGTCTCGATCGCCTGGCAGATCGACGCCTACCGCTTCGAGCTGCCGTTCCTGGCCGCCCCGATGGACAGCGTGGTCTCGCCGCAGCAGGCCATCCGGATCGGCCGCCTCGGCGGTCTGGGCGTGCTGAACCTCGAAGGCCTGTGGACCCGCTACGAGGACCCGCAGCCGCTGCTGGACGAGATCGCCGCGATCACCGACGAGTCCACCGCGACCCGCCGGCTCCAGGAGATCTACGCCGCGCCGATCCGTGCCGAGCTGATCAAGCAGCGGATCCAGGAGGTCCGCGACTCCGGCGTCGTCACCGCCGCCGCGCTGTCGCCGCAGCGCACCGCGGAGTTCTCCAAGGCCGTGGTGGACGCGGGCGTCGACGTCTTCGTCATCCGCGGCACCACCGTCTCGGCCGAGCACGTCTCCAGTGCCGCCGAGCCGCTCAACCTCAAGCAGTTCATCTACGAGCTGGACGTTCCGGTGATCGTCGGCGGGTGCGCCACGTACACCGCGGCGCTGCACCTGATGCGGACCGGCGCCGCCGGTGTGCTGGTCGGGTTCGGCGGGGGCGCGGCCCACACCACCCGGAACGTGCTGGGCATCCAGGTGCCGATGGCCACCGCCGTGGCCGACGTGGCGGCGGCCCGTCGTGACTACATGGACGAGTCCGGTGGGCGCTACGTGCACGTGATCGCCGACGGCGGGGTCGGGTACAGCGGGGACATCCCGAAGGCCGTCGCCTGTGGGGCGGACGCGGTGATGATCGGCGCGGCGCTGGCGCGGGCCACGGACGCTCCGGGCAAGGGGTTCCACTGGGGGATGGAGGCCGTCCACGAGGAGCTGCCGCGGGGCAAGCGGGTGGACCTCGGGACGGTCGGCACTACCGAGGAGATCCTGACCGGGCCCTCGCACACCCCGGACGGGACCATGAACCTGTTCGGCGCGCTGCGGCGGGCGATGGCCACGACGGGGTACACGGAGCTCAAGGAGTTCCAGCGGGTCGAGGTGACGGTGAACCCGGCGCTGGCCCACCGCTGACGTTCGAGGTGTGTGGTGTCGAGGGCCCCTGCCGGTGGTGGGGGCCCTCGGGCTTTTCCGTACGGGCGCGCGGGCTTCGGCCCGCGCGCCCGTGGGCTTTCCGGGGTGTGGGGTGGTCAGCTGCGGGTGGCCGTGCGACGGGTGAGGAGGTAGCCGCCGATGAGGGCGATGGCGTAGAAGGCGGCGTCGAGGGGGCGGAGGTCGGCGCGCCAGGTGGTGAGGGTGTCGTTCAGGAGGCCGTGGGGGGTGGGGGCCTCGGGGCGGACGCGGCGGAGGTGTTCGATCAGTTGGCCGAGGAGGAGGGCGCCGGCGGCGAGGAGGGCGCCGAGTGGGGGGAGTAAGCGGCCCTGGCCGCCGAGGCGGCCGAGAGGGAGGGCGACCAGGCCGGCGGGGGCGATGGCCAGCCAGCCGAGGCTGTCGGCGGCGCGCAGGGGGGCGCTGCCGTAGGCGAGGCCGCCGAGGAGCATGGCGAGCAGGGCCAGGGCCACGGCCAGGGCGGTGCGGCGGCGGGGGACGGGGCGGGGTGCGGGTTCGGCGGGTTCGAAGCCGGGGACGTGGGCGCCGGGCATGCCGGGGGCGATGTAGCCCTCGGGGGCGGCCGGGAGCGGTGCGACCGAGTAGTGCTGGGCGGTGCGCGGCCGGGTCGATGGGCCGTCAGCGCCCGGTGCGGGTGCGGTCATGGGCGTCGAATCCCCCCGGAAAGACGATGAGCTGCCGAACGGTAGCAGTGACCGGGGCGGATCTTGGCGAGTTTTCGATCACAGATCGGGCACGGAGCGCCGCACCCGTTCCGGTTCGTCCCGGCTTGTGGCGGGGGGCGGGTGGTCGAGGGACCTCGGGACAGGGGATGATGGAGGCTTGGGCGTTCGGGACCCAGGTCGGGCCGACGCGCCGTCACCACGACCGCCGGCAGCACATGGGGGAACGTTCCGAATGACCCAGGCGCAGGGTTCCACCGGCCGCCTCCTGGCGGGCCGCTACCGCCTGAACGGCGTGCTCGGGCGCGGTGGCATGGGTACGGTCTGGCGCGCCGAGGACGAGATGCTGGGCCGGACCGTCGCGGTCAAGGAACTGCGGATGAACGCCAGCGTCGATGAGGAGGAGAAGCACCGGCTGATCACCCGGACGCTGCGCGAGGCGAAGGCGACCGCGCGGATCCGGCACAGCTCGGCGGTGACGGTCTTCGACGTGGTCGACGAGGACGACCGGCCGTGGATCGTCATGGAACTGGTCGAGTCCCGTTCGCTGGCCGACGTGGTGCGGGAGGACGGGCCGCTGTCGCCCGCCCGGGCCGCGGAGATCGCGCTGGACGTGCTGGGCGTGCTGAGCGCGGCGCACGCGCTGGGCATCCTGCACCGGGACGTCAAGCCGTCCAACGTGCTGATCGGCGAGGACGGCCGGGTGGTGCTCACCGACTTCGGCATCGCCAGTGTGGAGGGCGACGCCTCGGTCACCTCGACCGGGATGCTGGTCGGCGCGCCCTCGTACATCTCGCCGGAGCGGGCCCGCGGGCAGAAGCCCGGGCCGCCGGCCGACCTGTGGTCGCTGGGCGGCACGCTGTACGCGATGGTCGAGGGACGGCCGCCGTACGACCGGGGCTCGGCGCTGGCCACGCTGACCGCGGTGATGACCGAGGACCTGGTCGCGCCGGTGAACGCCGGGCCGCTGCTGCCGGTGATCGAGGGGCTGCTGGCGAAGGACCCGGCCGAGCGGCTGGACGCCTCGCAGACCCGGTCGATGCTCAAGCGGGTGGTCGCGGAGTCGACCTCGCGGGCCGAGTCGACCACCGAGCACGCGGTGCCGCTGGAGAAGCCGGTCGAGGTTCCGGAGCCCGCGGAGAAGGAGAAGGAGAAGGAGCCGGAGCAGGCCGAGGACGGCCGCAAGCGGCCCGTGGGCGGGCTGCTGGGGACGGTCCGGGTCGGTGGTCGGGCGCAGGACGGGGAACCCGCCGAGAAGCCGTCGGGGGATCCGGCGCCGGAGTCGATCCGTCCTGTGACCAGCGAGTGGACGATGGGTGCGACCCAGGCGGCCGGGGCCGATCCGCGCACCGGCCGGCGGCGGCTGGCCATCGCCACCGTGATCGTGGTGCTGCTGCTGATCGCGGGCGTGGTGGCGGTGATCCGGATGGTCGGCAACGGGGACGCCGGGGCGGGCGGCGGGGCCACGCGGAGCGCGGGGGCCACCGCGCCGGTGGTCGCCGGTACGGAACCGGTGGCGAGCGAACCCGCGCCGGCGCCCGTCCAGCCGACCCCGGCGCCGGCCCAGCCGACCGGTGAGCCCGCCACGGCGCCGGACGCGCCCGCACAGTCCGCCGGTTCGCCGGCGGCTCCCGCGCAGCCCCCGGCGCCGGCCCAGCCCGCACCGGCGCAGCCCGCGCCCGCGGGGGTGCCGGCCGGGTACCACGAGTACAAGGACCCGAGCGGCTTCTCGGTCGTGCTGCCGGACGGACTGCAGCCGACCGGGTCGGACGCCAACCGGCGGATCTTCAAGAACGCGGCCGACGGCAGCCAGCTGCGGATCGAGTGGACCACGTCGCCGGGGGCGAGCGCGGTCGCGGACTGGCAGGAGTCGGAGCCGAACGTCCGCGGTCAGGTCAGCAACTACCAGCGGCTGAACCTGGCGGCGATCACCTACCGGCAGTGGACCAACGCGGCGGACTGGGAGTGGACCAACGGCACGCCGAAGACGCACTCGCTCAACCGCGGCTTCGTGACCGGCACCCCGGCCAAGTACGGGTACTCCATCTACTGGATCGTCCCGGACACCGAGTGGGCCGCGCAGGCCCCGGTCCGGGACGTCGTGTTCAACAGTTTCCAGCCGGCGCCCTAGTAGGGCTTGGTCAGGTCCGTATGGGTGTGGGGATGTCGCGGTGGCAGGTGGGGCAGGCGCCGGCCCAGGTGGCGAGGAGTAACTGCAGCTC